>JAZNQA010000108.1:0-27040 GCA_045589915.1 Candidatus Enterenecus sp.
GTAAAGGTCAGTCACTTGCGGCCTGCCCTCGGTGATGGTGCCCGTCTTGTCCAGCACCACGGTGGTGACCGAGCGCAGCCGCTCCAAGCCTTCGGCGGACTTGATGAGGATGCCCTGCTCGGCTCCCTTGCCGGTGCCCACCATGATGGCTACGGGGGTGGCCAGCCCCAGCGCACAGGGGCAGGAGATCACCAGCACCGCCACGCCGGAGGTGAGGGCCTGCTCCGCCGAATGGCCGGTGAGCAGCCAGATGAGGGCGGTACACAGAGCGATGGCCATGACCACAGGAACGAAGATACCGGCCACCTTGTCGGCCAACCGTGCGATGGGCGCTTTGGAGGAGGCGGCCTCGTCCACCAGGCGGATCATTTGAGCCAGCGTGGTGTCCTCCCCCACACGGGTGGCCCGCAGGGTGAGCACGCCGGAGCGGTTGATGGAGGCGGAGATGACGGCGTCCCCCACGGTCTTGTCCA
The DNA here is from genome assembly GCA_045589915.1 of Candidatus Enterenecus sp. GTDB lineage: Bacteria > Bacillota > Clostridia > Oscillospirales > Oscillospiraceae > Enterenecus. Next base: position 474 of record JAZNQA010000108.1, read on the forward strand.
CGGGGACCGATTCGCCGGTGAGGGCGGATTCATCCACCGAGGATGCCCCCTCCACCACCACGCCGTCCACCGGCACCGACCCGCCGGGTCGCACCAGCAGCAGGTCACCCTGCTGCACCTGCTCCACCGGCAGCTCCACCTCCACGCCGTCCCGCAGGACGGTGGCGGTTTTGGGAGTGAGAGCCATCAGCCGGGCAATGGCCTGTCCCGTTTTGCCACGGGAGCGGGTCTCCAGATACTTGCCCACGGTGATGAGGGTGACGATCATGCCGGCGGACTCGAAGTACAGATCCATGGAGTAGCGCTCCACCACCGTCATGTCCCCGTGACCCAGCCCCCAGCCGATGCGGTACAGGGCCACGATGCCGTACACCACCGCCGCCCCAGACCCCACAGCGATGAGGGCGTCCATGTTGGGGGAGCGGTGCCACAGGGTCTTGAACCCCACCCGATAGTATTTCTGGTTGATGATGAGGATGGGGAGGGTGAGCAGGAACAGGGTGAGGGCATAGGTGAGGGCGTTCTCCGTCCCGTGGAAGACGTGGGGAATAGGCCAGTCCATCATATGTCCCATGGACAGGTAAAACAGAGGAATGAGGAAGATGACGGAGGCGATGAGCCGCCGCTTCATGTTTTTCAGGTCATCCTCCATGGCATTGGCGGCAGGTTTGGCCTGCGCCTGAGTGATGGTGGGGAGGGAGGCGCCGTATCCGGCCTGCTCCACGGCGGAGATGATTCCCTCCGCTGTCAGCGCTCCCTGCCACTCCACCGTCATGGAGCCGCCCAGCAGGTTCACATTGACCTCCGTCACGCCGGGCAGCCTGCGCACCGCCTTGTCCACATGGGCAGAGCAGGCGCTGCACGTCATGCCGGTGACGGTAAATTTTTGCTTCATGGATTCACCAAACTTTCTTATGCCTTACAGCAGCTTGCCCAGGGCGTTTACCAGCTCGTCGATTTTGTCGGAGCGCTCCTGATCGCTCTGGGCGTGCTCCACGCAATGCTTCAGGTGGGCGGACAGGATCTCCTTATTCACCCTGCGGAGCAGGGCGTCCGCCGCCATCACCTGCTGGGAGATGTCCATGCAGTAGCGGTTCTCCTCCACCATTTTGAGGATGCCGTCGATCTGTCCCCGAGCGGTCTTAAGCAGGCGCAGCACCGTGTTTTGGTCGGCCATCATAAGCTATCACATCCTTGTGTTAATACCCCCCTGGGGGGGAGTGTTATCATTTTAGCATGGCTGGGTTCGAGAGTCAATTGAAATTGCAGGATTCAGATCTGGCGTAGGGGCGGGGCCAAGACCCGCCCGCTATTTAGGCGCACACATAGGTGCGCCCCTGCGGATGGCTCACAGGTGTATGCGTAGGGGCCGATGCCCTCATCGGCCCGCCCGACAAGAGAACAGCGCCCACAAAGAAATACAGCGCCCGAAACAATGTTTCGGGCGCTGTCGGCTCATAAATTCAATTTGCTCTGGGTCTTTGCCAGAAACCGTTCCGGCTTGATGATGAACCGCTCATGGGTACCCCGGCCGATCTCGCCCGCCTCGTCGAAGGCGGCTACCTCAAAGGTGATCTTCTTGCCATCCACGGCGGTGAGCACCGCTTCCGCCCACACCTTCATGCCGATGGGGGTGGCGGAGGAGTGAGCCACGTTGAGATGGGTGCCCACCGACCCCTCATCCTCTGCCAGATGGGGCAGGAGGGAGCTGGCGGCGGCGTTCTCCATCAGGGCGATCATGTGGGGGGTGGCGAACACGGGGACTAAGCCGGAGCCGATGGCGCTGGCGGTGTTGTCTTGGGTGACAACGGTCTCGGAGCGGCCCTTTAAGCCGATCTCAATGGACATGGGATGACCTCCTTAGATGCCCAGCTTGATCCACAGCTCGTTGTACAGCTCACGGATCTCAGGGGGGAGCACCACATAGGACTCGCAGTTTTCCAGTACCTCCGGGGGAGCTGCCATGATCTCGTAGATCTCAGGATCCAGCGGCTCCTCGTACAGCTCCTCGTAGTAGGCGGGGTACCGCTCCAGTGCTTCACGGTTGGGGGAGGCGTACCAGATATAGTCCATGTTGGCCAGATTGGCCTCGGTGGAGGCGATGAAGTTGATCCACTCGTGGGCCTCATCCTGATGGGGGGCATCCTTGAGGATACACATGGCGTCCACGAACCAGTTGGAGCCCTCCTCCGGCACCACAAAGGCCAGATCCTCGTTGTTGTCCAGCATGGACAGATAGTCACCGGCATAGTAGGTGGCGATGGCGGCGTTGCCGCCCTCCATCTTGGCGTAGATTTCGTCCATGACCTTGCCCTGATACACGCCCCGGTCGGTGGCGTCGGCCAGCTTCTCGTAGGCTTCCCGGATTTCTGCCTCGTCGGTGGTGTTCACCGAGTAGCCCAGACTCAGCAGAGCAAAGCCCAGAGCGTCACGGGAATTGTTGATGAGCAGCACATCGCCGGCATACTTGTCGTCGAACATGGCGCTCCAGCTGGTGATGGGCTCATCCACCATGGTGGTGTTGTAGATGATGCCCACGGTGCCCCAGGTGTAGGGCACGCTGTACTGGTCATCGGGGTCGTAGGACAGACCCTTGAAGCGGTCGTCGATGAGGTCGTAATTGGGGATCTTGCTGTAATCCAGCTTCTCCAGCATACCCTCCTCAATGAGCTGGGAGATCATGTAGTCGGAGGGGACGATGACATCGTAATCACCGGCACCCGCCTTCAGCAGGGCATACAGGGCCTCGTTGCTCTCCACCGTCTGGTAGTTGACGGTGATGCCCGTCTCCTCCTCAAACTGGTCGATGAGGGACTCATCGATATACTCGCCCCAGCTGCACACGTTGACCACCCGCTGACCGGCGGTGCCGTGGGCGGAGATGACGATGCCGCCTACCACAGCCACCACGGCCACACAGGCCAGCGCCTTCTTCAGCGGGCCGAAGGAGCCGGTGCGCTTCTGGTTGGGACGGCGGGCAGCCTCAGAGGAGGTGGGCAGGGTGCGGCGCTGGGCAGCCAGCTTTTCCTGTCGGGCCTCCCGAATGTTGGTGATCACCAGCAGGAGGAGCACCGCCACGAACAGCAGGGTGGAGATGGCGTTGATCTCCGGCGTGACCCGCTTTTTGGTCATGCCATAGATGGTCATGGCCAGGGTCTGGGAGGAGGAGCCGGCGGTAAAGTAACTGATGATAAAGTCATCAATACTCATGGTGAAGGCGGTGAGTGCGCCCGTTACGATGCCCGGCTTGATCTCAGGCAGGATGACCTTGCGGAAGGCCTGCATCCACGTGCAGCCCAGATCCATGGCGGCATCCACCAGATTTTTATCAAGCTGCCGCAGCTTGGGGCCCACGGACAGGATGACATAGGGGATGTTGAAGGTGATGTGTGCGATGAGCAGCGTGCCGAAGTTGAGTGTCAATCGGGTGGGCAGCTCGATGAGCCCCTGAATGGAGTTGAACCACAGGGCAAAATCCTTCCAGAAGGCGAAGAAGGCCACGAAGAACAGGCACATGGCCACGCCGGTGACGATGTCGGCGTTCATCATGGGGATGTTGTTCACCGTGTTCAGGGTGTTGCGGCTGCGCCGGCGCAGGCTGTAAAAGCCCACGGCGGCGAAGGTGCCTCCGATGGTGGCGATGATGGTAGCCAGCAGGGACACCAGCAGCGTGGTGTACACGCTGCGCATGATGATGCGGTCGCTGAACAGCTCTTTGTACCAGCTCAGGGAGAAGCCCTCCCACACGGCGTTGCTGTCACCGGCGTTGAAGGAGAACACAATGAGCAGGAAAATGGGGGCGTACAGGAACAGGAACACCAGTGCCATGGAGACACGGTTAAAGGCGGAATTTCTCTTTTTCATAGCATCACCGCCTGTTCTTCGCCCTCACCGAAGCGATTCATGACCACCATGCACACCACCACGATGAGCATCATCACCAGTGCGATGGCTGCGCCCAGATGGGGGTTGTATGCACCGCCCAGGAACTGCTGCTCGATGAGGTCGCCCAGCAGCATCTGGGTGCCGCCGCCCAGCAGGCGGGAGATGGCAAAGGTGGAGACCGACGGCACAAACACCATCGTGATGCCCGACAGCACGCCGGGCAGGGACAGGGGCAGGATAACCTTGCGGAACACGCCCATGGAGTTGGCGCCCAGATCACGGGCAGCTTCCAGCAGGGAGTGATCCAGCTTCACGATGACGGAGTAGATGGGCAGGATCATGAAGGGCAGGTAGTTGTACACCATGCCCAGCACCACGGCGCCCTGGGTGCCGATCATCTTGAAGTGGTCGATATTGGTGCCGAAAATACTGTTGATCAGGTCAAACAGCCCGATGGACTGAAAGAGCTGATTGAGCAGGCCGTTGTTTTCCAGAATGGACATCCAGGAATAGGTGCGTAGCAGGAAGTTCATCCACATGGGCAGCATGATGAGCACCATGGCCAGCCGCTGGAAGCGGGGACCCTCCTTGGACATCATGTACGCAATGGGGTAGCCGATGAGCAGGCAGATCACGGTGGCAAGGAAGGCCAGCCAGAAGGAGCGGCCAAACACCGTGGCATAGGTGCCCATGCTGGCGAAGTTCTCCAGCGTAAAGCCGCCGTCTGCGGAGGAAAGGGCGTACACCACCACCATGATGATGGGAGCCACCACGAAGATGGCCATCCAGATCACATAGGGGATGTTGAAGAGCGCCAGACGCTTAGTTTTCATCCTCGCTCTCCTCCTCGCCGTCCGGCTCCAGAGTGGCGTCGTCCAGCTCGTCATATTCCTCAGAGAAGGAGGAGTAGTCGCCGAACATACCGGAGTACTTGCTCTTCTTCATGATGTGGATGCCGTCGGGATCGATCTTGATGCCGATGCGGGCGCCCTCAGGGGAGTGGTCGGTGGTCTGGATGAGCCATTTGAAGCCCTTGAAGTCCACAATGATGTCATACTGCATACCCTTGAAGGTGACGGAGGTGACGGTGCCCACAAGCTGACCCTGCTCCACGGGGACGATGTCGATGTCCTCCGGACGGATGACCACGTCCACCGGCTCGTTGGGGGCGAAGCCGCCGTCCAGACAGGGGAACTTCTTGCCGTACATCTGCACCACGTTGTCCTCCAGCATCACGCCGTCGATGATGTTGGACTCACCGATGAAGTCGGCCACAAAGGCGTTCTTGGGCTCGTTGTAAATGTCCTCCGGCGTGCCGATCTGCTGGATGCGTCCGCCGTCCATGACCACCACGGTGTCGGACATGGCCAGAGCCTCTTCCTGATCGTGGGTGACGTAGATAAAGGTAATGCCCAGCGACTGCTGGATGCGCTTCAGCTCGATCTGCATATCCTTGCGCAGCTTCAGATCCAGTGCGCCCAGAGGCTCGTCCAGCAGCAGCACCTTGGGGCGGTTGACCAGCGCACGGGCGATGGCCACCCGCTGCTGCTGACCGCCGGAAAGCTGGGTGATGGAGCGCTTCTCAAAGCCCTTGAGGTTGACGGCCTCCAGCATTTCCATGACCCGCTCGTGGATCTCGTCCTCGGACAGCTTCACCTTTTTGGTGCGCTTCTTGCCGTTGACCTCCACCTCCTCCGTGCGGGGGATGCGCAGGCCGAAGGCCACATTCTCGAACACGTTGAGATGGGGGAACAGGGCGTACTTCTGGAACACGGTGTTCACCGCCCGCAAATGGGGGGGAACATCATTGATCCTCACGCCGTCAAATAAAACGTCCCCGGAGGTAGGCGTCAAGAACCCGCCGATAATTCTAAGCGTGGTGGTCTTGCCGCACCCACTGGGGCCCAGCAGCGTGAGGAACTCTTTGTCGTTGATGTACAGATTGATGTGGTCGAGTACTACGTCATCGTCGTAAGACATGACGCAGTCCTTCAGGCGGATCAGTTCGTTGGCCATTTCTTACCTCTTTTCTCCATGCCCGGTGCGTGTGGTCTGTGCGGCAGCCCGAACATGGCCGTTTTTCTTTACAGTGTCAGCTCCCTCGATTTATTCACCCGGCGGCGCTCGGTCATTCCAAGCGGCCCGAAGGCCCCGGATTTTCACGGATAGCACACTAAATCATAGTATGTCGTACAGGGATTGTCAATCATTTTGCGCTAAAATATTCCCCAATTTTACACAGTAAAGTGCTGCATAAAATTGGGGATATGATGAGGAGAAAATATCAGAAATATTCCTTGACGAAATCCACGTCCTCCACCGTCCATTCCCGACCGTTCAGGTGGGCAAGACAACCGGCATCGGTGGTGAATTCAAACTTCAGTTTGTAGGAGCAGAGGGCCTGATAGCTGCGGCCAAACTGTTTGTTGTCCCGCTCCCGTCCGTACTTGCCGTCCCCCAGCAGGGGATGGCCTGCGGCGGCGAACTGGGCACGGATCTGATGGGTGCGCCCGGTGATGAGGTCGCACTCCACCAGCGACAGGCCGTTTTTCACAGCAAGTGTTTTATATAAGGTAAGGGCGGTCTTGCCGCCGGGGACGGGGTGGTCGTACACCTTCACCTGCGCCTTGTCCTCATCCTTGAGGATGAAGCCCTTCAGCTCTCCCTCACGGGGCTTCATCTCCCCGTGGACAATGCACAGGTACAGCTTGGTCAGCTCCCGATCCTTGATCTTCTGGTTCATGATGCGCAGAGTCTCGGCATTCTTGGCGGCGATGACGATGCCGCCGGTATTGCGGTCGATGCGGTTGCACAGGGCGGGGGCGAAGGAGTTCTCCCAGTAAGGCGACCACTCCTTCTTCTGGTAGAGGTACGCCTGAATGTGGGTGATAAGGGTGTTCACCCGCTCATGGTCGTCGGGGTGCACCACCATGCCCGGCTTCTTGTTGAGCAGCATCAGGTTTTCGTCCTCGTATACGATGTCAAGCTGGGGCTTGAACACGGACAGGAAGGCGTTTTCCCGATTGGGGGTGGCAAAAAACTCATCGTTGATGTATAATTGCAGCACGTCCCCCACGTTGAGCCGCGCGTCCCGCTTGGAGCCCTTGCCGTTGACCTTCACCCGCTTGAGCCGGATATACTTCTGCGCCAGCGGGGCGGGGAGCAGGGGAAGGGTCTTGGCCAGCCAGCGATCCAGCCGCTGCCCGGCATCATTTTTCCCGATGGTGAACTCTTTCACGGCTCACCCTCCTCTTTCGGTGATTGGTGGGTATAATCTACCATAAAAAAGACTGATGCAGCAATAAGCACAAACCCGTCGCCGGGAGCTGCCAGAAGCACTGCATCAGTCTCCGGTGAAAGTTTAGCAGAGCAGGAGACCTCTGTCAACACGCAATATTCTCTCCATAAAGATTTGAAAGAAAAAAGAGGAAAATATCAAGAAAGTATTTGACAATCCCCCAACTGTTGAGTATAATACCATCTGTGCCATTATGCGAGGTGTGCCATGAAACTGGATTTGAAGCAGATCGCCCACGAGCCGGGCGCAACACTCCCCTTCGACTTTCAGCTGGATCTCTCCCAGTTCGAGTGGAACGGTGAGCGGCCTGCGCCGCAGCCTGTCCGTGTGGAGGGCAGGGTGCGAAATATGGCGGGTGCCCTGTTGCTCAACGCCAGTTTGGCGACCACACTCTCCCTCAGCTGTGACCGCTGTGCCAAGCCCTTTTCCCGTGAAAAGACGGTGGAGTACGAAACTCTGCTGGCCTTCGAGCTGGAAAACGACGAGAGCGATGACATCGTTCTCATCGAGCGGGATGGTCTGCTGGATCTGGACGAGCTGATGAGCGATGTGTTCATCCTCAATATGGACACGAAAAATCTCTGTTCCGAGGATTGTCAGGGCCTTTGCCCCGGCTGCGGCGTGGATCTGAACCACGAAGCCTGCCGCTGTAAGCGGGAGGTAGACCCCCGGCTGGCCAAGCTGGCCCAGCTTCTGGAGCAGAACGATTGATGGAATGCTATGTCTACGGACATTGACCGATAAGGAGGTGTCAAAATGGCCGTCCCTAAGAGTAAAGTATCCAAGCAGCGCAGAAATAAGCGTCGCAGCTCCGTGTGGAAGCTGGAGACTCCCGGTGTCAACACCTGCCCCAAGTGCGGTGCTGTCCGTCTGCCCCACCGTGTCTGCAAGTCCTGCATGTCCTACAATGGTGAGCAGGTTACTGCCGGCAAGTAATGATCGCAAGAAAAAGCTGTCGCTGAAGCGGCAGCTTTTTTCATGTTCTTTTTGTAGAAATTTTTCCTGTGTGCCCCTATCTTTTTTCGATTCGATTTGGTATACTAAGATGAAATGCTGTGTTCAATATGGAGGTATCGCCATGTCGAAGCCCTTAGTGGCCATCGTAGGCCGCCCCAACGTGGGCAAATCCATGCTGTTTAATAAACTCACCGGCAAGCGTCTGTCCATTGTGGAGGACACTCCCGGTGTCACCCGTGACCGTCTTTATGCCGAGGCAGAGTGGCGCAGCCGCACCTTTGATCTGGTGGACACCGGCGGCATTGAGCCGGGTACCGACGACCAGATCCTCGCCTTCATGCGGGAGCAGGCCGAGATCGCCATCGCCGCCGCCGATGTCATCATCTTCGTGTGCGACATCAAAACCGGCATGACCGCCGCCGACCAGGAGGTGGCCGGTATGCTCCAGCGCTCCCGCAAGCCGGTGGTGCTGGCGGTGAACAAGATGGACTCCACCGGCCACACCAATCCCGACATCTACGAATTCTACAATCTGGGGCTGGGCGACCCCTATCCCGTCTCCGCCGTCCACGGCCACGGCACCGGAGACCTGCTGGATGCCTGCTTTGAGTATTTTCCCCCTGAGGATGAGGAGGAGGAAGAGGACGACGTCATCAAGGTGGCCATCATCGGCAAGCCCAATGTGGGCAAGTCCTCTCTGGTCAACCGCATTCTGGGGCAGGAGCGGGTCATCGTGTCCAACGTGGCGGGCACCACCCGTGATGCGGTGGACAGCTACTTTGAGAACGAGACCGGCAAATATCTTATCATTGACACCGCCGGTATGCGCAAAAAGTCCAAGGTAGACGACCGTATCGAGAAGTTTTCCGTCCTGCGTGCCACCATGGCCATCGAGCGCAGCGACGTGTGCATCATCATGATCGACGCCAACGAGGGCGTCACCGAGCAGGACACCAAGGTGGCCGGTCTGGCCCACGAGGCGGGCAAGGCCTGCATCATTGTGGTCAACAAGTGGGACGCCGTGGAGAAGGACGACAAGACCATGAAGCGCATGGAGGAGGACATCCGCCGTGACCTGTCCTACATGACCTATGCCCCCGTCCACTTCATCTCCGCCCTCACCGGCCAACGGGTGGACAAGCTGTTCGACCTCATCCAGAGCGTGGTCAATCAGGCCGCCGTGCGTATCCCCACCGGCGTGCTCAACTCGGTGCTGGCCGATGCTCAGACCCGTGTGCAGCCCCCCACCGACAAGGGCCGCCGCCTGAAGATCTATTATATGACCCAGATCGGGGTCAAGCCCCCTCATTTCGTCATCTTCTGCAACGAGGCGAGGCTGTTCCACTTCTCCTATCAGCGCTATATCGAAAACCAGATCCGCAGCACCTTCGGGCTGATGGGCACCCCCATCCGCATCACCATCCGTCAGAAGGGCGATAAGGAGGATTAACCGATGCTTTCACAAGTGATCCAGCAGACAGGCGCAGCCTGGCTGCTGTTAGCTGCCGCAGGGGTGGCCGTGATCTCCTACTGTTTGGGCTGCTTCAACGGCGCCGTGGTGGTGTCCAAGTATATCCTGCGGGATGATGTACGCACCCATGGCAGCGGCAACGCCGGTCTTACCAATTTCTACCGCAGCTTCGGCGGCCCGCTCACCGTCGCCGTCATTGTGGCCGATATGCTCAAGGCTGTGCTGGCCCTGCTGCTGGCCTCCTATGTGGCGGGGCAGATGTCTCCCGGCATGATCCCTCTGGCCAAATATTGGGCGGGTATGTTCTGTATGCTGGGCCATATGTACCCCTGTATGTTCCAGTTCCGGGGCGGTAAGGGCGTGCTGTCCGGCGGCACCATCGCCATCATGGCAGATTGGCGTGCAGCGCTCATCGTGTGGGGCGTGTTTCTCATCGTGTTTCTCATCACCCGCTATGTATCCCTCGGCGCCTGCTGCGCCGGCGTGTCCTTCCCCATCGCTGCAGCTCTGGTGTTTCAGGATGGACTGGTCACCCTTATCGCCGCCATCCCCAGCGCTCTGCTGCTGTGGAAGCATCGTGGCAACATCAAGCGCCTGATCCGAAAAGAGGAACCCAAGTTTGCCTTCCGCAAAAAGAAGAAGGAAGGCGAGCCGGAGGGGGAGACGGTAGAAGTTCTGGCCGACACCGGTGCTGTGGAGGGCGAAGCCCCCGTTGAGGAGGCAGCCGCCGCCGGGAACGAGGAACCTGCTGCCACCTCTGCGGAGGAACAGGCATGAGGGCGGCGGTCATTGGCAGCGGCGGCTGGGGCACGGCGCTGGCGCTGGTGATGGTGGAAAACGGACATCAGGTTTCCGTTTGGTGCCGCCGTGAAGACAAGTGTGAGGAAATGCGCCGCACACGGGAAAATCCCCAGCTCAAGGGCGTGACCCTGCCGGAGGAGCTGGAATTGACGGTAGACCCCAACATCGTGGCAGACTGCGATGTGGTCATCCTGGCCACGCCCTCCTTCGCCGTGCGTGACACGGTGCGCCGCTTCGCCCCGCTGCTGCGGGCGGGCACGGTGCTGGTCAGCGTGTCCAAGGGCATTGAAAAGCATACATCGCTGCTGCTCAGCGAGGTCATCGAGCAGGAGATCGGGGGCAAGTGCCCTGTGGTGGTGCTCACCGGCCCCTCCCATGCCGAGGAGGTGGGGCGCTGTATCCCCACCGCCGTAGTGGCCGCTTCGGAGGATCGGCAGGCAGCCGAGCTGGCGCAGGAGATTTTTATGAACGGCCGTTTCCGCATCTATACCTCCTCCGATGTGGTGGGTGTGGAGATCGCCGCAGCCCTGAAAAATGTGATCGCCATGTGTGCCGGCTGCTGTGACGGCATGGGTCTGGGCGACAATACCAAGGCCATGCTCATGACCCGTGGCCTCACCGAGATCGCCCGGCTGGGCGTGGCCATGGGCGCACGGAAGGAGACCTTTGCCGGTCTGGCCGGTGTGGGCGATCTCATCGTCACCTGCACCTCCTGCCATTCCCGCAACTATCGGGCCGGCCAGATGATCGGCCGTGGTGTGCCGGTGGAGGAGGCCGTCACCGGCATGGACGGTGCGGTGGTGGAGGGCTACTATGCCGCTGCCAGTGCCCGTGAACTGGCAAAAAAGGCGGGGGTGGCCATGCCCATCACCGCAGGAGCCTGCGCCGTGCTGTACGAGCAGGCCGACCCCAAGACTGTGCTCCATCAGCTCATGGCCCGTGGCCGCCGTGGGCAGACCGAGTCGGATGATACGGAGCAGTCCTGGCTCTGATCCCTGTTCCAAAGGATGAAAAAAGCCCTGTACCGAAAGAGCAGGGTTGCTAAGGACAATTATGTTTTATAGGAACGCTGAGCATTGCGAAGGGCAAGAGAATAGAGAGAAGTTTAGGCTTCTCTCTTTTTTCTTGCCCTTTTTCTATTTTATATCCGTACATTCGACTATTAAGCCACCTTTGAGTACAATTATGGTAGAAAAATCGAAGGAGGTAACAATATGGGCAAATTTATAGAAGAATTTTACTGCAGCAACATTGATCCGCAGGCACGAAGCACCAAGCAGAACAAAGCCGTACAAAAGCAAATGGAAGTGCTGATGTTAAACGAAGAATTTCTGACCGAAGCACTTTCCGGCGAGAACAAGAAAAAGTTTCTCGACTTTGTAAATGCGTGGAGCGTGGTAAACGGCGAATCCAATCTCGACAGTTTTATGATGGGGTTTCGCTTGGGAGCAAACTTTACATACGATACCTTTGTTGCAACTGATACCCCATTTCAAGACTTGCTGAAGGAGTGATAGATATGCGTGATAAGAAGTATTACATAGCGCTCGATAATTTTGAACGGCGGGTGGTCGTAAACTGCTTGAACGAAATGCGGAACAATCTTATTGCCAACGGCAAGTACACCGATGCGGTGGATGAGGTTTTGCTGAAAATTATTGATGCGAAACAAAAGAAATTCAAGGTGATCTACAAGGAGGCGTGATTATGGAAAAGGTTATTTATGACGAAAAGAACGGTCTATGGTACGAATTGCAAGGTGACTATTACATTCCCTGCTTAAAGTTGCCGGAAGAAGAGCAACAGCCTATCGGTGTATGGGGACAGCGGCATTTACGGTATATCAAGCAAAACCGCAAGATTTTATATCTTAATCTTCTGACAAATGGAAAGCTAAATGGATACCTTGCTGACCTCGACAAGCAGGCAGAGGCTATGCTTTATCGGCTCGTAAAACAGATGGCAGAGCGTGAAGGCTTGACTGAACAACTCAAAGCAAATAATCAAATGGAATGGGTTGCTCGGATGAATAACATTCGTAATCGAGCCACAGAAATTATCAATAAAGAAATAATTTATAACTAAATACCCATTTAATAAAGTAAACGAACACAGGGCAGAGTATTATAAACTCTGCCCTGTGTTCGTGGATATTGTGTTGGAAAATGGATTACTTTTATAACAAATTATTTAAGCCACTTTTTGTCGGTAGATTCGACAATATAACTTCTTACTATAGTTTTGCAGTCTTTGCATATATCACAATGTATCTGTGCCACTACACTCATAAGTCCTTTGCTAAATCTAAAGCCAACCGGACTTCCGTTGAGCGACTCAAACATTCTCAAGCCTACTTCAATATTTTCGCTGTTACAATGTGGACACTTCATAACCAAGTTCTCCTTATTCATCGTTTTCGCTTTTCTTCTCAATGTGTTTCTTTATCCAATATACAAGCACCACTACTAAGATCAAAATACTAATTAACAAAGCGCCAGCACTTTCGGTAATCATTGCATTATCTATTAAAAGCTTTTTACCCGAAATAATGTTAGGCAAATATACAATCAGCAGAGCAACTCCACAACCGCCCAATGCAGAGATATTCAATTTTTCACCAGCATTTGAAACACCGTCATAACCGTTCTTTATAATCATTGAAAGCATATATATTTCGATTGGCAAACCTATATTTATCAGACAGATTGCACCATTGGCAAAACCTATTCCAACAAAATCGCTTAATAAATAAATGATAATATTTACTACGATAGCACCAGTGAAGGCGTATTGAAAAGATTTTCCTCTTTCTATAATTTGTTTTTCGTCATATTGCTTTTTACTCATAATCAATCCCTCCAAAAAGTTCATCTAATGTTTTATTTAAAACTTTGCATATAGCAATACATAATTTAATTGTTGGATTGTAATCACCTTTTTCGATTGCGCTCATCGTTTGTCTGGAAACACCAACAGCTTCTGCTAATTGAGCTTGTGTCATATCCTTTTCAATTCGTGCAATCTTAATACGTATGTTTTTTGCCATATTTCCACCTCCGTAATATAGTATATCACAGTATATGAAAAACGTCAAGTATATATTACATACTTAAATAATATTTTACACTATTTGAGTTATATTTTACAAAAAGCCGCTGGATTTAATTCCAACGGCCTTTTGTCAGTTGCTTTTTGAATCAATAATGGTGTTAATAATTTCAATTAGTTTATTAACACGCTCATTTCTTTCCTCAGAGCCATTAAACATTGGATCATCCTCGTGTAAAATTTCTTGAGTTGTTGGATCCATCTCCAAATAACAATAGGATTCTTCGTTCATTATATAAACGAAATATAACACTCTAAAGATTAAAACCAAAGCAACAGCGATTATTACGTTATAAACACAAGTATAATACTTTTGAGGAATGTTGAAATAATTCAATATAGCAGGCATTACTGTAAATAATAAAGAGAATTGATACAAGCAGTTGCCGAAACGGAACGGCAGCTTGCCAATGCTGAGCAGGATAACATCGACCTCCGGGCATTTCTTTCCATTATCCGCAAATGCACCGATCTAAAGGAGCTGACACCTGAACTCGTCAATCGGCTAATAACAAAGATTGAAGTCTTTGATAGTACCAAAGACGAAAATGGCAAAAAGCACGTTCCTATTAAGGTTCACTTTATTGGTGTGGGTGTTATTGTAATTCCTGATGGGAAGACAATTCTTGAGACTTATGAAGAAATCCGCAAGAATCCGCCAAGAGTGGCGTGAAAGAGAAATACGGCGTAGCCTTTATCGGCTACACCGTATCCTACATACCCCGACTGTCCTTAGCCACCTCTGGCTAAAGGTACAGGGCTTTTTTGAGCTGAAATGTTAATTACACAGCACGGGTGACCTTGCCGGAACGGAGGCAGCGGGTGCACACATAGACGTGCTTGGGAGAACCGTCAACCACAGCCTTGACACGCTTGACGTTGGGCTTCCAGGGACGGTTGGAGCGGCGGTGGGAGTGGGAAACCTGAATACCGAAGTTCACGCCCTTGCCACAGAACTCACATTTGGCCATATCTACAAACCTCCTCGCTGGTTAGAATCGTATCTCTACGTTAACTACGCTATCTTAGCAGAAAGTGGAGAGAAAATCAAGCCTTATTTTCTCTAATCACCTATTTTTTTCGCAGCGATAGTATGGTAGAATACAAGGGTGAAAGCGCCGGTTTCCGGCAATCAAGGAAGGAGCGAGGCATATGGCATTGCGTCCGAGCGTGAAATTGGGCACCATCATCGACACATTCAATCTGGAAGTCCTCTACGGCCCGGAGGGCTATCGGGAGCTGGAGATCACCACGGAGGACGTACATCGCCCCGGTCTGCAGCTCACCGGCTTTTTTGATTACTTCGATCAGGACCGTATTCAGGTCATCGGTCTGGTGGAGACTTCCTATCTGGAGCCCCTGACGGCGGAGGAACGCCGCCATCGGTTTGATATGCTGTTGAGCTATAATGTGCCCGCCCTGCTCTATGCCCGTGGGCTGGAACCCTCCCCGGAGTGTGTGGAGATGGCGAAGAAGCACCAGCGGGTGCTGCTGCGTACGGAAGAGAACACCACCAACATCGTCAGCACTCTGGTGGCCTATCTGCGCATGGCGCTGTCGCCCACCATCACCCGCCACGGCGTGCTGGTGGAGGTGTACGGCGAAGGTGTGCTGCTCATGGGTGAGTCCGGCGTGGGCAAGAGCGAGACCGCCATCGAGCTGGTCAAGCGTGGCCACCGCCTCATTGCCGACGATGCGGTGGAGATCCGTCGGGGTCTCAACAACCGTCTGTTCGGCACCGCCCCGGAGCTCATCCGCCACTATATCGAGCTGCGTGGCATCGGCGTGGTGGATGTGCGCCGTCTGTTCGGTATGTCTGCCGTCAAGTTTGACAGCCCCATTGATATGCTCATCAATCTGGAGGTGTGGCAGGAGGGGACCATGTACGACCGGCTGGGCGTGGATGACCTGTATACATCCATTCTGGATGTCCAGCTCCCCACCCTCACCATCCCGGTGAAGCCGGGCCGAAATCTGGCCGTTATCATCGAGGTGGCCGCCATGAACAACAGAAACAAGAAGATGGGGCACAACGCCGCTCTGGAATTTACCCAGCGGGTGGACAGCCACATCGACAGTCAGTTTGCTGCCATGCAGCAGGAGTAAGCAACTCAGCACCGCACCGATCACGGAGGAACCCAATATGTGTGGAATCGTTGGATTTGTAGGAGAGCAGCAGGCGGCACCTGTCCTGCTGGAGGGTCTGTCCCGGCTGGAGTACCGGGGCTATGACTCCGCCGGTGTCGCCATTTACAGCGGCGACCGATTAAAGGTAGCCAAGGCTAAGGGCAGGCTGCAGGTGCTGTCCGACCTCATTCAGGGCGGCAGCGCCATCAGCGGTGAGCTGGGCATCGGCCACACCCGCTGGGCCACCCACGGCGCACCGTCCGATGTCAACTCCCATCCTCAGGTCAGCCGCAGCGGCCGCATCGCCGTGGTGCATAACGGCATCATCGAGAACTACGCTGCCCTCAAGTCCTATCTGGAAAGTCAGGGCGTGCCCTTCGCCTCCGAGACCGACACCGAAGTGGTGGCCCAGCTCATCGAGCATTTTTACACCGGCGACCTGCTGGCCGCCGTGGGGCGGGTGCTCCACCGCATCGAGGGCGCTTACGCCCTGGGCATCATCTGTGCCGACACCCCTGACCGTCTCATCGCCGTGCGCAAGGACAGTCCTCTCATCCTCGGTCTGGGCGACGGGGAGAACTTCATGGCTTCCGATGTCACCGCCATCATCAAGCACACCCGTGATGTCATTTATATGGACGACGGCGAGCTGGCCGTCCTCACACGGGACGGCATCCAGTGCTACAACCACTTCCTTCAGCCCATCGAGAAGGAGGTCTCCCATGTGGACTGGGAGATCGACGCCGCTGAGAAGGGCGGCTACGAGCACTTCATGTTCAAGGAGATCATGGAACAGCCGGAAGCCCTGCGCCGTGCCATCTTCCCCCGTATCAAGGACGGCGAGGTGGTGCTGGAGGACTTCGGGCTGAGTGATGAGTATATCCGTGGGCTGAACAAGATCTATATCGTGGCCTGCGGCTCCTCCTACCATGTGGGCATGGTGGGCAAGTATAATCTGGAGCGGCTGCTCCGCCGCCCGGTGGAGGTGGCGCTGGCCTCTGAGTTCCGCTACATGGAGCCCATCGTGGACGAGGGCACGCTGGTGGTGGTCATCAGTCAGTCTGGCGAAACGCTGGATACCATGGCTGCCCTGCGGGAGGCCAAGCGGCTGGGCGCCAAGGTGCTGTCCATCGTCAATGTGGTGGGCTCCTCCATCGCCCGTGAATCCGATGAGGTGCTGTACACCTGGGCGGGGCCGGAGATTGCCGTGGCCACCACCAAGGCGTACACCACCCAGCTTGCGGTCCTCGACCTGCTGGGCCTGTACTTTGCCCGCCGGATGGACACCATTGAAGATGCGGAGTATCAGGACATCATGCGGGAAATGCTTCTGCTGCCCGGCCGCATGGAGCAGGTGCTCTCCGACCGGGAAGACATCCAGTACTTTGCCTCCCACTACTTCAACCACAATTCCGTGTTCTTCATCGGCCGCAACATGGACTATGCACTGGGGCTGGAAGGCTCCCTGAAGCTGAAGGAGATCTCCTATATCCACTCCGAGGCCTATGCCTCCGGCGAACTGAAGCACGGCACCATCAGCCTCATCGAGGACGGCACGCTGGTGGTGGCGCTGGGCACTTACAGCCGCCTGTTTGACAAGGCCATGAGCAACGTGGTGGAGGTCAAGAGCCGTGGCGCCGATGTGCTGGCCCTCACCACCGAGGCGCATCGGGAGGAAATGAGCAAGGTGGCCAACGGTCTGGTCACCATCCCGGATACCCATCCCATGCTGCTCCCATCCCTCGGCGTGGTGCCCCTGCAGCTCTTCGCCTACTATGTGGCCCTCATGCGTGGGTGTGACATCGACAAGCCCCGCAATCTGGCCAAGTCGGTCACCGTAGAATGATAAAAATTCCAAAAAGCCACCGCAAAACGGGGATTTTGCGGTGGCTTTTTGCCCTTGCAATCTGTGAGAGAGAGTAGTACACTTAGGTCAACAGGCAGAGTAGAGATGTGCGTGTTGTTTCCATAACGGAACCAGTGCCGGCGGGACGGGGAGTTGTCCGCCGGACGAAAAGCGTGGGTTGTTCCACCGCTTGCAGTGCGCATTTCGCATCCCGCTGCCGCATAGCGGAGTATATGAGCGACCTCCTTTGTGCGGCTATCCCCGTTTTGGGGAACTGCCCGACACGAAAGGAGGCTTTTTTATGGACAAAAGCGCACATTCCATTACCACGGGTCAGGAGGCGGTGGAGTATATCCACGGCTTCTCCTGGCTGGGCAGCAAGCCCGGACTGGAGCGCACGCAGGCGTTGCTGGATGCCATCGGCAACCCGGAGCGGGAGCTGAACTTCATCCATGTGGTGGGCACCAACGGCAAGGGCTCCACCTCCGCCATGGTGTCCTCCATGCTCACGGCGGCGGGCTTTCGCACCGGGCTGTACACCTCGCCCTACCTGCGCCGCTTCCACGAGCGCATCACGGCGGACGGCGTGGAAATCACCGACGGGGAGCTGGCCGAGGTGACCCGCTTCGTGGGCCAGCAGGCAGACAGCCTTGCCGATCATCCCACCGAGTTCGAGCTGGTCACCTGTATCGCTCTGGAGCACTACCGCCGCAAGAGCTGCGACTTCGTGGTGCTGGAGGCGGGTCTGGGCGGGCGGCTGGATTCCACCAACGCCATCCCCGCCCCTGAAGTGGTGGTCATCACCCATATCGGGCTGGATCACACCGAGCAGCTTGGCCATACGGTGGAGGCCATCACCGCCGAAAAAGCGGCGGTCATCAAGCCCGGCTGTCAGGTGGTGCTCTACCGTCAGGAGCAGTCCATTATGGACGTGGTGGAGAAGGTGTGCCGTGAGCAGGATGTGCCCCTCCATGTGGCCGATGTGGGGGAGATGGAGGTGCGCTCCGACACGCTGGCGGGACAGCAGATCCTCTGGCGGGGACAGGAGCTCACCCTGCCCTTACTGGGCGAGCACCAGCGGCACAACGCTGCCGCAGCTCTCACCGTGGTGGATGTGCTGCGGCAGAAGTGGAGCATCAGCCACGAGGCGGCAGCCCGTGGTCTGGCCGCCACCTGCTGGCCCGGACGGTTCGAGGTGCTGGGGCGTCAGCCGTGGTTTTTGGTGGACGGCGGGCACAACCCCCAGTGCGCCGAAACGGTGGCGGACAATCTGAAGCGTTATTTCCCCGGAAAGCAGGTGGTTCTGCTCATGGGTATGCTGGCGGATAAGGACTACGAGGCGGTGTGCTCCATCGTGGAGCCGGTGGCGGAGCGGTTCGTCACCGTCACCCCGGACAGTCCCCGTGCCCTCTCTGCGGAGGCTCTGGCGGCTCACCTGAGCCGGTATGGGAAGCCCGCCCAGCCCTGCGCCTCCATCCCGGAGGCGGTGAGGTGCGCCTGCGAGCTGGCGGGGGAGGACGGTCTGGTGTGCGCCTTCGGCTCCCTCTACATGACGGGGGACATCCGTGCCTGCTTCGGGCGGGAATGAGGTGACCACCATGAATAAGCATTTGAACGTGATGCTCCATGTGGCGGTGCTCATCGCCGTGGAGGTGGTGCTCTCCCGATTTTGCTCCATCCCCACCCAGTTTATGAAGATCGGCGTTGCCTTCGTGGCGCTGGCGGTGTGCGGTATGCTGTTTGGGCCGTGGTGGGCCATGCTGGCCGGCGGTGTGGCCGATTTCATCGGCGCCATCCTGTTCCCCGTGGGGCCCTATTTCCCCGGCTTCACCCTGTCCAACGCCCTCACCGGGCTGGTGTTCGGCCTGTGCCTTTACCGCCGTCAGGAGGGGTGGAAGCACATCGCCCTGTCGGTAGGGGTCAACAATCTGGGTATCAGCCTGTTTTTGTCCACCCTCTGGCTGTCCATCCTGTACGGCTCTCCCTATGTCACCCTGCTGCCCATGCGTTTGGCCCAAAGCTGCGTGATGGTAGTGGTGGAATTTGTGGTCATCTCCCTGATTCAGAAGCCTATGGGCGGCTATGCCCGCCGCATGAAGCTCCGATCCAACGCATAACACCTTACCATGTCCGCATACTCCTGTTCCGAGGGGGTATGCGGACATGACCTTTTTATCCAGACTCAGCGGCATCATCTGGGGAGCGCCGCTGCTGTTGGGCTTTCTGGTGGTGGGGGGCTATTACTCCATCCGAACCGGCTTTTTTCAGATCTTTCGGTTCCCTCTGTGGTGGAAAACCACGGTGGGCAGCCTGTTTCGCCGCAAAAAGAGGGTGGGGCATGGGGCGGTGACCCAGCTTCAGGCCCTGTCCACCGCCCTGGCCGCCACCATCGGCACCGGCTCCATTGCCGGGGTGGCCACCGCCATCTTTTACGGCGGGCCGGGGGCGGTATTCTGGATGTGGGTGTCCGCCCTGCTGGGCATGATGACCGGCTGCGCCGAAAAGATCCTTGCGGTACGCCATCGGGAAAAAGGGGAGGACGGACATTGGCAGGGCGGCCCCATGCAGTACATCGCCAAGGGACTGCATCTGCCCGGATTGGCCAAGATCTTCGCCCTGTTCTGCGTGGCGGAAACGCTGGCGGGGGGCAATCTGGCCCAGGCCAACTCCATCGCCACCTCTCTGTCCTCTGCTGCGGGAGCAAACCCCATGGTGGTGGGCGTGATCCTGGCGGTGGTGGTGTCCGTTATTCTGGTGGGCGGCATCAAGCGGGTGGGGCGGCTGAGCGAGCTGCTGGTGCCCCTCATGGCGCTGCTGTTCATCGGCGGCGGCGTGGCGGTGATCGCCGCCCATTGGCAGGCCATCCCCGAAGCCTTCGGGGAGATCGTCCGCTATGCCTTCGCTCCAAGGGCGGTGGCTGGAGGGTACTCCATGGGGCTTGCGCTGCGCTACGGGGTGGCCCGTGGAGTGTTCACCAATGAGGCAGGGTTGGGTATGTCCGCCATCGCCCACGCCTGTGCCGATGTGGAGGAACCGGCGGAGCAGGGGATGTGGGGCATCTTCGAGGTATTTTTCGCTACCATCGTCATCTGCACGGTGACGGCGCTGGTCATCCTCACCTCCGGGGTCTATTCTCCCGCCGAGGCGCTGACCATGATGGAGCAGGGCGCTGTGCCGCCGGAGATGCTGGGCGCACCCCTGACGGCGGCCGGATTTGCCACCCTGTTCGGCGGGGCTGGGGAGTGGATCGTGTCGGTGAGCCTGATTCTGTTTGCCTTCACCTCTCTGCTGGGTGCGGGCTATTACGGCCGCCGTGGTCTGGAGACGCTGACCCGATCCAGGTGGGCGCTGGGGGTCTATCATCTGGTGTTTCCCGCCTGCATCGTGTTCGGTGCGGTGGGCGACCTGACCATGGTGTGGGAGCTGGTGGACATCTTCAACGGTCTGCTGGCCATTCCCAATTTGCTGGCGCTGCTCCTCCTGTCGCCGGAGGCGCTCCATCTGCTCCGCCAATGGCTGGGAAAGCGGCAAAAAAGAAAAACGCCGGTTTCGGAAAATTGTGCTTGACATCGGAAGAAAAGCTGATATAATAATCAATGCTGTCGCAAAGAAGCGGCGGCTCTACAAATGAATATGCAGCGGTATCGAAGAGGTCATAACGAGCACGATTGGAAATCGTGTGACGGTCAAAAGCCGTCCGAGGGTTCGAATCCCTCCCGCTGCGCCAATTAGAACCCAACATTTGTCCAATGGACAAATGTTGGGTTTTTGAATGATATTCTTCTTCAACAAATGATGCGGAGCAAAGCCTCATACCGCCAACGGCGGTAGTGTCTACTATGACACAAGGGAGAAAAAATTTTGAAATCAATTGGCTGCGACCGTCTTTGGCCGGCGGTGTGACGGCTTTCGATATTTCATGCATTCCGAAAAATCCAATCAGAGTTACCCCTTGACGGTGCAGCATGGGGGTGATATGATAATTACACCATAAAGAGAAGGCGAGAGACAAGCTCGATGACCCTTCAGCAACCTGCCGGACGGTAAGGTGCTAAAGCTTGCATGATGGGGAGATCACAGGTGACAGAGCCCATCATGACGATGGGCTTTTTTCATGCCTCTTTATGGACCATAAGGAGGTAGAAACCCATGAAAGCACCAGTCATTTATCACATTCCCCACGCATCCCTGAACATTCCTGAAGAGTATAAAAGCGACTACTGTGCCGACTTGGATCGGGAACTGATGCAGATGACCGATTGGTACACGGATGATCTGTTTGATCTGCCCGGAGAACGACTGGTTGCTCCTGTGAGCCGACTGGTCTGTGATGTGGAGCGGTTTCGGGATGATGCTCACGAAACGATGGCCCGGATCGGGATGGGGGCGGTGTACACCGCCTGTCACGATCTGTCCCTGCTCCGCAGCGTGTCAGCAGCACAACGGGAGGCGATCCTGCGTGCGTGGTATGACCCGCATCATGAAACGCTCACTCAGATTGCCGAGGAACAACTCTCCCGTTTTGGGCGCTGCCTCATCGTGGATTGTCATTCCTTCCCGCCGACATCCTTGCCCTATGAGCCGGATCAAAGTTCGGAACGCCCGGATATCTGCATTGGAACCGATCCCTTCCATACCCCTGAATGTCTGGCACAGAGCGTAGAAGTTGCCTTTCGATCCTTGGGATATGCGGTCTGCCGCAACCGTCCATTCGCTGGTGCGATTGTCCCGCTTGCGTTTTACCAAAAGGATCCACGGGTGAATTCAGTTATGATCGAGGTGAATCGCAGGCTGTATATGGAGGACAACGGACAGAAAAATTGCCGCTATGCGGCCGTCAAGCGGGATATCCAAGCTGCGCTGCACCATGCGCTTCCCGCCATGGGGGATGTGCTTTGCTAAAAAATATCGGGAACTCACAGTTGCGAAGACCGCAGGGCGTGGTGCCTGTGCTGCACGGAGCAGCTGTGAGTTCCTGCTTGTTTTTAGGCTTCCTATTTTCTCAGATGTAACACCTTGAATTACCGTATTTTCCATATTATAATAGTTGCACGATTCTGATCCGTTTTGGAGGACAGCGCGATGAAACAGAGAAAACATCTTCCGGCGATCCTTTTGGTGTTCGCCATGATAGCGGCGCTGCTGGCAGGCTGCGGCAGCGATGCTCCGGCTCCGTCAGCCGTGGAGAGCTTGGGGCAGGAGAGCCCTGCGCCCACCCCGATTGTCAGCGACGAGCCCTTCACCGAGGGCAACCTGCTGCCCATGTACCTGCAAATCGCCCAGCAGGAATACGGCTACCCCAGAGTGCTGGACGAGCAGCGGGTGGACTTGGACGGCGACAACGCCGAGGAAACGGTGACGCTGCTGCGGGATTGGGCACCCATCTTCAACGAGGCAGGGGAACCCTCCTACGAGAACGACCTGTTCCACTATCCCCTCATCCGTGTGGAAAAGGACGGGCAGGTGTACGAGCATCGGTGGGAGATGGTATCCTACGGCAGCGCCATGTACTGTATGGAGGACACGGAGGGCCGCTCCTTCATTGTGGTCACGCTGAGCACCGGCGGAACCGGCGCAGGCACCATGGAGGTGGCAGCCTTCGCCCTTGAGGGCAGCGGCCTTGTCAGGCTGCCTGTGCCCACCTATCAGAGTGAGGGGCTGAACCAGTGCGGCTTTGAGGCCGTGGCCGCCTATCGGGACGGTTTCCAAATGGAGGTGTCCGTCCCGTCCACCGGCTTTTCCCAGTCCCTCCCGCTGGGGGAGTACCCCACCTATGAGGAGTGGGAGCTGTCCCCCTATGATGGGGAGGGCAACTGCCTCTTTGATAGACAAGGCGGGGTAGACCCCATCAGCGCCGCCACAGTAGAGGAGCGGGACGGCGGCCAGGTGCTGCGGCTGCACCAGTATGTGTACGGCGTATCCGCCCATGGAGAATATCTGGGCTATATCATCAGCGACATCGTCTGGGATGGGGACGGCTATGTGGTGCTGGAACAACGGGTGGTGCAGTAAACGATGGAGCATAAAGGAACCATTGGTATCGAGACTTCACGGCTCATCCTGCGGCAGTTTATGCCCGACGACATTGAGGCGTCCTATCGGAACTGGGCAGGCGACCACAGAGTGACGGAGTTTCTGCGCTGGCCCACCCATGGGGACAGCTCCGTGACCGCAAGCGTGCTCGGCGACTGGATGGACAGCTATCAGGACCCCTCGTTCTACCAGTGGGCCATCGTGCCCAAAGAGCTGGGCGAGCCCATCGGCACCATATCGGTGGTGGACAGGAACGAGAAAACGGACATGGTGCACATCGGCTATTGCATCGGCAGCCGCTGGTGGCACCGGGGTTATACCAGCGAAGCCTTTTCCGCCATTATTCCATTTTTGTTCGATGAGGTCAAGGTGAGGCGCATCGAGTCCCAGCACGACCCCGACAATCCCAACTCCGGCCTGGTGATGAAAAAGTGCGGCCTGCACTATGAGGGCACCATGCGGAAGGCCGACTGGAGCAATCGGGGCATCGTGGATGCCAGTATGTACGCCCTGCTGGCCGACGACTACTACAATACATAACGGATGCAAAACGGAGCAGGCAGCCTGCTCCGTTTTCAATTGCTTATTGACAAACAATATTATACGCCATATAATATTGCCGAAAGGAGATGATCCTGTGTCCTTTGCAATCAGCGCACCCCTGCTGGATGGCTGCGTGCTGGCCACGCTGGTCAGGGGCGATGCCTACGGCTATGTGCTCACCCAGCAGATCAAGGCGGTGCTGGACATTTCGGAATCCACCCTGTACCCGGTGCTGCGGCGGCTGCAGAAGGAGGGGTGTCTGGCGGTGTATGACCAGCCCTATCAGGGGCGTAACCGCCGGTACTACACCATCACCTATGCGGGCCGCCGGAGGCTGGAGGAGCTGCGGCACGACTGGCAGCAGTTTCGGGACGGTGTGGATGAATTATTGAAGGAGAGGGAGAGCCATGAATAGGCAGGAATATCTGGCTGCGCTCTATGCGGCTTTGGAGGATCAGGTGCCGGTGCAGGAGCAGGCCAACATCATGCGGTATTACGAGGAATACTTTGACGAGGCCGGAGCTGAGCATGAGGCGGAGGTGGTGGCCGAGCTGGGCGATCCCCGTGAGCTGGTGCGCCGCATCGTGGAGGAAAACGGCTTTGATGTGGAAATGGAGCGCAGTCGGCGCCGCAACAAAAATACTGTGGGTATTGCAGCGATCATCATCATTGTGGCTGCGGTGCTTGTCATTGCGTTCACCGCCCTGGGGTCACAGTATGGTGAAGAGTACGTGGTAGAGTACATCGGGAACGCCGCCAACGGCACCACCTTTACGCTGGACAGCTTTTCCGATATTGATCTGGATCTGGCGGTGGCCGATGTGCGCATCGAGCTGGGTGAGGCGTATACCGTCACCCTGAGCTGGAATCCCGCAAAGGACTACTACATGGACTTTGATGTGGATGGCGATCTGCTCACCGTCACCGGCAAGAGCTCCTACACCGGCATCGGCGGCAATCTGAACAGCACGGTGCTCATCACCGTGCCCGAAGGGGAGTCGCTGGGCGATCTGTGGCTGGATGTGGACATGGGCGATGTGACTCTGGACGGAGCGATCGTTCAGTCGCTGGATATTCAGGCGGACATGGGTGACGTGACGGTGATCGCCCTTTCGGCGGGCGGTGCGGTCTACCTGAACTGCGATATGGGAGATGTGGACATCAAACTGCTGACAGCGGATCAGGCGGAGATCGAGGCAAACATGGGCCAGGTGACCATAGAGAATTCGCTGGTCACCGACTTTTTGTGGATCGAAAATGACATGGGTGATGTGCGGCTGGGGTACACTCTGTGGCCCGCATTGACCGAGATCAACGTGGACATGGGCAACATCGAGGTAGAGGCAAACTGTGCTGCCGCCGATCTCGCCTACGAGCTGGAGTGCGATATGGGCAGCGTGACGGTAAACGGCCAGAATTTCAAAAAGTATACCAGCAAGAGCGGCGGACAGTACGAGCTGTTTGCCACCGCCGATATGGGCAATATCTCGGTCAATTTCCAGGGCTGAGTGCCCGTAACGGTTGGAAATCATTACTCCTTGCCGAAAAGGTTACAAAAGGTTACAATTTTTGCGTAACCAACCTGAAGGAGTGATGAACATGAAACGAGTGACCTCTGCTTTGGTGGCGCTGGTGCTGGCCCTGTCTCTGACGGCCACGGCCCATGCCTTCCGCATGACGGTGGACGGGCGGGACATCTGGCAGCACGCCATGGCCCGCATGGTGGGGGATACCACCTATGTGTCCCTGCGTATGGTGACGGAGATCCTGGCCCCCGATGCGCAGGTGAGCTGGACAGGGAGTGCGGCACGGGTGGAGGCCGACGGGCTCACCCTGGTGGCCGTACCGGGGCAGAAGTACCTGACAGTCAATGACCGTGCCATCTATGTGCCGGACGGGGTGCGGCTGGAGGACGGGCGGGTGCTGGTGCCCATTCGGGTGCTGGCCGCAGCGCTGGGCGGTGAGGTGGACTGGAGCCGCAGCGAGGGCGTCACCCTCACCGTGGGCAGCGGCCGCCCCGGCAAAGCGCCGTACACAGCGGATGAGCTGTACTGGCTGTCCCGCATCATCTCCGCCGAAAGTCAGGGTGAGCCGCTGGAAGGCAAGCTGGCGGTGGGTACGGTGGTGCTCAACCGTGTGGCCAGCCAGCAGTTTCCCAACACCCTGTACGGCGTGATTTTTGACACCAAGTGGGGCGTGCAGTTTACCCCCATCGCCAACGGTACCATCTATCACCAGCCCACGCAGGAGAGTATATTGGCTGCAAAATTATGCCTGGAGGGTGCCCGTGTGGCAGGGGACAGTTTGTACTTTTTAGCCCCAAATTTGGCAAATAATCACTGGGTCATGGAAAATCGGGAATATGTGACCACCATCGGAAACCACTGGTTTTATCGATAAATTATGGATAAGGCCGAATAACCGAACCTCTTGTCTGAGAGGTTCGGTTATTTTGTATAGGAAAAAAACTTGCAAAATGGGTTTATTTAGGTTACAAT
>JAZNQA010000109.1:0-43899 GCA_045589915.1 Candidatus Enterenecus sp.
GGATCAACCGGGAACCAGTTCTGATCATGTAGGCGAGCCTTCTGGAAACACAGAGGATCCTGTGGCCGACATCACCATGGAAGACGTGCTCAATCATCCCGAATCACCCGCAAGCGACTTTTTCTGTAACGATGATGGCAATGGCGGTCTGATTATCATCGAGTATTTGGGCAGTTCTGATATTGTCGTGATTCCAGAAACGATTGACGGAAAACCCATCACAAAAATCAGCAAATATGTTTTTGCAAATGATTCTTCTGTAAAAGGCATTAAGCTATCCGACTCGGTTAAAGAAATTGACGGATACGCATTTGCCCTGAATAAGAATCTGCAATATGTTGTATTTGGTTCTGGTGTCGAGACTGTTGGTGAGTCTGCATTTCAGGCTTGCGTATCACTTAAGGAAGTCACAGTTAACGATGGTCTTAAAGTGATTAAGCAACTCGCATTCTCTCAGTGCACCGCCTTGAAGAGTGTCACTCTGCCTGAATCGGTAGAGACGATTGAAGTCATCGCATTTAATATGATGGCTGAAGATTTCAAAATCATCGGTAAAACAGGATCCGCAGCTGAAACATATGCTAACAGTGAGTCATTTGCTTTTGAAGCAAAATAAGCAATGATTCACAAGCACAATCTTCGCTGGCCAATCAATCTCTGCCGGCAGGTATTTCCGCCGGCACTGTAAGGAGTTCAACAAATGGATCAGAAACAGATTATTTCGAAACTGGAAGAGGCTCTGATGCTGCGCTACGGCTGCTCCATGAGCGCCGCTTCCCCGCAGCAGGTCTACCGTGCCCTCTGCCACGTGGTCAATGATATGCTGATGGTCAAAAATTCCGCCTTCCGCCGCAAGACGGCTGAGGAGGAGAACAAGCAGGTCTACTATATGTCCATGGAGTTCCTCGTGGGCACCTCCCTGCGCAACAATCTGGCCAATCTGGGGCTGGAGGATATGTTCACCGAGGCTCTGGCCAAGTGCGGCGTGGATATCCACGACCTGTACGAGATGGAGCCCGATGCCGGTCTGGGCAACGGCGGTCTGGGCCGTCTGGCCTCCTGCTATATGGATTCCGGCACGAGCCTGGGCCTGTCCCTCACCGGCTATTCCATCCGCTATGAGTTTGGCATCTTCAAGCAGAAGATCATCGACGGCTGGCAGATGGAGTTCCCCGACGACTGGCTGACCATGGGCGATGTGTGGCTCAACACCCGTGAGGACGAGGCCGTGGAGGTCAAGTTCGGCGGCGAGATCCACGGCTGGGACGACAACGGCAAGTTCCGTGGGGCTCACCTGAACTATCAGTCCGTCATGGCCATCCCCAACGACCTGTATATCTCCGGCCACAACACCGATGCGGTGAACAAGCTGGTGCTGTGGAGCGCCAAGTCGCCCAGCAGCTTTGATATGTCTGCCTTCTCCCGCGGCGACTACGCCAAGGCGCTGGAGGGAGACACCATGGCGGAGGTCATCTCCAAGGTACTCTACCCTGCCGATGACCACATCGCCGGCAAGACTCTGCGCCTGCGCCAGCAGTACCTGCTGGTGTCCGCCTCGGTGCAGACCATTATCAAGAAGCACCTGCGCCAGTACAACACGCTGGACAATCTGCCCGAAAAGGTGTCCATCCACATCAATGACACCCATCCCGCCTTGTGCGTGCCCGAGCTGATGCGCCTGCTGGTGGACGAGTACGATTACAGCTGGGAGAAGGCATGGGACATCACCTGCCGCACCCTGTCCTACACCAACCACACCGTCATGAGCGAGGCGCTGGAGCGCTGGAGCGAGGATCTCTTCTCCCAGCATCTGCCCCGCATCTACCAGATCGTGTGCGAAATCAACCGCCGCCTGTATATCGACCTGCAGCGGGTGTACGGCAATGACTATGGCAAGCTGAACTACATGGCAGTCATTGCCAACGGCGAGGTGCGCATGGCCAACCTGTGTCTGGCCGCCTGCCACAAGGTCAACGGTGTGTCCAAGCTGCACACCGAGATCCTGAAGGACAGTATTTTCCACGACTACTACGCCATCACCCCGGATCGCTTCCTCAACGTCACCAACGGTATTGCCTACCGTCGCTGGCTGTGCCAGTCCAATCCTCAGCTCAACAACCTGCTGTGCGACCTCATCGGCGATGGCTTTATGACCGACAGCACTGAGCTGGAGAAGCTGCTGAAGTACCACGACGATGCCACCGTACTCAAGCAGCTTCAGGACATCAAGCTGGCCAACAAAAAGCGGCTCAGCGACCTGATCCTCAAGCGCAACGGCATCTGCGTCGATCCCAATTCTCTGTTCGACGTGCAGATCAAGCGCCTCCACGAGTACAAGCGTCAGCTGCTCAACGTGCTCCAGATCCTCCATATGTATCTGGAGATCAAGGCCAATCCCAGCGCTCCCTTCCAGCCCCGCACCTTCGTGTTCGCTGCCAAGGCGTCCGCCGGATATATCATGGCCAAGCAGATCATCCGGCTCATCGTGGCGGTGTCCAACATGACCAACAACGACCCTGACACCCGTGACAAGCTGAAGGTCGTCTTTATGGAGGACTACAACGTTTCTCTGGCCGAGATCATCATCCCCGCCGCCGAGATCTCCGAGCAGATCTCCATCGCCGGCAAGGAGGCCAGCGGCACCGGCAACATGAAGCTAATGATCAACGGTGCGGTCACGCTGGGCACTCTGGACGGTGCCAACGTGGAGATCCACGAACAGGTGGGTGACGACAACATCTTCCTCTTCGGTCTCAAGACTCCTGAGGTGAACGAGCTGTGGCAGAAGGGCTACCGCCCCGCCGATTTTGTCAACAGCGATCCCGAACTCAAGGCTGTGATGGATCTGCTCACCCGTGGCATTGGCGGGATGCAGTTTGACGACATTGTGCGCTCTCTGCTCAACCATGATCCCTATATGAATCTGGCCGACTTCCACGACTATGTACGGGCCCAGCGGGACGTATCTGCCGCATATGGTGACAAGCGCCGGTTTACCAACATGTCGCTGGTCAACACCGCAAAGGCGGGCTACTTCTCCGCCGACCGTTCCGTATCCGAGTACGCCGAGAACATCTGGCATCTGTGATCATTCGGCACTGCGAGGGGGAATTTCCCCCTCGTGGTGTTGTTCAGGAGTTTTCTGCATGGAATTCAACTATAATTGTCTGTCACCCCAGCATAAGCAGCCCTTCGGCTGCGTCAAGCAGCACGAGCTTTGCCAAATGATGCTGGAGGTGCCCAAAGACTGCTCCCCCGTGCGGGTGGAGGTGGTCATCAGCAGCGATTCCGGCTATGGTATGCAGATAGCCTTCACCCGTGAGGGCGAGACGGACACCCATTGGCAATACCGCACCGAGTTCTCCCTCCCCCGCCGGGGCCTGTATTTCTACCATTTTCGGGTGGAGGTGCACGACTGTTCCTTCAACCTGTTCCGCTCCGGCGAGACCAAGGTGGCCACCAACGAGGGTGACCGCTGGCAGCTCACCTGCTATCCCGCCGATTTTCAGACCCCGAAAGCCTTTGCCGGAGCTGTGATGTATCAGATTTTCCCTGACCGCTTTTATCGTGAGGGAGACTGCGACCTCACCGGCAAGCTGGAGCCCTTCTGGGTGCATGACCGCTGGGGCGAGACTCCCCACTATCTCCCGGATGAACACGGCGAGATCTTAAACAACGACTTTTTCGGCGGAAACCTCAACGGCATCCGCAAAAAGCTGGACTATCTGGAATCTTTGGGCGTGGATGTGCTCTACCTCAACCCCATCTCCATGGCCCTCTCCAACCACCGCTATGACACGGCGGACTATCGACGGGTGGATCCCATGCTGGGCACCGACGAGGATTTCGCCGCCCTGTGCGAGGCCGCCCATCAGCGGAACATGAAGGTCATTCTGGACGGCGTGTATTCCCACACCGGCAGCAACAGCGTCTACTTTGACCGCAAAAATGTGTTCGGTCACGGCGCTTACAGCGATCCCGATTCCCCCTATCGTTCCTGGTACGATTTCCAGCAGTACCCAGACCGATACACCTCCTGGTGGGGCATTGCCACCCTCCCCTGCGTCAACGAGATGAACGACTCCTATCTGGACTACATCATCCGCAATGAGGACAGCGTCATTGCCCACTGGCTGGCACTGGGTGCGGACGGCTTCCGGCTGGACGTGGCCGACGAGCTACCCGACGAATTCATCGCCGCCTTCCGTGCCCGTGTCAAGGAACTGAACCCGGAAGCCCTGCTGCTGGGCGAGGTGTGGGAGGATGCCTCCAACAAGATCAGTTACAGCGTGCGCCGGAAATATTTTTCCGAAGGCGAGCTGGACTCCGTTATGAACTACCCCTTCCGCAACGCCATTTTTGGCTTTCTGGCCAACGGGAACGGCGATGAGTTCCGCCGACAGGTGATGACCATCGTGGAGCATTACCCGGAGCCGGTACTCCACTGCATCATGAATAGCCTATCCACCCACGACACTCCCCGTGTACTTACCCTGCTGGGGGACAGCTTCTCCGGCTCCAAAGCCGAAAAAGCGGAGCGCTATCTGACTCCCGATGCCCTTGAGCGGGCTGTGATCCGTGAAAAGGCGGCTTCTGTGCTGCAGTTCACCCTGCCCGGAAGCCCCTGCATCTACTACGGTGACGAGGCCGGTGTGGAGGGCTTTGAAGATCCTCTCAACCGCCGCTGCTTCCCCTGGGGGAACGAGCACGCCGTTCTTCTGGAGCACTACCGCAACCTGTCCCACATCAGGCGAAAGGCCCCTGTATTCAAAACAGGCAACATCGCCTTTGAGCCCACCCCGTCCCAGACTGTCTGCTTCACTCGTAAGCTCGCCGGGCAGCGCACCGCCCGTGTGGTGGTGCATGGCGGGGAGCAGCCTTTGTCCGTCCCGCTGGACGGTGAGCTGATACTCCTCCATAACGGCAGACAAGACGGCGACAGACTGGTGCTGGATCAGTGGGGTGTAGCTATCATCCTGAAAGACAAGGAGGCATGAACCATGGAACGAATCTGCTTTGGTGTCGATATTGGCGGCACCTCCGTGAAGCTGGGTCTGGTCAGCGAGGATGGAAAACTGCTGAAAAAGCTGGAGTTCCCCTCCCAGAAGCAACAGGAAGTCATGTTTGACGAGATCGCCCAGCACATCCGCAACGTTTTGGCTGAGTATCCCGATGCCCAGTGCGTAGGCGTGGGTGTGGGCGTACCCGGCCCGGTGCTGCAAAAATCCATGGTGCAGGGCTGTGTCAATCTGGGCTGGGGCGATGTAAATGTGGCCGAGGAGCTGTCCTCCCGCCTGTCCCTCCCCGTTTTGGTGGAGAACGATGCCAATCTGGCAACTCTGGGCGAAATGTGGCAGGGTGCCGGTCGTGGCTGCCGCAACCTGGTGATGTTCACCGTGGGCACCGGCATTGGCGCGGGCGTGATCGCCGATGGACGCATCATTTCCGGCGCCGTGGGCGCTGCCGGCGAAGTGGGCCACATCCCCATGGACTGCCACACCGACTGGCAGTGCTCCTGCGGCAAGTACGGCTGTCTGGAGGTCACCGCCTCCGCCACCGGCATCATCCGGGCTGCCCGCCAGTTCTCCCCCTTCCGGGAGATGGAGAAGGTCACCGCCAAGGACGTGTTTGACGCCGCCAAGGAGGGCAACACCGATGCCATTCAGGTCATTGACGTGGCAGGCCGCTGCCTGGGCATTGCCGCCGCAGCGGTGGGCTGTGTGGTCAACCCGGAGGTCTTCGTCATCGGCGGCGGTGTGTCCGCCGCAGGCCGCCTGCTGCTCGACCCCGTGGAGGATGCCTACCGTGAGTGGGTGTTCTCCCCCTGCCGCAGCTCCCGCTTTGCGCTGGCCGAGCTGGGCAACAATGCCGGTTTCTACGGCGGTGCCGCCCTGTTCTTCTGTGAGGCATAATCCCTTTACATCGTTTATTCCCCAGCGGTTTCGCTGGAAAAAGGAGATATAAAGCAATATGTTAACTCTTGATCTGTCAAAACTGGAATCCTTTGTGTCCGAGGCGGACATCACGGCTATGACCGCCGAGGTGGCTGCCGCCCACGACAAGCTGTATGACAGCAGCGCTCCCGGCTCTGATTTCACCGGTTGGGTGCGCCTGCCCGAGGCTTATGATAAGGAAGAATTCGCCCGCATCCAGAAGGCGGCTGCCAAGATCCGCAGCGACTCTGAGGTTCTGGTCGTGGTGGGCATCGGCGGCTCTTATCTGGGCGCTCGCGCCGCCCTGGAGGTCTTCCCCTCCGACGGCGTGGAGATCTGCTTCGTGGGCTGCTCCCTCAGCCCCAACGAGCTGAAAAAGGTGATGGACCGCATCGGCGACCGCAGCTGGTCCATCAACGTCATTTCCAAGTCCGGCGGCACCACCGAGCCCGCCATCGCCTTCCGCCTGTTCCGTGACCTGCTGGTGCAGCGCTACGGCGCCGAGGCCGACAGCCGCATCTACGCCACCACCGACAAGGCCCGTGGCGCCCTCAAGTCTGTGGCTGACAAGAATGGCTGGGAGACCTTTGTGATTCCCGACAATGTGGGCGGCCGCTTCTCCGTGCTCACCGCCGTGGGTCTGCTGCCCATCGCCGTGGCCGGCACCGACATCAACGAGCTGATGGCCGGCGCTGCCGACGCCATGAACCGCTATGACGAGCGCTCCATGAACAACCCCGTGTGGCGTTATGTGGCGGCCCGCAACCTGCTGTACCGTCAGGGCAAGAAGGTGGAGATCTACTGCAACTACGAGCCCTCCTACACCTTCCTTGGCGAGTGGCTGAAGCAGCTCTTCGGCGAGTCCGAGGGCAAGGACGGCAAGGGCATTTTCCCCGCCTCCGTCCAGTTCACCACCGACCTGCACTCTCTGGGGCAGTACATTCAGGACGGCGAGCGTATGCTGTTCGAGACCGTCATCTACGTGGACGACACCGGCTGCGACATGACCATTCCTTACAGCGAGGACGACGGCGACAACCTGAACTATCTGGCCGGCAAGCCCCTGAGCTTCGTGCGTGAGATGGCCTTCCAGGGCACTCTTGCCGCCCACCACGACGGCGGCGCTCCCTCCATGGTCATCCGCATGGACAAGATGGACGTGCGCATGCTGGGCGAGCTGTTTTACTTCTTCGAGCTGGCCTGCGGCGTCAGCGGCCATGTGCTGCAGGTGAACCCCTTCAACCAGCCCGGCGTGGAGGCCTACAAGAAGAATATGTTTGCCCTCCTCGGCCGTCCCTAATAGTTACCCCCACCTACACCTCCCCGGAGCTTCCGGGGAGGTGTTTTGCTGTAAAATCCCCCGCCGCCCTTGTGTTTGGGTGTCGGGTATGATATACTGAGCGAGTTATATGCGGGTATGATGAAATTGGTAGACATGCGAGATTTAGGTTCTCGTGCAGCGATGCGTTGGGGTTCGAGTCCCCATACCCGCACCATAATTTCAGAAATATTGAGAAGGAGAGACTACTATGGAACAGCACCACACGTTTGAAAGCTATCTGAAAAAATACCCCGACGAGAAGGGATACTTCGGCGAGTTTGGCGGCTCGTTTCTCCCTCCTGAGCTGGTGCCCGCCTTTGAGGAGGCCAACAACGCCTACGAAAGTATCTGCCACTCCGCCCAGTTCATCAACGAGCTGCGCCGTATCCGCAAGGATTTTCAGGGCCGCCCCACTCCCGTGTACCACTGCGAGCGGCTGTCCAAGCTGTTTGGCAACTGCCAGATCTACCTCAAGCGTGAGGATCTCAACCACACCGGCGCTCACAAGCTGAACCACTGCATGGGCGAGGGTCTGCTGGCCAAGTACATGGGCAAAAAGAAGCTCATCGCTGAGACCGGCGCCGGTCAGCACGGCGTGGCGCTGGCCACGGCAGCCGCCTACTTTGGCATGGAGTGCGACATCTACATGGGTGAGGTGGACATCGCCAAGCAGCACCCCAACGTCATCCGCATGAAGATGCTGGGCGCCAACGTCGTCCCGGTCACCGCCGGACTCAAAACCCTGAAGGAAGCGGTGGACGCCGCCTTTGACGCCTACCTCAAGGAATACGACAACGCCATCTACTGCATTGGCTCCGCCCTCGGCCCCCACCCCTTCCCCAAGATGGTGCGTGATTTCCAGGCCGTCATCGGCATTGAGGCCCGTGAACAGTTCCTGGAGATGACCGGCATCATGCCCGACGCCGTGTGCGCCTGCGTGGGCGGCGGCTCCAACTCTCTGGGTATGTTCACTCCCTTCCTGGCCGATCCCGTGGAGATCTACGGCATCGAGCCGCTGGGTCGGGGCGAGAATCCCGGCGACCACGCCGCCACCATGAAGTTCGGCACCAAGGGCAAGCTCCACGGCTTTGAGAGCTATGTGCTTCAGGACGAGAATGGCGAGCCCCTGCCCGTTTACTCCATCGCCAGCGGTCTGGACTATCCCGGTGTTGGCCCGGAGCACGCCTTCCTGCGGGATCAGGGCCGTGTCCACTACGAGGCGGTGGGCGACGAGGAGGCCATGGAAGCCTTCTTCCTGCTGGCCCGCTACGAGGGCATCATCCCCGCCATCGAGAGCGCCCACGCCGTGGCCTATGCCATCCGCTACGCCAAGGAGCACAAGACCGGCGCCATCCTCGCCTGCCTGTCCGGCCGTGGCGACAAGGACATCGACTACGTCTATGAGAAGTATGGCTGCGGCGAGCAGTTTGCCCCCCAGCGGTAATACATCATGGTGCGAGAGATCGAGGAAGGTGAACTTCACCAGCTTCTGGAGCTGTATCTGCACCTTCACGAAGATTCTGTCCCCGAACTGAACGGGCACATCACGGAAACATGGCGGGACATTCTGGCGGACAACCACCACCACATCATCGTGTTTGAATCGGATGGCCGCATTGTCTCCTCCTGCGTGTGCATCATCGTACCCAATCTCACCCGTGGAGCCAGACCATATGCGCTGATCGAGAATGTCGTGACCCACCAAGATTACCGGGGCAAGGGATATGCCACGGCGTGCCTTCACTTCGCCCGCAGCATTGCCCAGCAGAGCGGCTGCTATAAAATCATGCTGTTGACAGGAGCTAAGGATGACGCCACCCTGCATTTTTATCGAAATGCAGGATACAACAGCGGCGACAAGACTGCCTTTGTCCAATGGATTACATGATGCGAAAACAGAGGTCACACCGCGGTGTGACCTCTGTTTTTTCAAAATCAGTAGCATTTGCCACTCGTTTATGATAAAATAGCTGAGATTATATATGCCGATAAGGAGCATCCTACTATGCCACCAATTATTTTTGTGATTCTGCTCACCGCCATCACCGGCGTGGGCGGGCTGACGCTGGGCGGTCTGCTGGCTACGCTGTTCAAGCGGGAGTCGCCTAAGGCCACCAGTCTGCTGCTCTCCTTTACCGCCGGTCTCATGCTGTGTATTGTGGCCTTTGACATGATGCCGGAAGCCATGGAGGCCAGCAGCAGCTGCATCATCCCTCCCGTCTTCCTCATCGTGGGATTCGGTGTGACCTTCCTGCTCAACTGCTGGATCGACAAGAGCGCCCACCACGAGGATGAGAGCGATCCCCATCACTGTGCCTGCGGCCATCACGATCTGCGCACCGCCGGTATCGTGCTGGCGGCGGCGGTGGCCCTGCACAACGTTCCCGTGGGCATGGCGGTGGGCACCACCGTGGCCGCCCACGGCATCAGCTATGTGAGCGTGCTGGCCGCCATCACCATCGGTCTGCACAATATTCCGGAGGGCATGAGTATTGCCATTCCCCTGCTCCATGACGGCTCCAAGGCCCGCTCCGCCATTGCCCTGGCCGCTCTCAGCGGCGCTCCCACCATCATTGGTGCAGTGGCCGGTTATTTCATTGGCAGCCAGACCCCGCTGGCGCTGGTCATCGCCATGAGCCTGGCTGGCGGCGCCATGCTCTATGTGGTATTTTTTGAGCTGCTGCCTGAGGCCTACGGACAGTGGAAGTCCAAGTGGACGGTGCTGCCCACCATCGTGGGCTTTGCGCTGGGGCTGCTGCTTATCTTCGGCTTTGGTCATATTCACGTTCATTAAACAAGGAGCTGTCTGCCATGACTGACAAACAACTGGTGGAGCGTGCCTTTACCATGCTGGAGCGTTCCTATGTTCCCTACTCCAACTTCCCTGTGGGGGCTGCCATCTGCTGCGCCGATGGCACCGTGTTCACCGGCTGCAATGTGGAAAACGCCGCCTATGGCTCCACCATCTGCGCCGAGCGCACCGCTCTGGTCAAGGCCGTCAGCGAGGGACATCGGGACGATCTGGAGCGCATCGCCATCGTCAGCCGGGGCAGCGACTTCTGCTGGCCCTGCGGTGCCTGCCGCCAGATGCTCTACGAGTTCAACCCCAACATGACGGTGCTGGCGGCACGGGGGGGCGGAGATTTTATTTCTCTCCCGCTCTGCGAGCTGATGCCCTACGGATTCGGCCCCAGATCGTTGGAACAAAAATAACAAATTTTGCCTGAATGATACTCCTGCTTCCGCACAAACTATCATCACGGAAGCAAGGAGGTTTGTACCATGTTCTTAGATAAGATCGCTTTGACGCTGGCCATCATCGGCGGCCTGAACTGGGGTGCCATCGGTCTGTTCAACCTTGACCTGGTGGCCCTCATCTGCGGCGGCTCCGGCAACTGGATCGCCCGCACCATCTACACTTTGGTGGGTCTGGCGGCACTCTGGTGCATCACGTTGCTGTTCCGCCACGAGGCTACTGCAAACGGCAGACACAGCCACGCATAACAAAACCGGCGCAGGTTTTCCCTGCGCCGGTACTTTTTTGCTCATGTTATCTCGTGAGGCGGCCATCTACCCTGCCACGCTCCACCGTGAGGACGCCATAGCCCTCCCGGCGGCCCACACCGCCCGCCGTGCCGGGGTTGAAGAGCCACAACCCTTCTGCTCCCTGCTCGTGGAGGGGCTGGTGGGTGTGCCCGAAGCACACCATATCCACGCACCGCCGTCTTCCCTCGGAAATCAGCCCATGCAGGGAGCTTTTGCAGCCATAACGGTGACCGTGGGTGAGGTAAAAGCGCACACCGCCCAGCTGCAGTTCCAGGTCATCCGGCCCGCCGCCCCAGTCGCAGTTGCCCCGCACGGCGCTCATGAGAATATGGGGATAGAGCTCTGCCAGCTCCTCGCTGTCCCGATAGTTGTCGCCCAGAAAGAAAATGTGGTCGGGCTGCTCCCGCTCCACCGCATCGATCATGTAACCCAAACGACCGTGCGAGTCGGAGAAAACCAGAATCTTCACAGAGGTCACCATTTCCTTTCCTGTACATATACTATGGATAGACGCACATTTCACCGGGCTTTGCCCGGACTGGAGGCGCTCTTATGCAAAAATTCGACCAATTTTTGAACGATCCGCAGGCATCGAAGCTGATGAGTGATTCGTCCAAGCTGGAACAGCTTCGGGACGCCCCGGAGACTCAGCAGATTTTCTCCATGCTCAGCCAAAGCACAGGAGGGAATCTGGAGCAGGCTGCCGGCCAAGCCGCCAAAGGGGATACCAAGCAATTGGTTTCCGCCATTCGGAAGCTGATGCACGACCCGCAAGGCGCACGGCTCATCCAGCAGATGAAGGATAAGTTGAAGTAGTATTTCGGGAGGAGGGACTGCCATGAGTAACCTGGAGGAAAAACTGGAAAACATCCTTGGCAATCCCCAGGCGATGGAGCAGATCATGTCGCTGGCGCAGTCGCTGGGCGGCGGAAGCTCCGCCCCTTCTCCCCCGCCAGAACCCACGCCTCAACCGCAGGCACCCTCTGTATCCGGCGGTCTGCCGGACGGATTGGGACAGCTCGACCCCCGCATCCTGTCCGGGATCGTCCGGCTGATGACACAGCAGAACAACGATGATGGGCGGGTGGCGCTGCTGACGGCGCTGCGCCCCTTTGTCAAAGAGCAACGCTACGCCAAGGTGGACAAAGCCATCCAGATCGCCAAGCTATCCCGGCTGATCCGAACGGCCTTGACGCTGTTCCGCACAAGGGAGGACAGCGATGTATAATCAGTATTGGGGTGACCACGATTATTTCTCCGTGGAGCCGGAGCCTGCACAGGAGCAGGAGCAGGAACACCGCGCCCAGCCAAAGGCCGAGGGGCCCAAGCCGTCCGCCCCGCTGCTGGGCGAGGTGACCGGCAGCATCACAAAGCTGCTGGGCGGCGTATTCAAGCATATTTCCCCGGAAAAATTTGATACCGGCGACATTCTGCTGGTACTCATTATCTTATTCCTCTTTTTAGAGGGGGACAATTTGGAGATCGTGATCACCTTAGGGCTGATGCTCCTGTTGGGATTAGGGGAGGACTGAGCAGCTCCTCCCCTGTCAGCCCTGAAACGGCTCAGGCAAACGATCTGAACGACCAAAATGATAGAGGATGGCATCGGCGATGCGGCGGCAGGCCAGCCCATCGCCATAGGGGTTGACGGAATGAGCCATGGTCTTGTACATATCGGGGGATCCGATCAGTTCCGCAGCCAGATCCAAAATGTTCTGCTCCTCCGTTCCGGCGAGCTTGACGGTGCCGGCAGCCACCGCCTCAGGGCGTTCCGTCTCCCGACGGAGGACAAGCACCGGCTTGCCCAAGGCGGGCGCTTCCTCCTGCAAACCGCCGGAATCGGTCATCACCACGTAGCTGCGGGCCATGAGATTGTGCATCTCGTCCGCCACCAGCGGTTCGATGAGATGGACATTGGGCAGGCCGTCCAGATGGCGATGGGCCACCTCCTGCACCACCGGGGACGGGTGGACAGGATAGACCAGCTCCACCTCGCTGCGGTACCGTTCTGCCAGCTTTCGCAGCGCAGACATGATGTGCTCCATGGGCTCTCCGTAGTTTTCCCGACGATGGCAGGTGACAACAATGACTTTTTTGCCCGTGTAATCCAATTGATTCAGAGCATCAGTTGTAAAGCAATGCTCCTTTACAACCGTTGTATTCAGGGCATCAATCCCCGTATTGCCGGTGACATAGACACCCTGCGCAATGCCTTCCGCCTGTAGGTTGCGGCGGTTGGCCTCCGTGGGACAGAAATGCAGGTCAGCCAGCCGCCCCACCAAGGTACGATTCATTTCTTCTGGAAAGGGGGAATACTTGTCACCTGTGCGCAGCCCTGCTTCCACATGGCCTACGGGAATGTGATGATAAAACGCCGAGAGCGCACCGGCAAGGGTGGTGGCCGTATCCCCATGCACCAGCACCAGATCGGGGCGCACCTGCCCGAACACCTTGTTCAGCCCCAGCAGACTTTTGCCGGCGATGGCGCACAAGCTCTGCTGCTGCTCCATAATATCCAGATCGAACTGAGGGGTCACACCAAAGATGCCGAGCACATCATCCAGCATTTGCCGGTGCTGCGCCGTCACGCAGCAATAACTTTCAAACTCCGGCCTGCTCTCCAGCTCCCTGACCAGAGGCGCCATCTTGATGGCTTCGGGTCGGGTACCGAAGATGGTCATGACCCGCAGGGGGCAACCTGCGGTGGATTCATGGTTCAGATGGGCCACGGTCATCCTCCTCTGCGACTTCACAATCCTTGAGACCTTTTCCCGTGTGTCCGCTGATGAAGATGCGCCAGGCGACAACCCCCGTCCACACCATAGTCAGCAGGAATACAACGGCCCGCAGGGCCCCGCTGGTGGTGAGCACCACAGCGGTGAATCCCAACATGGCTGAAATGACGTAGAGCACGCCCACCGTCTGCTTTTGGGAGAGCCCCATATCAATCAGTTTATGATGGATGTGGCTCCGATCGGGGCGCATGGGACTCTGTCCCCTGGAGACTCGTCGGATCACGGCAAAGCAGACATCGAAAATAGGAAGGCCCAGCATTAAAAACGGTACCATAAAGGAGATCATGCTGTACAGCTTGAAGATGCCTTGTACCGAAACTGTGGCCATAACAAATCCAAGGAAGGTGGCCCCGGTATCGCCCATAAAGATTTTGGCGGGATTGAAATTAAAGGGAAGGAAACCGATGCAGGCACCCGCCAAGGCTCCCATGAGCAGCGCCACGTCCGGCTCGCTTACCAGCAGGGCAATGAACAGCATGGTGGCTGAGCCGATGGTGGACACACCGCAGGCAAGCCCATCCAGACCATCAATCAGATTGACTGCATTGGTAATCATGACGATCCAAAGCACCGTAATGGGGATGGACAACCACCCTAATACCACGATACGGTTTCCAGCCAGCACCGTCACCACCGCTGCCACGGTCTGCACCATGAGCTTCAGCTTGGCAGACAGGGTGTAAATATCGTCGAAGATGCCCAGTATCACAATGATTACGGCACCGATCAGCATACCCTGTTTGGCGGCATCCAGGGGAACCGCCACCAGCACCGCAAACAGAAATCCCAGAAAGATGGCCAGACCGCCCAGACGGGGAATGGGATGGTCGTGCATCCTTCGCCCGTCCTTCGGCACGTCCACAGCACCCATCCTGACGGAAAGAATCTTGACCAGCGGCGTAACTGCCAGCGACACCACGGCCGCCATCAGAACCGTCAGCAGGACGGCGCTGATGGCACCTCGACTGAAAATGCTGCTTATGCTGTCAGCAGGCAAACAATACAGCTCCTTTGTTTAAGGGGCAACAAAGCCTACTTTCTTGTAGACCTTGCGCAGGGTCTTATTGGCAACGTAGGATGCCTTCTCGGCGCCAGCACGGTACACGCTTTCCAGATACGCCTTGTCCTTCATGATACGGGCGGCTTCCTCACGAATGGGACGCAGGCACTCCACCACCGCCTCACCCACAGCGGGCTTGAACTTGCCGTAGCCCATGCCGTCAAACTCCGCCTCGATCTCGGCAAAGGTCTTGCCGGTGATGGCAGAATAGATGGTCATCAGGTTGGCCACGCCCGGCTTGTTCTCCGGATCGTAGCGCACACAGTGCTCGGTGTCGCTGTCGGTGATGGCACGCTTGAACTGCTTCATGATGAAAGCGGGATCGTCCATAAGGGTGACACGGCCGGTATCCTCATTTTCGCTCTTGCTCATCTTTGCTGTGGGGTTGGTCAGGCTCATGATGCGGGCACCCACCTTGGGAATATAGGGCTCCGGCACCTTGAACACATCGCCGTACACACCGTTGAACCGCTGCACAATATTGCGTGTCAGCTCGATGTGCTGCTTCTGATCCTCACCCACGGGCACGAAGTCGGGCTGATAGAGCAGGATGTCCGCCGCCATCAGGCTGGGGTAAGTGAACAGGCCGCCATTGATATTATCGGCATTTTTAGCGGATTTATCCTTAAATTGAGTCATTCGGCTCAATTCTCCAAACATGGCATAGCAGCCCAGCACCCAGCCCAGCTCTGCGTGCTGGTGGACATGGGACTGGATAAACAGGGTGTTCTTCTCCGGGTCAAGCCCGCAGGCGATGTACTGCGCCAACTGCTCCAGCGTGCGGCGGCGCAGAGCAGCAGGATCCTGACGGACGGTGATGGAGTGCAGGTCTGCCATAAAGTAGTAGCAATCAAACTGATCGGCACGCTCCGCCCAGTTTTTGATGGCACCCAAATAGGAACCCAGGGTCAGATCTCCGCTGGGCTTGATGCCGGAGAGCATTACTTTTTTTGTCACTTGTTCTTCCATATCATCACGACCTTCTATCGTTTTTGTTTGGCATATCTGGTTGATTATACCACAATGAGGTTGTTTCCCGCAACTGCTCAAAAGCAAAGCGATCCGCCCGGTATGCACCATGCACGCCGGGCGGAAGCCTTTAATTCTCCGTCAGATACTCGGACACATCCACCGGCGCAGCGTCAGACCACAGACGCTCCAGCCCATAGAACTCACGGGCTTCCTCGGTGAAGACATGAACTACCACAGCGGAATAGTCCAGCAGCGTCCACTGGCCGCCACGGTGACCCTCAATGTGATGAGGCTCCTCCCCCGCCTGGCTCATGGCGGCCTCCACATGGTCGGCCAGAGCGTTCACCTGGGTGGTGGAAGTGCCGGCACAGATGACAAAATAGTCGGCCAGCGTGGTCTGCTCCTCCGTGTGCAGCACCTTGATGTCCTTGCCTTTTTTGCTGTCCAGCGCCTTTACGGCCACAGCAACCAGTTCCTTTGAAGTCAGCATATCGTTTTCTCCTTTCAATCGGTCAAAGCTCCGTCATGGGCGGCAGACGGAGCCGTTTTTCAAGTTATGAGCCCACCTGCGGCTGGGCTGCATCGGGGTCGGCCAGCACGCCGGAAGTGGAACGAAGGGAGCCATCCTGATTCACGCTGATGAGATCCAGCTCCTCAAGGGTGACCTCGTCCACAAAGGGGTTCAGCCCCGTGTTGATGAGGGCAAGCAGCTCCTCCTGATTTGGGTAGACATAGGCTTTGTAGATCTCCACGGGCATGGTGGTAAACGCCACATCATCCACAGTCAGGCCGCCGAAAATGGCTTGACTGGCAAACCAGAACAGGTTTTCTATCGTCAGGTCGCTGCGGACATTGTCCCCAAACAGTTTGGACAGCTCACTGATCTTGGTGACATTGCGGAATTGCAGAGTCTGCCGCAGCACCGCCTGCAAAAAGCCATGCTGCACCTGCAAACGATTGAGGTCGCTGCCGTCGCCGCCGCCCTCCACGCCGGGATTATTCTTTCGCCAACGCACCAGCTTCATCGCCTGATCGCCGTTGAGCCGCTGGACGCCTTTTTCAATATAGATGTTCAGATCCTGATCGGGATCATAATACTCCATGTGGAACGGCACATCGTATTCCACGCCGCCAAGGGCTTCCACCATCTGCCCCACCAGCTGCCAGTCGATCAATACCCGGTAGTCGGGCACAAACCCCACCAGCTCTGCCACCTCACGGGTCAGGGCATTCATGCCAGCCTCTCCTTTGCCGTATGCGGCGTACACGGTGTTGAGCCGTGTGTAGACGGAGGTGCTGCGCATATTGATGAGCGTGTCACGGGGCAGGGACATCACCGTGGTCTTCTGATTGGTCGCATCGTAAGAGACCAGCATCATGGTGTCCGTATGGTCGGAAGCAGTATCCTCACCCACCACCAGAATGGTATAAAAATCTGCACTTTTCCGCATTCCGGCAAC
Source organism: Candidatus Enterenecus sp. (assembly GCA_045589915.1). Classification (GTDB taxonomy): domain Bacteria; phylum Bacillota; class Clostridia; order Oscillospirales; family Oscillospiraceae; genus Enterenecus. Next base: position 17,088 of record JAZNQA010000109.1, read on the forward strand.
TTTGGGCTGCACGGCCTGAAGGTCTACGGCCGGATGACCTGACACGATAGTCGAAAGATGGCCGTCAGACGGCAGCATCGGCTTCTTTACCCAGACCCGATAGAGCACGCACACGGTGGCCATGAGCACCATAATGAGCGCAAGGATCATCATGATGATGGCACGAAGCCAGCCGCTGGGCTGCTTCTTCAGCCGTCGACCTCCGTTTTTTCCTGGTTGCGAAGTCATGCATCAAGTCCTTCCAAAAGCGAACGCTCTGCTTCCAGCGTGTTGTGATGGACGATCCGATTACGTTCCAGCATCTCCTGAATGGACAGGCGCACACCGAACAGCACCGCCCGATCCAGATCCTCGTAGGACAGCCGACGCAGTTCATCCACCTCAGGAAAGTCCCGATTGGGTTCCATGTAGTCGGCTAAGTAGAGCAGCTTTTCCGCAAGGCTCATGTTTGCCCTGCCCGTAGTGTGGTACAGGATCGCCTGAAAGATCTCCTCATCCTGCCCAAACACATATTTGGCCAGCGCAGCACCGCTCTTGGCATGGAGCAGCTTTTCGGCACCACGCTCCATCTCATCCAGCGGGATGCCGCAGCGATCACAGATGGCCAGATGCGCCTCCACGGAATAGTACTTGGTGCAGTCGTGAAGAATGGCTGCACGCCGCAGCTTTTCCGGGTCAGCCCCCCAGCGCAGCGCCAGCTTGACTGCCTCCTCCTCTGTACCACGGATGTGAGGCAGGCGCTTGGCCTTCACCATGGAATAGGACACGCAGCGCAGCTCCTGTTCGTTGAGGGCGTTCAACTCCACGGAGGTTCCATATAGTTTTTCCCGCAGAATGTAGCCATACACCGCTTCGGGCAAAAAATCCTGCCAGCCGCTCCGATCTTCCATGGCACGGATCCTGGTGGAGGACACCTCCACCAAGTCCGGGATGGTGATGGTCACGATATGGGCACCGTATTGTCGCTCCAGAAATGCCCGCTGGGGGGCAAAGGTATCATCGTCGTCCTGTCCGGCACGGCCAAAAGCGCAGATGCCGGACAGCTTTGCGATGGTTTCCGGCTCCCGCCATGTGTGCAGGGAGAGGAACATATCGGTTCCCATCAGCAGCCACAACTCTGCATCAGGCCACAGCTCCTTGGCAGTTCGGAGGGTGTCGGCGGTGTAGCTTTTCCCCTCCCGCCGCAGCTCCACATCCCAGCACTCCGCTATGTTGGGCAGACGGAGCTGATCGGTGAACAGCTGTGCCATGGTCAGCCGCTGGGCCGCTGACGGCGTACCCTCCGGCAGCTCTTTATGGGGCGGCAGCCCCGCCGGCACCACCAGCAGCTTGTCCAGCCCCAAGGCCGCCACGCTCGCTTTGGCGGCAGCCAGATGCCCCAAATGGGGCGGGTTGAAGCTCCCGCCGTATATGCCGATTTTCATAGGAACCACCGCCTTTGCAGTATTACTTTACCAGCTTGATGCGCTTATCCTTGTCCTTGCTGTGGGTTTCACGGTAAAGCACGAACTTGGTGCCGATGACCTGCACCACCTGGCTGCGGGTGGCCTGAGCCAGCGCCTCGGCACCCTCACGGGCGGAGAGCAGGGAGTTCTCCAGCACCTTGCCCTTGATGAGCTCACGGGCTTCCAGAGCGTCGTCCGCCTGCTTGATGAGATTGTCTCCGATGCCGTCCTTTCCGATGTGGAGGATGGTGTCAATATTGTTTGCCAGGCCACGAAGCTGGGCCCGCTGCTTGCTTGTCAGATCCATAGTAAACTCCTTTTACTTGTTGAGGTAGCGTTCCAGCTCGTTTCGGAACTGTGCCAGCGCCTTGCCACGGTGGGAGATGGCGTTCTTCTCCTCTGCACTGAGCTGGGCAAAGGTTTTTTTCAGTTGGGGCACGAAAAATACAGGGTCGTAGCCAAAGCCGCCCTCTCCCTGAGGGGCGAAAGCGATGCTGCCGGGACATTCGCCACGGGCGGTGAGCACGTCCCCATTGGGGAAGCAGCAGGTGATGACCGACACAAACCTGGCTGAACGGGGCTGCCCCTTCATGTTCTCCAGCAGCAGACGGTAGCGGCCCACATCGTCCAGTCCCTCCCCGCCGTAACGGGCGGAGTACACCCCGGGCGCACCGTTCAGCGCATCCACGCACAGGCCGGAATCGTCGGCAATGGCGGGCAGGCCGGAGGCCTCCATCACCGCCTTGGCCTTGAGCATAGAGTTCTCCTCAAAGGTGGTGCCGGTCTCCTCCACATCCACATCCACGCCCACTTCGGACTGGAGACAAACCTCCACACCCAGTTGGGCAAGAATATCCTGCATCTCTTGCAGCTTTTTTGCATTTTTACTGGCCAATACCAGTTTCATTGTAATCCCTCCAGCACAGCCTTCTGGCGGGCAATGAGGGTCTTGATGCCCTGCTGGCACAGAGCCACCAGCTCCTGCTGTTCGGTAATGGTGAAGGCTCGACCCTCGCCGGTGCCCTGCAGCTCAATGAGCTCACCTTCGTCATTCATGACGCAGTTGAGATCCACCATGGCTGAGGAATCCTCCTCATAGCACAGATCCAGCATGGGCTGATCGTCCACAATACCGGCGGAAATGGCCGCCACATGGGTCTTGATGGGGCTGCGCAGCAGCACACCCTCCTTCACCAGCCGGTCACAGGCAATGGCCAGCGCCAAAAAGCCGCCGGTGACGGAGGCGGTGCGGGTGCCGCCATCCCCTTGGAGCACATCACAGTCGATGGTGATGGTCAGGTCGGGCAGCATGGTGAGATCCACCGCCGCCCGCAGGGAGCGGCCGATGAGCCGCTGGATCTCCGCAGAGCGGGGGGACAGCTTCAGCTTGGACACATCCCGGCGGGAGCGCTCTCGATTGGCACGGGGCAGCATGGAATACTCCGCCGTCACCCAGCCGGTGCCCTCCGGCACATGGCGGGGGGCGAAATTCTCCACGCTGGCGCAGCACAGCACCTTGGTATTGCCGCAGGTGATGAGCACGCTGCCCTCCGGGAACTTGACGAAATCGGTCTGAATGTCGATGCTTCTCAGCTCGTTGTATTTGCGTCCGTCGATACGAGACATCCGGATTCCTCCCTTTCTTACAGCAGCGCTTCGGTAAAGGCCCGAGCATCGAAGGGCTGGAGGTCGTCCACGCCCTCGCCCACGCCGATATACTTCACGGGCACACCCAGCTCCTTGGCGATGGCGATGGCGATGCCGCCCTTGGCGGTGCCGTCCATCTTGGTGAGCACGATGCCGGTGATTCCGGCGGCCTCGGCAAACTGCTTGGCCTGAATGAGACCGTTCTGCCCGGTGGTGGCGTCCAGCACCAGCAGGGTCTCACGGCTGGAGTTGGGGCACTCACGGTCGATGACACGGCTGATCTTATTTAGCTCGTTCATCAGATTCTGCTTGTTATGCAGCCGTCCGGCGGTGTCCACCAGCACCACATCCACCTTACGGGCTTTGGCGGCGCTCATGGCATCGAACACCACGGCGGCGGGGTCGGCTCCCTCGTGCTGCTTGATGATGTCCACGCCGGCACGCTCCGACCAGATGGTGAGCTGGTCGGCAGCGGCGGCACGGAAGGTATCGCCGGCGCACAGCAGCACCTTCCTGCCCTCCCCTTTCCAGCGGGCAGCCAGCTTGCCGATGGAGGTAGTCTTTCCCACGCCGTTGACGCCGATGAACAGCACCACCGCCGGAGCATTGGACATATCTACCCTGCTCTCGCCCACATTGAGGTATTGGGCAAGGATCTCCCGCATACAGTTTCGGGCTCCCTCCACGTCCTTGATCTTTTCCGCCTTGCAGCGGTCCTTCAGCTCCTCCACGGCCTCCATGGTGGTCTCGGCACCCATGTCGGCCATGACCAGAGATTCCTCCAGCTCGTCATAGAAATCATCATCCAGCTTGGAAAAGCCGTTGAAAATTCCGATTTTCTTGATCTTATCAAACAATCCCATAGGAAATTACCTCTTACTTGATCTTCAGTTCCTTCTCAACATCGTTGAGGTTGATGGTCAGCATACGGCTGACGCCCTGCTCCTGCATGGTGACACCGTAGAGCACGTCGGCCTCCTCCATGGTACCGCGGCGGTGGGTGATGACGATGAACTGGGTCTTGTCGCTCATCTTGCGCAGATACTGGGCATAGCGGATGACGTTGGCATCGTCCAGCGCAGCCTCGATCTCGTCCATGACGCAGAAGGGCGTGGGGCGCACCTTGAGGATGGCGAAGTACAGGGCGATGGCCACAAAGGCCTTCTCGCCGCCGGACAGCAGGCTGATGATCTTGAGCGCCTTGCCGGGGGGCTGCACCTTGATCTCGATGCCGCAGTTCAGAATGTCGTCGGGATCTTCCAGCTCCAGGGTGGCCTTGCCGCCCCGGAAGAGCTCCAGGAAGGTCTGCTGGAAGGTCTCGTTGATGAGATCGAACTGCTCACGGAAGATGCCGGTCATCTCGCCGGTGATCTGGGCGATGATGTCCTCCAGCTCCTTCTTGGCCTTGGCCACGTCGTCACGCTGGCTGGTATAGTAAGTATACCGCTCGTTGACACGCTGGAATTCCTCCACCGCATCGGGATTGATGTTGCCCAGAGAGGAGATGCCACGCTTGAGCTCGCCAATGCGGCGCTGGGCCTTGGGAACCGATTCCAGCTCCACCCGATGGCTCTTGGCCGCCTCGTGGGACAGCTCGTAGCTCTCCCACAGCTTGTCGAGGATCTGGCTCTCCTCCATGGCGGCCGACATGGACTTCTGCTCCAGCAGGGACACTTCCCGCTCCATATTGAGCAGCTCGGCGTTTTTGTCACGGGCGCTCTTGTCCGCCTGATTGCGCTTGCCCTCCAGTTGGAGCTTCTCCTCATTCAGGCGTCGCATAGCGTCGTTGTGCTGTTGTCCGGCGGCACGCAGGGTCTGAAGCTGGGCTTCCGCCTCCCCTACCTGCCGGGTGAGCTGCTCGTTCCGGCTCTCGAACTGGGAGATCATGGCGCTGCGGCTGGCGGTGTCGCCGGACAGATCGGCCTTGAGCTGCTCCAGCTCGGACAGGTTCTGGGCTGAGGCGGCACGCTCGCCGTCCAGACCGGCCAGCTTGGCGTTCTGCTCCGCTGTTTTTGCGTTCAGCTCTGCCACCCGCTCCTGCAGAGAGGTCTGACCCTGCGCCTTGGCTTCGCTCTCGGCACGCAGGGCCGCTGCGGCGCCCTCCAGCGCTTCGATGCGGGATTTGGCCTGGGCCGTGGCGCCGGCGTTCTCCTCCATGCGGCAGCGCACCTGCTCCCGCTCCGCTTTCAGGGCATCGTGGCGCAGGCTGGCATCGGCCAGCAGGGCGGCAGCGCTGTCGGCACGCTCGGAATACTTGAGCACCGCATCCTCCGCTTCACGGAGTTGGGCGGTGGCGGCATCCATCTCATAATTGGCGGCGGTGAGCTCACGCTGGGCCTTGGCCAGCTCGGCGGCCGCCTCCTTCATCTGTTCCAGCAGAGCGGCCTTCTGGTCGCCCAGCCGCTCCAGCTCGTTGGCACGGGACAAAATGCCTGCCGAGCGGGACACCGAGCCGCCGGTCATGGAGCCGCCTGCGTTAAGCACCTGACCATCCAGCGTAACGATACGGAAGCGGTGGCCAAACTTGCGGGCCATGGCCATGGCCTTGTCCATGTCGGAGGCGATGACCACACGGCCCAGCAAATTGGAGAAGATATTGGCGTACTGTTTGTCAAAGGTGATGAGGGTATCGCCCATGCCAACAAAACCGTTCTCGTTCTCCACAGCCTTGTCCCGGAAGTCGGCGGGCTTAATGGTGTTCATGGGCAGGAAGGTGGCACGTCCACCATCCCGTCGCTTGAGCCAGTTGATGGCGTTCTTGCCGTCCTCATCACGGGCCACCACGATATTCTGCATGGCGCCGCCCAGGGCGATCTCAATGGCCACGGCATATTTGTCGGGCACATGGAGCAGTCCGGCCACCGGGCCATGCACGCCGGACAGCCCGCCCCGGTCAGCCTCGCCCATCACCAGCTTGACCGCTTTGGAGTAGCCCTCATACATCTTTTCCATTTCGGCCAGCATTTTCATGCGGGAATTCAAATTATTTTCGTCCATCTGGAGGCGGCGGTGCTTTTCCTGCGCCTCGTCCAGCTTGCGCTGGCGGGACTGGCAGCGCATCTGGTAGCCGCTGATGACGTTGCGGGCGGCATCCCGATCCTCGGTGACACGCTCCAACTCCCGCTTCACTTCCTGGGCAGCGACCTTGGCCTGAGCGGTTTTTTCCTCCTGAACCAGCAGCTCCTGCCCCAGCTTTTCCTCCCGATCCAGCAGCTCCTGTGCTGCGGCGGCCAGTGCGGACAGCAGCTCCTTGGCCTCCACCGCAGAGGCGTTTTCCAGCCGCTCCCGCTCCTGAAGGCGCTCCAACTCCTCGGTAAGGCTGCCTGCGGAGCGGAGGGTGTCCTCCATCTGGCGGTTCAGCTCGTCCATGGCGGTGCGGCAGGCGGCAACCTCCGCCTCAATCTCGTCCAACCGCTGCTTTCGCTCGGCGATCTGGCCGGCCAGAGAACCGGCACGCCCCTCCTGCTGTTCCAGCTCCTGACGGATGCGGGCAGCGTTTTCGCTGTTGTTCTTGATGTCGTTTTTCAGCAGGCTGATGCTTCCCTCGCAGCTATGGATCTGCTGCTCCACCTGGGACTGTTCCCCACGAAGCTGCTCGGCCTGCACATCCTTGTCCCGCATTTGCCGGGCATAGTCCTCAGCGGCAGCGTACAGGTCGTCCAGAGCCTGCCTGGCTTCCTCCCGCTGGCGAACAGCGGCCTCGTAATCGGCTTTGACCTTGATGCTGTTGGCACGCAGACGCTCCAACTGCTCCAGCCAGACCGAGATCTCCAGCCCCTTCAGTTCGTCCCGCAGCACCAGATACTTCTTGGTCTTTTCCGCCTGCACACGCAGGGGTTCCACCTGCAGCTCCAGCTCGTCGATCTTGGTGTTGATGAGCACCAGATTGTCGTCGGTACGCTGGAGCTTGCGCTCCGCTTCCTCCTTGCGGTGGCGGAAGCGGGAGATACCGGCGGCTTCCTCGAAGATCTCCCTGCGGTCGGCGCTCTTGATGGACAGGATCTCGTCAATGCGGCCCTGGCCGATGATGGAATAGCCCTCACGGCCCAGACCGGTGTCCATAAACAGCTCGTTGATGTCCCGCAGGCGGCAGGAGCGGCGGTTGATGTAATACTCACTCTCGCCGGAGCGGTAGTACCGTCGGGTGACGGATACCTCGGTCTCCTCCATGGGGAAGATATGCTCCGTGTTGTCGATGATGAGGGAGACCTCCGCAAAGCCAAGACCCTTACGCTTGGCGGTACCGTCGAAAATGACGTCCTCCATCTTGTTGCCACGGAGGGTGCGGGTGGACTGCTCCCCCATGACCCAACGGATGGCATCGGCAATGTTGGACTTGCCGGAGCCATTGGGACCAACGATGGCGGTGATGTCCGAGCCGAAGGCCAGCACAGTCTTTTCCGGGAAGGACTTGAACCCCTGAATTTCCAGCGCTTTTAGATACAATGCTTGCACCCCATTATCTGTATGACATAGATAGTATATTTTATCATTTAGCGCCGCTCAATGCAACTGTTTTCCCCTACCTGCGCCTGCTTTTCCAACAAAAAATGGAGACCGGCCAATGGCCGGTCTCCATAGGGTTTCAGCGGTTTGCGAACTCGTCGTAGAAACGGTCGTGAATGACCTGCACGGCACGGTCAGCATCGTTGGCGTCCACCAGAACGGAAACCTTGATCTCGCTGGTGGAGATCATGTTGATGTTGATGCCTGCGTTGAACAGAGCCTCGAACATGGTGGCTGCCACGCCGGGGTTGTTGATCATGCCGGCGCCCACGATGGACACCTTGGCAATGTTGCCGGACACGTCGATGTGGTCGAACTTGATGCTGTCACGGTTCTCCTCCAGCAGCTTCTGGGCCAGCTCCATGTCGGCCTTGGCTACGGTGAAGCTGATGTCCTTGGTGTCGCTGCGGCCGATGGACTGGAGAATGATGTCCACGTTCACGCTGTTCTTAGCCAGCAGAGAGAAGATCTTAAAGGCGATGCCGGGGGTGTTCTCCAGACCCACCAGAGCCAGACGGGCAATATTCTTATCCTTGGCGACGCCGCTGATGTGAGACTTTTCCATGGTATTGACTACCTCCTTGACTTTCGTACCGGGCTTACCGGAGAAGCTGGACAGCACTTCCAGCTTAACATTGTATCTCTTTGCCATCTCCACGGAGCGGTTGTGGAGCACCTGTGCGCCCAGCGTGGCCAGCTCCAGCATCTCATCGTAGGTGATCTCGTCCAGCTTGTGAGCCGTGGGGACCTTACGGGGGTCGGCGGTGTACACGCCGTCCACGTCGGTGTAGATCTGGCACAGGTCAGCGTGGAGCGCCGCTGCCAGAGCCACTGCCGAGGTGTCGGAGCCGCCTCGGCCGAGGGTGGTGATGTCGTCATACTTGTTGATGCCCTGGAAGCCGGTGACAATCACAATGCGCTTCTTGTCCAGCTCCTCACGCAGACGGTCACTCTTAACCCGCTTGATGCGGGCGTTGCCGTAGCCGGAGTCGGTGTGGAAACCGGCCTGCCAGCCGGTCAGGGAAACTACGGGATAGCCCAGGCTCTCGATGGCCATGGCGCACAGGGAGCAGGAGATCTGCTCGCCGGTGGACAGCAGCATATCCATCTCACGCTTGGAGGCGCCGGGGTTGATCTCCATTGCCTTTTCAATGAGATCGTCAGTGGTGTCACCCTGGGCGGACAGCACCGCCACCACGCTGTTGCCCTGCTTGTAGGTGTCGGTGATGATGCGGGCCACATTGCGGATGCGGTCGGCATCGGCAACGGAGGAACCGCCAAATTTTTGTACGATCAGTGCCATATGTTCTCAATCCTTCCGGATAGTATTGCCGAGCCATTCTATGCTCGGTGCGGGGATCTTGCTTAGTTCAGGACACGGATGACGGACAGGGCCTCAACACCGGCCAGCCGCTCATCCAGCTCGCTGCGGGTCATGCTCTGCCCGGTGACACAGGCGCACTCACCGGCGGCAGCGGCGCTGCCGGCCAGCATCTGCACCTCACCCAACACGGCCTTCAGCCCATCGGCATCGGCGTTGGCACGCACATACCAGCGGCTATCCAGAGCATCGGAGCCGCAGGTCACATCCTCACCGCCGGGAGCCCAGCACATGGCCTTGCGGTGGCCCAGCTGCTTGGCAATGTCAATGACATCGGCCACCACGGCAGAAGCGGTGGGCAGCTTACCGGCGCCACGGCCGTAGAACATCACGTCGCCAATGGCGTCGCCACGGACGGAGATGCCGTTGAACACGTCCTCCACGCCGGCCAGCGGGTCGGAGCAGTCCACCAGATGGGGTGCCACATAGGCACACACCTTGCCGTCCTCCATGCGGATGGCACGGCCCAGCAGCTTGATCTTCTTGCCGGCAGCGTCGGCATAATCCACATCGGCCAGAGTTATCTTGGTGATGCCCTCGGTGGGAACCTGCTCAGGATACACATGGCGGCCAAAGGCAATGGCGGCCAGGATGCAGATCTTGCGGCAGGCATCGTGACCCTCAATATCGGCGGAGGGGTCACGCTCGGCATAGCCGTTGTCCTGTGCCTCCTTCAGCGCCGCTTCAAAGGGCAGACCGGCACGGATCATACGGGTCAGGATATAGTTGGTGGTACCGTTGAGGATGCCGTAGATCTCCAGAATGTCGTTGGCGGCCAGGCACTGGGACAGGGGACGGATGATGGGGATACCGCCGCCTACGCTGGCCTCAAACAGATAGCAGACGCCCTTCTCCTTGGCGAGCTGGGTCAGCTCATAGCCGTGGGTGGCCACCAGCTCCTTATTGGAGGTGACCACGCTCTTGCCCGCCTGCAGAGCACGGCAGGTGAAGTCCAGCGCCACGGTGGCACCGCCGATGGTCTCCACCACGATGTCCACCTCAGGATCCTGCTCGATCACGGAGAAGTCCTTCACGAACTTGTCTGCAAAGGGACTGTCCGGCATATCACGCACATCAAGAATATACTTCAGCCCGACCAGCTCATCCACCTTGTTGGCGATGCTGCTCTCGTGGCCGGTAAGCACCTCAGCTACACCGGAGCCTACGGTGCCGAAGCCCAAAATCGCTACATTTACCATTACTCTCTCACCTCATATCGATTGCTCAGCCCGCAAGGATCTCACAGCGGACCACCTCGTTCTTCGACCGCAGCGCAGTCAGCAGCTCCTCCAGATCGGTGCCCAACCCGGTGGTTTCCAGACCGATGGTCACCGCAGCGGCATCACCGCCGGGGATGGTCTGATTGATGGTCAGGACATTTCCGCCCCAGTCAGCGAACATATTCAGCACCGCCGACAGCGCACCGGGCTGGTTGCGCAGCAGGATCTGGATGGTGACGATCCTGCCGTGAAGCATATCACGGAAGGGGCGGATGGCGTCTTTATACTTATAAAAGGCGCTTCGGCTGATCCCTGCCCGCCGGGTGGCGGCATTGACCGTCAGTTCCTCGCCGGTCTCCAGCATCCGCTTGGCATCCGCCACCTTCAGATAGATCTCAGGAAGCGCCGACGCCTCCACAATAAAGTATTTCTGCTTCTGCGACATCCCATTCACCTCTGCTTTCGGCGGCTGTGTTCGCCACGCTCCATGTCTTTCTACTGCGGTCTATTGTAGCACAGTCGTGGACAGTTGGCAATTCACAATTCGTCTGAAACTTCACCAAACATTGGTTGGGATACCCGTCGATTTACAGCAAGATGCCATATGCCCTGCAAAGGCATCGGGGCTGCCGCAGTTGCGTGGCAGCCCCGATAGCAGGACAGGTCATTGCCGGGGACGGGTTATGTCTCCTCATCGGGAGGCAGGGTCGCATCCGGCGTGGGTTCCGGCATGGGAGGATCGGTGACGTCGGGATTGGGATCAACACCGGGTTCATCCCCACCGGGCACGGAGGGTTCGGGCTCAGGCTCCTGCTCCTCGGTGTGGGTGGTGCAGGTGGTGTCCTCCATGTCGTCATAGATGGACATCAAGGCAAAGTAGTCATCCACCACTACATTTTCTTTGACAAGCTCACGCACGTAGTCCACCATGGTGACTTCCTTCACGCTCTCTTCGGGACAGAACTCACCGGCCATGTGGTAAGCGCCGGTCTCCTCGCCCTTCTCATTCAGAATGGGACATTCGGTGCAGATAGTCACGGGCACATGGCACACGCAGGACTCGGTGGGCTGGTCGCCACGGATCAGGCGGAAGGTCTGGGCACGACTGCCTCGCAGATCCTTTTCGCAGTCTCCCGTGGCCAGATTGCCGCAATCCAGACAAATGCTGTAGCTGCCCAGATTGTCCGGCGTGGGGAAGGATCTGCGGGGCAGATCCGCATGCACCAGAGACATGACCTTCTGCCACAGAGTGACAGAGGGATTGCCGGACAAGGGGATATACTCATCATAGGGATAGCCCGTCCACACCACAGCGGTGTAGTAGGGGGTATAACCGGCGAACCACAGATCGTACACCTCGTTGGTGGTACCAGTCTTACCCGCTACGGTCTGGCCGGAGATGCGGGCATTGTAGCCCGTACCGCCGTTGACGGCATTGGTGAGCATATGATTGATATAGTAGGCCGTGCTTTCTTCAATGACGGTCTTGCTTTCGGGGGTGTTGTCAATGAGCAGCTCGCCGTCCATATTCTCGATCCGCAGATAGGTGGTGGGCTCGGTATAAACACCGTTACGGGGGAAGGTGGCGTAGGCAGCGGCCATCTCAAAGGTGGTGACACCGTCGGTCAGACCGCCCATAGCCAGCGGGCTGATAGCAATGTCGCTCTTCCACTCTCCGGCGCTGTTCTGGCGACCAGACTCCAGGCTGAGGCCATACTTCTCCGTGACAAACTGGAAGGCTACCTCAGGGGTGACCTCCGTCAGTACATTGACGGCCACCGTGTTCACCGAGCGCACCACACCGTCCTGCACGGTGGTCAGGCCCCGATAGCCACGGGGGGCGTTCACCGGCCAGGGATTATTATTCAGCAGCCGGGGGTTATCATCGCTCACCGTGGCAGGTGTGATGAGTCCCAGCTCCAGAGCGGGAGAGTAAACACTCAGCGGCTTGATGGAGGAGCCGGGCTGCTGGTTGGAGAGGGCATTGTTCCAGCCTCGGTTGATCTCCTTTTCGCCGACGTCGCCGGACAGTGCCACCACATAACCGTTGGCATTGTCCACCACAGTGATGGCGGAGCTCATCTTCTGACCGGTTTTGGAGGTGTAGTTCAGGTTGGAGCGGTCGTTGTAGATCTGATCCACCTTGGCCTGAACGGCGGGGTCATAGGGCACATAGATCTTCAGGCCGCCGCTGTACACCATATGGGTGACATACTCTCTGCTGCGGCCGGTAGACTCCATCAGATCGTTGATGACCTCGTTGATAACGGCTTCCACATACCAGGAGTAGATGGCGCTGTTGTCCGGCTTGGTGTCTACCTCGCCATCTCCGTCGGTATCCTGTGCGTCCCAGGTGAATACCAGCGTTTCAGCGATGGCTGCGTCACGCTCTGCCTCCGTGATGTACGCACCCTCCGGGCTGATCTCAGGGTCAGCCATGCTCTCAAGGATCAGCTCCTGCCGCTGCTTGTTGTACTCACGGCCCGTCCACAGCTCGCCGGGATAGAAATCCTCCTCGCCGCAGGTGGCGCAGGGCTCGTCATTGTGCAGGGCGTAGCTTTCCTTACCGTTGGCCTCGCACACCTTGCACAGGTAGCGGGTGACCTCCAGCGGAGCATTGGGGCTGTACTGGGAGGGGTTATTGGTAATACCCGCCAGACTGGCACATTCAGCCAGCGTCAGGTCGGAGACATCCTTGCCGAAGTAGAACTGTGCGGCAGACTGCACACCGTAGCAGCCGCTGCCCAGAAAGATCTCATTGAGGTAGTAGGTGATGATCTCTTCCTTGTCGTAGTTTTTCTCCAATTCAAGGGCGGTGAAGATTTCCAAAATCTTACGCTTGACGGTGACATCATCATACTCCGTGATGTTCTTGATGAGCTGCTGGGTGATGGTGGAGCCGCCAAAGGTGTTCTTCATGCCGAGGAACATATTGATAAAGGCGCCGCCGGTGCGGTACCAGTCCACACCGTTGTGCTGATAGAAACGCTTGTCCTCAATGGCAATGAAGGCGTGGATGAGATCCTGCGGGATGTCCTCATAATCCACCCATTCACGGTTCTCCAGACCTACCAGCTTGGTCAGCTCCTTGGCCTCGCCGGTCTCCTGATCATAATAATAGATGACGGAGTTCTCGTTCATGGTGAAGGCGGACAGGTCCAGCGCAGTTTCCGGCATGATGACCGACTTGACATAGACTGCGGCATAGCAGGCCAGGAAAGCGCCGGTGATGATGGCCACCAGCAGCAGGGTGCCCACCACCTGAAAGAACCGGATCGCAATGGTAGCACCAAGGGAGCGGCGCTTCTTCTGCGTGCCCTCCTGCTGCTCACGACGCCCTCCGGAAGCGCTGCGGCGCTGAGACGAGGTTCGGTTCTGTTTTTTTTCTGACATAATGGATACCTCCGATGTATTCAGGCCGCAAGGCTGCGGCACGTCCAATGCGGTATGGTAATCTAACTTCTGCCTATGGTAGAACAACCGTATTATAGCACAGGAACTCTCGCTTGTCCACCCCGACCGCTTCGACCGGTTCCGACCGGTTTTCCCTTTGCCTTACAGCATTTTTTACCGGCTTCCCCCTTGCATTTCAGACAGGAAGACGGTACAATGAAAGTGCGATGATACTACGAAAGGAGGCACGTCCCATGAGTGAAGAGTACGGCCCTGATTTTGTATCCGTCACCGATGATGAAGGCAATGAATTTGAGCTGGAGCATCTGGGCACACTGGAGCATGACGGCAATGTCTACATGGCCTTTGTCCCCGCTGACATGGACGAGGACGATGAGGACTACGGCCTGATCCTGCTGCGGGTCATCCAGCAGGACGGCGAGGAGATCTTAGCCGACATCGACAACCAGCAGGAGCTGGACGCCGTGTACGAAAAGTTCATCGAAGAGCTGTTTGATGACGAGGAAGAGGGCGAATGACCCCCTCCCCCCCTGCTGGGTTCTAACTACGTGTCCGCCCTTATAAAACCCACATCTATCATAAGGGACGCCCCCCTCGTGCTGCGGATTGCAGGCCTCCCGACCCTCCTGGAAGGTGTTCGGACGTTGGAAGCAGCGAAGCGGCACGGAGGCGACCCACCTGCATTCACGTGCAGGTTTTTATCGGGGCGGCACGGCCACGGCGGGGATATTGCCAACCTTTGGGAGCGCTGCGGCGCTCCCATTTTTTATGAATTTTCACCTGCCGCTATGGTCTAAATGCACATTTTTCCCTTGCAAGGCAAGACGAGCCGTGCTATAATACCACCATTCGGCACATGGGCACATTTAAGGATATGTGCGGTGTGCCGAACTTCACAGCATTACCATTGAAACTGAGAGGATTGATACCATGAGCGCATCCAGAGAGAAAAAGCAGCGCCAGGGCACCGGCCCCTCCGCTAAGGTCACTCAGGCCCAGCAGGAGCAGGCCGCCTACAAGCGCAAGGCTCGCACCTACACCATTATCGGTGTGGTGGTCGTGGTGCTGGTAGCCGCACTGCTTATTTGGAATTCTGATTCCCTGCGCAGCCGTTCCACCGCTGCCACCGTTGGTGACGAGAAGCTGTCTGTCAGCGAGATGAGCTACTACTATTATCACGCCCGTGAGATGTACGCCAGCTTTGGCGTCATCGACACCACTCGCTCTGATGCCGACCAGCTGTACGATCCGGCCACCGGCACCACCTACCGTGACTTCTTCCTGGAGAACGCTCTGAAGGACGCCCAGATGACCCAGGCCATCTACGATGCCGCCGTCGCCGCCGGGCACACCGAGGACGAGGTGAAGGACAACGTGGCTGCCGAGGTGGAGCGCATGAAGTCCTCCGCCGCCTCCAGCGGATACGGCTACAAGGCTTTCCTGAAGGCCGTCTACGGCCGGTATATGACCCCCGCCGTGTTTGAGGATATGACCTCCAAGAGCCTGCTGGTCAACCTGTATTCCGCAGAGGTCGCCGGTGAGAAGTATGACGGCTTCACCCTTGACGAGCTGGAGGCCTATTACGACCAGCACGCCGACGATGTGGATACCTTTGAGTACTCCTACCTGTTCTTCAAGGCCGACACCGTTGCTGCAACCGACGAGGCGGGCAATGAGCGCACCGAAGAAGAGATCAAGGCACTGAAGGAAGCGGCCTCCGCCGCCGCCAACAAGAAGGCCGAGGCCGCCGCCGAAGCCTTCAAGTCCGGCACCTCCATCGCCGATCTGATCAAGGAGTATGAGCTGACCAACTCTGCCGACCATGCCACCAACGTGGGTACCAGCAGCATCAACTCCGCTTTCCGTGATGAGCTGCTGAAGCTCACCAAGGACGGTGATGTTACCGTTGTGGACACCGAGACCGCCGGCTCCTATGTGGTGGTGTTCCACAGCCGTGGCCGCAACGAGGATCTGACCGCTGCTGTGCGCCACATTCTGTTCAGCGCTGAAACCACTGTCGATGAGAACGGCAAGCTGGTGGCTCCCACCGAGGAAGCCTGGGCTGCCGCTCTGGCTGAGGCCGAGGCTGCTCTGGCCGAGTATGAGGCCGGCGAGCTCACCGCCGAAGCCTTTGGCGCACTGGCTGAGAAGTACTCCGATGACACCGGCTCCAGCACCAACGGCGGTCTGTATGAGGATGTGCCTGAGGGCCGCTTCGTCCCCGAATTCAACGATTGGATGTTCGGCGAGGATCGTCCTGAGAGCGGCGACACCGCTATCATCCGCCATGAGGGCGATGTGACCTCCTCCAGCGCCTACTGGGGCTACCATGTGGTCTACTTCCAGTCCTGGGGCGATGCCGAGTGGATGCTGACGGTGCGCACCGCTCTGCGGGATGAGGCCGTGGACGAGTGGGCCACAGATCTGGCTGCCGCCGAGGGCTACGCCACCGCCCTTGCCAAGGGCGCCGAAAATCTGGGCCAGTAATATCAAAACCAACATGGGCCGGACAGCGTGTCCGGCCCATGTTTTCGCAGAAGGAGGCTCGTACATGGAGGATCAATTTATCCGCACACGGATGCTGCTGGGCAGCGAGGGATTGGATCGGCTGGCACGCAGCCATGTGGCGGTATTCGGTCTGGGCGGCGTAGGCAGCTGGTGCGCCGAGGCGCTGTGCCGCTCCGGCGTGGGCGAGCTCACCCTCATCGACCAGGATGAAGTATCGGTGAGCAACATCAACCGTCAGGCCGCCGCTCTCCACTCCACCGTGGGCATGAAAAAGGCGGAGGCCACTGCACTCCGCCTGAAAGATATTTCCCCTGACTGTGTGATCCACCCCGTAGCAGAGCGCTACGAGGCCGATCGCCGTGACCGTTTTTTCGGCACAGCATATGACTTCATCGTGGATGCCATCGACCTGGTATCCTGTAAACTCGACCTGATCGAGACTGCCCACCGGCTGAACATCCCCATCATCTCCGCTCTGGGTACCGGCAACAAGCTGGATGCCCAGCAGCTTCGCATCACCGACCTGTCCAAGACGGAGGGCTGTCCGCTGGCACGGGTCATCCGCAAGGAGCTGCGTGCCCGTGGCATCGTGCATCATCCGGTGGTGTTCTCCCCCGAACTTCCCTACTCCTCCGAGGGTGGCAACGAAGCTCCCCCTCCGGGACGGCGCTCCATTCCCGCCAGCTCCATGTGGGTGCCCGCCACGGCGGGACTGCTGCTGGCACAGGCAGTCATTTTACAGCTTTCCGGCTGTGATAGTACACGGTGAGCCGTTTGACGATCCACGCTCCTGCCAGTCCGCACAGGGTGCCCACCACGGCACCGGCCAACACATCGGTGGGAAAGTGGACACCCACATACAACCGAGACCAACCCATCAGGGCTGCGGCGATGAGCGCCGCAGCCTTTGCCCATTTCTGGGGCAGGACGGCGCAGATGGCGGCGGCAAAGGCAAAGGCAGCGCAGGTATGTCCCGACGGGAACGAGTTCATATCGCTGCTGGTCACAAGGGCTTGAAAGCCCTCCATGGCCACCCAGGGACGCAGGCGGGCCACCAACGGTTTGATGGTCAGATTGGTGACCAGCAGGCCCAGCACCATCCCGGTGCCGGCGGCTGCACCCGCTCGCCGTGTAGAGCGAAATAGCAACAGCACGATGGTGGCAGCAATAAACAGCATACCACCATTGCCTAATTGGGTATAAAATATAGTGAGTTCGTTGAGCCACGGTGTGCGCAGCGTATCAGCGATCCAGCGCAGAATGCGCTCGTCCATCAGTTGGATCATTGGCGGCAAGCCCTCCTTCCCTTGACCGGGCAGCGAAAGATATGTATAATCAAAGTACTCTGATTTTAGAGGGTTTATCCCAATAATACAAGTGTTTTTTGGGGGAACATCCATGAAGGTCATCCATCTCATCAGCGGCGGTGATACCGGCGGCGCCAAGACCCACGTCCATTCCCTGCTTCAGGGGCTGGGCGCTCATATACAGGCGGATCTGGTGTGCCTTGCCGACGGCCCTTTTGCTCAAGAGGCACGGGAGCTGGGCATCCCCACCGAGGTGATGGAATACCGCAATCCCATATCTGCCCACAAAGCACTAAAACAAAAGGTGTTGGACGGCGGATATGACCTGATCCATTGTCATGGCGCACGGGGCAATATGATGGGTGCACTGCTTCGCCGCTCCACCAAACTGCCGGTGGTGACCACCGTGCACAGCGACCCAAAACTGGACTATCTGGGCCGCCCCCTGTCCCGGCTGACCTACGGCACAGTCAACGCATGGGCCCTGCGCAGGATCCCGTACCGCATCGGCGTGTCAGACGCTATGGCAGATCTTCTGATCGACCGTGGCTTCGACCCCCAGCAGATGTTTGCCATCTACAACGGACTGAACTTTGACCGTCCCGCCCCTGTCATGAGCCGTCAGCAGTTTTTGGACTCCCTGGGGGTGGACTGGCCGGAGGATGCCGTCATTGCGGGCATCGCTGCACGGCTCAACCCGGTGAAAGATATTGCCACCCTGCTGCGTGGCTTTGCCGCCGCCCATGGTGAGCAGCCCAGGCTTCGCCTCATCATCGCCGGCGGCGGACAGGATGAGGCCGCTTTGAAGCAGCTTGCCAATCAGTTGGGCGTGACAGATCAAGTATGCTTTGCCGGATGGCTGGCCGATACGGACAGCTTCTATCATGCGCTGGACATCAACACCCTCACCTCCCTGTCTGAGACCTTCCCCTATGCCCTCACCGAAGGCGCCCGATTTGCCCTGCCCACCGTGGCCACACGGGTGGGCGGCGTGCCCAAACTCATTGAACACGGCGTCACCGGCCTGCTGCTGGAGCCCCGAAACCACGACGCATTGGGCCACCATTTGGCTGCACTGGCGGCCGATCCCGCCCTGCGGCAGCGCTTGGGCGGGCAACTGCTGGAAAAAGCCCGCACCGATTTTTCGCTGGAGGGCACCGTCCGCTGTCAGCTTGACATCTACCAGACCATTCTCCGCCGCCATGCCCGTCCGAAGAACAAAAGGGACGGCGTGGTGCTGTGCGGCGCATACGGTCGGGGCAATGCCGGTGACGAGGCCATTTTGAAGACCATCATCGGGGAACTGCGGGCCATCGACCCTGACCTGCCCCTGTGGGTGATGACCCGCCAGCCCAAATCCACCCGCATCACCCACCGTGTGGGGGCGGTATACACCTTCCACGTCCCCTCTTTCTGTGGTAAAATGTCCAAAAGCAAACTGTATATCAACGGAAGCGGCTCCCTCATTCAGGATGTGACCAGCAGCCGCTCCCTCTGGTTTTATCTGTTTACCCTCTCCGCTGCCCGTCGCAGAGGCTGCAGGGTGATGATGTACGGCTGCGGCATCGGCCCGGTGCGCCGCTCCGGCAACCGCAGGCGTGCCGCCAGGGTCATCGACCGCTGCGTGGACGCCATCACTCTGCGGGATCACATCTCCCTGGACGATCTGAGAGCCATGGGGGTGACCCGCCCCGCAGTTACCCTGTCCGCCGATCCCACAGTGGTACTGCCCGCCTCCCCCCGCTCCGTTGCCGACGGTATACTGGAGCAGGCCGGACTGCGCCCGACAGCGGGGCAGCGGTATTTGGGCATCACGGTGCGGCCGTGGCCGGGTTTTGAGGTTAAGGCACCCATCTTTGCCGCCGCCGCCGATTATGCGTATGAAACCTATGGGCTCATCCC
This sequence comes from Candidatus Enterenecus sp., assembly GCA_045589915.1. Lineage (GTDB taxonomy): Bacteria > Bacillota > Clostridia > Oscillospirales > Oscillospiraceae > Enterenecus. Next base: position 36,418 of record JAZNQA010000109.1, read on the forward strand.
CGTCTTTCTCCCCATTGAGGCACCGGCAGATCTGGACGCTGCCCGACAAGTGTCCGCACAGCTTCGGCGTGCACCTGACACCATTCTGCCCGAATGTGACACGCCCGAAGATACCATCGCCCTGTTTGCCCGCATGGATGTGGTGCTGTCCATGCGCCTGCACGCACTGGTCTTCTCCGCAAGTCATGGAGTTCCGTTGGTGGGCGTGGTCTACGATCCAAAGGTCAGTTCCTTTTTGGAGGCTGCCGGTCAAAAACGCTATACCACGCTGGAGGAGCTCACCCTCCCCGCTCTTCGGGCCCATCTGGATGAAGCGGTGGCTCAGATGGACGATCATGCCCTGCGGGAGGAAAACGCCCGCAGGCTGCGGCTGCTGGAAAAACAAAACTCCATTCAGGCACAAAAGCTTTTGAACTGTCCCTAACGCTGGAGGTATTCCCTTGAAACAGATCCTTTGTCTTTCTTACCTGCCATGGCAGGCAAGACCCAACCGCACACAGCAGCTCCTCACCCGTCTGACCGATGTACAGGTGCTGTTCTTTGAGCCGCCTGCCTCCCGCAGCGGGGCGCAGGCGGAACAGGGGCGGCGTGTGCGCCCCCACATCACGGTGTATACCCTCCCCGCCCCCATCCTGCCCGGTCTGGAGCGCCCCGTACTCCAGCGCAAAAGCCTTGAGCGGGCCGTCAAGTTCATCCAGAAAGCGATGCGGCAGCATCACTTCCGTGAGCCGGTGCTGTGGTGCACCTCCCCAGAGCAGGCAGAGTTTCTGGAGCGGCTCCCCTGCCGGGGCGTGGTGTATGACTGCCACCGGGAATGGGGTGACGAATTTCTGGAGCCGGAAAGTGACTTGGCTTGCAGCGCAGAGGTGGTGTTCGCCGCCTCTCCCGGACTGGTGGCGCGGCTCTCCCCCTGCAATGACAACATCGCTCTGCTGCCCAACGGCGTCAACTCCCTTATGTTCCTTCGGGACGACCTGACCCCGCCGCCCCGCCTGGCTGCGCTGACGGACAAGCCCGTATTTGGTCGGGTGGGGGACATCACCGGTCAGGTGGAGCTTTCTCCCCTGCTGCACGCTGCCCGAACCCGGCCTGACTGGAACTTTGTCCTCCTTGGGCGGGTGACAAAACAGGCCGCAGCGCAGCTGGAGCCCTATCCCAACATCTGTCTGGCGGGCCCTGTGGCTGCGGTGGAGGTGCCCGACTGTCTGGCCGTGTGTTCGGCTCTGTTCGACCTGATCCGCACCGACCGTCGGGGCTGCGACGTCATCCCCGCCCACATCTATGAGTACTTAGCCACCGGCAAGCCCATTATCACAGTCACCGAGCCTGAACAGGTGGAACCCTTCCCCGACATGGTGTACACCGCCTATGACGATGCCGGCTTCCTGCGCCGCTGCACCAAGGCGCTGGACGAGGTGCCGGAACTGGTGTTTGAACGGCGGCGGAACTGTGCCCGCCGCTCGGCCTGGGCAGTGCGTGCAGCGGAAATATCCCGCATACTGGAAAGCACAGGGCTATTTTGAACACCGCTTGTCCCCCAGCGGGCCGTTCCATTGTGTAAGCATACGAAAATGAAAAAGCGACTTGATTTGGCAAGATTTTTCCGATAAAATGGAGTTACTTTTGAGAAGGGGTGTGCGCCCATGGTACTGTCCAAATGGTTTTCTCAGACCGCCCATTTGCTGACCGGTATTCGTGCGCCCTTTTATACCCGTTAAGCAACCAAACAGGCTAACTGTACGTTGGCCTGTTTTTATTTTTGAAAGGAGACCGTCTATGAAGAAGGTTGCCGTTATCATGGGTTCCGATTCCGATTGGCCCGTTGTCAAGGGTGCCTGCCAGCAATTGGCCGACTTTGGCATTCCCTATGAGGCTCACATCATGAGCGCCCACCGCACCCCCGCTGCCGCCGCCGAGTTTGCCAAAAGCGCCCGTGCCAACGGCTTTGGCGTGCTCATCTGCGCCGCCGGCATGGCCGCCCACCTGGCCGGTGCCTTTGCCGGCAACTCCACCCTCCCCGTCATCGGAATTCCCCTGAAGGGCGGCGCCGTGGACGGGCTGGACGCCCTGCTGGCCACCGTTCAGATGCCCAGCGGCATCCCCGTGGCCACCGTGGCCCTGAACGGGGCAAAGAATGCCGCCGTGCTGGCCGCCCAGATCCTCGCCGTATCTGACGATGAGCTGGCCGCCAAGCTGGACGCTGCCAGAGAGAAAATGGCCGCCCAGATCGCCGAGAAGGAAGCCAACCTTCAGGCGGAGCTTTCCACAATGTAATCCACAGCATTCATATAAAATTTTCACTACTTGGAGGTACCAATCATGGAGAAGAAGCTTGTTTATACCGGTAAGACCAAGGACGTTTTTGCTCTGGACAACGGCAACTACCTGCTGAAGTTTAAGGATGACTGCACCGGCAAGGACGGCGTGTTCGATCCCGGCGAGAACTCCGTCGGCCTGACCATCGACGGCGTGGGCGATGTCAACCTGCGTATGTCCATCTACTTCTTTGAGAAGATCAACGCCGCCGGCATCAAGACCCACTATGTCAGCGCCAATCTGGACGACACCACCATGGAAGTCCTCCCCGCCAAGGTCTTTGGCAAGGGTCTGGAGGTCATCTGCCGCTACAAGGCCGTGGGTTCCTTCTTCCGCCGCTACTCCGACTACATCGAGGAGGGCGCCGATCTGCCCGCCTACGTGGAGACCACCTTCAAGAACGACGCCAAGGGCGATCCGCTGGTCACCAAGGACGGTCTGGTGGATCTGGGCGTGATGACCGCCGAGCAGTACGACTCCCTGAAGGCCATGACTCAGGCCATCACCAAGATCGTGGCCGACGACCTGAAGGAGAAGGGTCTGGATATGTACGACATCAAGTTCGAGTTCGGCTATGACGCCGAGGGCAACGTCATCCTCATTGACGAGATCGCCTCCGGCAATATGCGTGTGTACAAGGACGGCCAGTATATCGATCCCATGACCCTGAACAAGCTGTTCTTCGCCTAAGCGAAACCATCACATCATCACAGGAGTAATTTACCATGGGTGGCTTTTTTGGTGCCGTCTCCAAGCGGGACGTCACGCTTGACATTTTCTTCGGAGTGGACTACCACTCCCACTTGGGTACCCGCCGTGGCGGCATGATCATCCACGATGCTCAGGACGGGTTCCAGCGGCAGATCCACTCCATCGAAAACACCCCCTTCCGCACCAAATTCGAGAAGGATCTCACCGATTTCCACGGCTGCAGCGGCATCGGCTGCATCAGCGATACCGATCCCCAGCCCCTGCTGGTGCGCTCCCACCTGGGACTGTACGCCATCACCACCGTGGGCATCATCAACAATGCGGAGGCTCTGGTGGATCAGTACTTCTCCGACCATGGTCACCAGTTCATGGCCATGAGCTCCGGCAAGGTCAATTCCACCGAGCTGGCCGCCGCCCTCATCAACCAGAAGGACGATCTGGTGTCCGGCATCCTGCACGCCCAGGACCTGATCGAAGGCTCCATCACCCTGCTCATCCTCACCTCTGACGGCGAGATCATCGCCGCCCGTGACAAGCTGGGGCGCCTGCCGGTGCTGGTGGGCCAGCAGGAGGACGGCTGCTGCGTGTCCTTCGAGTCCTTCGCCTACCACAAGCTGGGCTATCAGGACGCCTATGAGCTTGGCCCCCGTGAGATCGTGCGCATCACCGCTGACGGCTATGAGACCATTTCCCCCGCCGGGGAGGAAATGAAGATCTGCGGCTTCCTGTGGACCTACTACGGCTACCCCAACTCCAATTACGAGGGCAAGAACGTGGAGGTCATGCGCTACAAGAACGGTCAGATCATGGCGCGGGACGAGATCCAGCGGGGCGAGCTTCCCGATGTGGACTATGTGGCCGGTGTGCCCGATTCCGGTGTGCCCCACGCCATCGGCTATGCCAACAAGAGCGGCAAACCCTTTGCCCGTCCCTTTGTGAAGTACACCCCCACCTGGCCCCGCTCCTTCATGCCCGCCAATCAGGATGTGCGCAGTCAGGTGGCCAAGATGAAGCAGATCCCCGTCCCCGAACTCATTGAGGGTCAAAAACTCCTCTTCGTGGACGATTCCATCGTCCGGGGCACTCAGCTTCAGGAGACGGTGGACTTCCTGTATGAGTCCGGCGCCGTGGAGGTGCATATGCGCTCCGCCTGTCCGCCCATCATGTATAGCTGCAAATACCTGAACTTCTCCCGCGGCAATTCCGACATGGATCTGCTGGCCCGCCGCACCATTCAGGAGCTGGAGGGTGACGAGGGACAGAAGCACGTGGAGGAATATGCTGATGTCAGCACCCAGCGTGGTCAGTGTATGCTCAAGGCCATCTGCGAGAAGTTTGGCTTTGACTCCCTGGGCTACCAGTCGCTGGACGGCGTGCTGGAGGCCATCGGTCTTGACCGTGACAAGGTGTGCACCTATTGCTGGAACGGCAAGGAATGACCTTCTGCACTCTGCATTCTGCATTATAATCTGGAGGTTTTGAAATGAAGAACTCCCATTCTGAGTCCTACGCTGCCGCCGGTGTGGACGTTACCGCCGGTTACGAGGCAGTCCGCCGCATCAAGCCCATGGTGGAATCCACCTACATCCCCGGCGTGATGGGCACGCTGGGCGGCTTCGGCGGTATGTTCGCCCCCGACATGGCCGGTATGAAGAAGCCCGTGCTGGTGTCCGGCACCGACGGCGTGGGAACCAAGCTCAAGCTGGCCTTCCTCATGGACAAGCACGACACCGTGGGCATCGACTGCGTGGCCATGTGCGTGAACGACATTGTGTGCGGCGGTGCCGCCCCCATGTTCTTCCTCGATTACATTGCCTGCGGCAAGAATGACCCCGCCCGCATTGCCGACATCGTGTCCGGCATCACCGAGGGCTGCCGTCAGGCCGAGTGCGCTCTGGTGGGCGGCGAGACCGCCGAGATGCCCGGCTTCTATCCCGTGGACGAGTACGATCTGGCCGGATTCTCCGTGGGCATCGTGGACGAGGAGAAGATCATCGACGGCAAGGCGCTGGCCGAGGGCGACGCACTCATCGGTCTGGCCTCCTCCGGCGTCCACTCCAACGGCTTCTCTCTGGTGCGCAAGGTGTTCGACGTGGAGAACGCCGACCTGAAGACCCCCATGGATGAGCTGGGAGGCAAGAGTCTGGGCGAGACCCTGCTCACCCCCACCCGCATCTACGTTAAGGCGGTCAAGGCCCTGCTGAAGGACGGCGTGGACATCCATGCGGTCAGCCACATCACCGGCGGCGGCTTCTACGAGAATGTGCCCCGCATGATGACCGACGGGCTCACCGCCCGCATCGAGCTGGGCTCCTTCCCCCGCCTGCCCATCTTCACCCTCATCCAGAACGCCGGCAACATCCCGGAGCGTGATATGTACAACACCTTCAACATGGGTATCGGCATGATCCTGGCTATCCCCGCCGCTCAGGCCCAGCAGGCGCTGGACGTGCTCAAGGCCGCCGGCGAGACCGCCTATCAGATCGGCTCCATCGTCACCGGCGATGCCGGCGTGGAGCTGGTGTAAGCCATGGCAAAGAAAATTGCCGTTCTGGTCTCCGGCGGCGGAACCAACCTTCAGGCACTCATTGATGCTCAGGAGCGGGGCGAGATCGTGGGCGGCAGCATCGCCGCCGTCATCGCCTCCAAGCCCGGCGTCTATGCGCTGGAACGGGCCGCCAAGGCCAACATCCCCAGCTACGTCATTTCCCGGAAGGATCACCCCTCCAACCGGGCCATGACCGTGGCGCTGGTGGACAAGCTCAGGGAGCTGGACATTGATCTGGTGGTGCTGGCCGGGTTCATGGTCATCCTCACCGGCGAGATGGTGCAGGCCTTCCCCAACGCCATTCTCAACGTCCACCCCGCCCTCATCCCCTCCTTCGCCGGAGAGGGCTGCTATGGGCTCCACGTCCACGAAAAGGCGCTGGAATACGGCGTGAAGCTGTCCGGCGCCACCGTCCACTTCGTCAGCGAGGAGTGCGACGGCGGCCCCATCGTGCTGCAAAAGGCGGTGGAGGTGCTGCCCGACGACACGCCGGAGCGCCTTCAGCGTCGCATCATGGAGCAGGCGGAGTGGAATATCCTGCCGAAGGCAGTATCCCTGTTCTGCCAGGACAAGCTCCAAGTGGACGGGCGTACCGTCCGCATCCTGGACTAATGCGCTTTGTCATGACACAGCGCCCAGTATGACAACTCATCAAGCGATACGACTGACGGAAGTGGAATGAACCACGGGGAGTATCGCCTCTGAACTGCCGACCGTCTGGGCGCACCTCGAAACCACCGTGGTGCGCCCTTTTTTATTACTGACAAGGAGGATCTCTTTATGGAAACCATGGATCTGAACAACATCCTGACCGAGCATCCCTACCCCGGCCGGGGCATTATGCTGGGCCGCTCCGCCGACAACAAGTACGCCGTCATCGCCTACTTCATCATGGGCCGCAGCGAAAACAGCCGCAACCGTGTCTTTGAGGAGACTGAGGACGGCATCCGCACCAAGGCCTTTGACGAGAGCAAGATGACCGACCCCTCCCTCATCATCTATCATCCCGTCCGGGTGGTAGGTGACGACACGGTGGTCACCAATGGCGACCAAACCGACACCATTCGGGACGGTCTGCTGACCGGCAAGGTGTTTGCCCAGTCCCTGCGCCAGCGCACCTTTGAGCCCGACCCCCCCAACTACACCCCTCGGATCTCCGGCCTGCTCCACAAGGACGGCAGCTACGCCCTGTCCATCCTGAAGAGCGCCAACGGCGATCCCGCTTCCACCCGCCGCTACTTCTTCGGCTATGAGAATCCCATCGCCGGTCAGGGGCACTTCATTCACACCTATCAGGAGAACACCGACCCCCTGCCCTCCTTCGAGGGTGAGCCCCGTCAGGTGGCCGTTACCGCCCCCGACGCTGAAACTCTCGCCGGTGACATCTGGCTGTCCCTCAACGACGACAACAAGGTGGCTCTGTTCGTGCGGTATATCGACCTGGAGACCGGCGACACCGAGACGTCCATCATCAACAAACATTGGGAGGTTTGACCTATGCGTGAACTGGAACTGAAATACGGCTGTAACCCCAACCAGAAGCCCGCCAGCATCTATATGGAGAACGGCGAGCTGCCCATTACCGTGCTCAACGGCAAGCCGGGCTACATCAACTTTTTGGACGCCCTCTACTCCTGGCAGCTGGACAAGGCGCTGAAGCAGGCCACCGGCCTCCCCGCCGCCGCCTCCTTCAAGCACGTTTCCCCCGCCGGTGCCGCCCTGGGCCCCCCCCTCACCGAGGTGGAGAAGCAGATCTACTTCGCCGACGGCTGCGACACCCCTCCCATCGCCTGCGCCTACATCAAGGCCCGTGGCGCTGACCGCCTGTGCTCCTACGGCGACTGGGCCGCCCTGTCCGACGTGTGCGACGAGGCCACCGCCCGCTTCCTTGCCATGGAGGTGTCCGA
>JAZNQA010000110.1:0-2466 GCA_045589915.1 Candidatus Enterenecus sp.
AATCAACTCCAGTTAGTAATATATAGGATGAGAATTACGGATTGTTTTCGGATTTCATGGGATTTTGCTGGATATAGGCGGCGCACTCCAGCCAGTCGTCCTCGTTGCGGATGACGTGTTCGTAGTAGCTGCGCTGCCAGACAGGCCTGCCGGGAGTGCCCCGCAGTTGGTTGATTTTCCGGGAGGAAAAGCTCTTCAACTGCCTGACCACTTCGCTCAAGGCCGTAGGGGCGGGTCCCAGACCCGCCCGCCCATCATCCAGCATGATGATGGCGTGGATATGGTCAGGCATGATGACAAATGGCCCAAGGGCGACGCCTGTGGTGTGGTTGGGCAGATCATTCCACACGTCCTCAACGATTTGGCCGAAGGGAGACAATTCCACACGGGCGGGTCTGGGACCCGCCCCTACAAGGGTGCCTAACATGGGTGTGCGGTTTGCCACACACACCGTCACGAAATAGGCGCCGTTGGCGGCGTAATCGTACTCCGGCAAACGCAGGGGTCTGCGTTGGGGCAGGTCGGTCATGCCTCCGGCTTGTGAATGATGGATCATCATCAAAGAAGCGGATTACTGTTTTTGGGGTGCATCCAGACTGTATTTCCCGCTCAAGTAACCCTTATCAATAATGGGAAGCTGCACAGGAGCGCCCTCCAACCGGCGGCGGAGATAGGCCACAGCCTCATCAGCGGGGAGGGTGACTTGCTTATAGATACCTTCCGCTGCCATTTGCTCCAGTTCTGCATCCGTGAAGTCCTGAGCCAGCTTCAGATCCTTGACGGTGGCGGTACCTGCGTTCACCTCGTCCTCACCGAGGAACACCACATAGGGTACGCCGATCTTGTCCGCATAAGTCATCTTCTGCTTGAATTTCTTCTGCTCGGTGTAGAGCTGCGCCCGCAGTCCGGCTTGACGGAGCTGGGTGGCGAAGGAGATGGCGGGGGCCAGATCGTCGGTCATGGGCAGGATGAGCACATCTGCGGGGGCGGTGAGCATCTCGTCATTGAGGTAGCCCTGCTCCTCCAGCACATAGAACAGGCGGGTCAGGCCGATGGAAATGCCCACGCCGGGGAGCTGCTTGTCGGTGTAATACTCGGCCAGATTGTCGTACCGACCGCCGGAGCAGATGGAGCCGATCTCCGGGTGATCCACCATGGCGGTCTCGTAGACGGTGCCGGTGTAGTAGTCCAGACCACGGGCGATGGTGAGATCCACGGCGAAGTGATCCTCCGGCACGCCGAAGGCGGCCAGATAGCGCACCACGGTGTTCAGCTCGTCCAGACCGGTGTCGAACAGCTCGTGGCGGCCACGGTAGCCCTCCAGAGCGGACAGCACCTCCCCATTGTTGCCCTTGATGGCGATGAACTTCAGAATTTCATCGGCGGCATCGGCGGAGAGGGCAATCTCCTCGCCCATGAGGATGTCCCGCACCTTGTCGGCGCCGATCTTGTCCAGCTTGTCCACGGTGCGCATGATGTCGGAGGACTGGTCGGTGAGCCCCAGCATGGCGTAGAAGCCGTTGAGGATCTTGCGGTTGTTCACCCGAATCTGGAACCGCTTCAGGCCCAGGGAGGTAAAGGTCTGGTAGATGATGGCGGGAATCTCCGCTTCGTTGGCGATGTCCAGCTTGCCGTCCCCAATGATGTCGATGTCGGCCTGGTAGAACTCACGGAAGCGGCCGCGCTGGGCACGCTCGCCCCGGTAGACCTTGCCGATCTGGAAACGGCGGAAGGGGAAGGCCAGGTCGGCGTAGTGGAGGGCCACATACTTGGCCAGAGGAACGGTGAGGTCAAAGCGGAGGGAGAGGTCGGTGTCACCCTTCATGAAGCGGTAGATCTGCTTCTCGGTCTCGCCGCCGGCCTTGGCCAGCAGCACCTCGCTGGCCTCGATGACGGGGGTGTCCAGCGGGGTAAATCCGTAGAGGGAGTAGGACCGGCGCAGCAGCGCCATCATGCGGTCGAATTGCACCTGTCGCTCCGGCAGCAGCTCCATGAAGCCGGAGAGAGTGCGGGGTTTTTGTTTTGCCATAATTGATGCTCCTTACAATGGGTAGTTGAGAATGCAGAATGCAGAATGAACAGGCGGTTCAAAAGCCTCCCCTTGAGGGGAGGTGGCACCGCCGCAGGCGGTGACGGAGAGGTGTTGGGCGCACACACAGGTGCGCCCCTACAGCGCACCACCAAACACCGCCGTAGGGGCGGGTTCTAAACCCGCCCGAATGGGGCGCCGAGGGCGGGGACCCCATTTTGCAAAGTAGGGCAAGGGCTCTGCCCTTGCCGAATCTGGTGATCGCCCGTTTGTGGCGCATCTGGGAAGCTGCGCCCTACGGTGCGGTGGTTCGGCCCGATGAGGGCATCGGGCCCTACGCCAAACCTTCGGGTTTATTTGTGGAGACCGCCGCCCTCGGCGGTCTTTGCAGATGAAGGTCTCACGTTTGATTTGGGCCGCCGAAGGCGGCAGCAAGT
>JAZNQA010000111.1:0-21137 GCA_045589915.1 Candidatus Enterenecus sp.
TCCAATTTCTTCCTATCTATTGTACCGTATCCGGCGGCAAAGGGAAAGAAGTTTCGTTTATATTTTTCGACAATTTTCGACGGATTCAGTATCCTCCGCCCTGCTGACCCTTGACCAGCTTGACGATGCGGCTGGTGCCCAAGCGGTCTGCGCCCAGCGCCATGAAGTCCGCCGCATCCTGCAGGCTGGAGATGCCGCCTGCCGCCTTGATCTTCACACGAGGCGCCACATTGGCCTTGAACAGCGCCACATCCTCACGGGTGGCTCCGGCGGTGGAGAAGCCGGTGGACGTCTTGATATAGTCGGCGCCGCTGACCGACACGATCTGGCACAGCTTCACCTTTTCCTCGTCGGTGAGCAGGCAGGTCTCGATGATGACCTTCAGGATCAGGCTGCCGCAGGCTTCCTTCACCGCATGGATCTCGTCCAGTAGGTCGTCCCAGCGGCCATCCTTGGCCCAGCCGATGTTGATGACCATGTCGATCTCACGGGCTCCGTTGGCGATGGCATCACGGGTCTCGAACACCTTGACGGCGGTGGTGGCATAACCGTTGGGGAAGCCGATGACGGTGCACACAGGCAGCCTGTCCCCCAAATAGTCGGCGGCCTGCTTCACATAAGCGGCGGGGATGCACACGGAAGCGCAGCCGTAGGCCACACCATCGTCACAGATCTGTTTGATTTCCGCCCAGGTGGCGGTCTGCTGCAGCAGGGTGTGATCCACAGCGGAGAGAATGGTTTGATGATCCATATTGTTACCTCACGATCATTTCAGGTCAGTGATCCAGCAACCTCGCCACCGCCGTCCGATGGACGATCATGGCGCTCTGGGGGCAAAATTCCTGACAACAGAAGCAGCGGATGCACTTTTTACGGTCGATGCTGGGCTTTTTGTTCACCATGGTGATGGCACGCACGGGACAAATGCCCTCGCACACGCCGCAGCCCACGCACTTCGCCCCTTTCAGGGCAGGCTTTTGTGCCAGCACTTTGCTCAGTACCGCACCGGCGATACGCCCACGCAGGCTCTTGCCGTCGCCACGGAACAGGTGACTGTTGCCGGTGACGATGCGACCGAAGTCTGGAATGGTGAAGGCGGCGGGATCGCCCTCCACCGTCAGGCTGTCTGCCCGCTCCGGGATGAGCCCCCGCTCCAGCGCAGCCTCCAGCGTGGGAACATCTTCCCGATTCAGCCCGATCAATTGGGCGCACAGGAGATCCACCTTGTGCGGATTCTCACCTGCCACCAGCGCACCCATGTGGCGGGGCGTTCCTCCGGTGGGGCCGTTGCCCTCCATGCAGGTGACGGCATCCACGATGGTGAGGCGGGGCTTGAAATACTCGTCCAGATCCACGATCATGCGGGCAAAATCACGGGGATCCGGGTAGCGGAAGTGGTACTCCGGCTTGATGGTGCCCGGAACGGCACCAAACATATTCTTTGCGCCGCAGGTCATGGCCATCATGCCGTGGGTCTTGAGCTTGCAGAAGTCGATGATGGCATCGGCCTCATCCAACCAGGCGGTATAGCGGAATTTGCGGCACACCTTGCCCTCCGGGTAGTTGGCTTCCTTCTCCCCAAAGTTCTGATTGAGCCGTCCACCCACCGCCTCCACCGCTTTCATGCCCGTGGCGGAGTAGACACGGTTGACAAATACGCTGTTATACAGGCCGCCGGGGCTGTCCCCCACCACCACGTCTGCACCACGCTCTTTGAGCATCCGTACCAGAGCGCACAGCAGGCCGGGATGGGTGGTGGCAGCGCTCTCCGGCTTCAAAAACGTCACAAGATTGGCTTTGATGGCGATGCACATACCGGGCTGCACCCAGTCCAGACCGCCCAGCGGTGCCAGCACACGCTCCAGAGCGGCGCTCGCTTCCTGCTCCGAGTAGTCGGCGCAGGCAGTAATGACCACATCGGGCTTCATCCACTTTGACCTCCTGACAAAAAAGGCTGCCGCAATGCGGCACCCTTTTCCTGTTTTGAGATTACTCCTCCACGGGAGCCTCATCCTCATCGGCGGGAGCGGCGGGCTCCAGCAGAGCACGGATGGACAGGGAGACCTTCTTGTTCTCCCCGTCGATGGCAATGATCTTGGCGTCCACAGTCTGGCCCTCGGTGAGCTCGTCGCCGGGCTTCTCCACCCGGTGGTCAGCGATCTGGGAGATGTGGATCAGGCCGTCCACACCGGGAACGATCTCGGCAAAGGCGCCGAAGGTCATCAGCTTGACCACCTTGACGGCGGCAACATCGCCCACAGCGTACTTGGTGGTGAACACAGTCCAGGGCTCCTGGGCGTGATCCTTCATGCCCAGAGAAATCTTCTTCTTCTCAGCGTCGAAGGAGATGACATAGACCTCCACCTGATCGCCAACGGAGACGACCTCGGCGGGGTTCTTGATGCGGGACCAGGACAGCTCGGACACGTGAACCATGCCGTCCACGCCGCCGATGTCAACGAAAGCGCCGTAAGAGGTCAGGCTCTTGACAGTACCGGCGTAACGCTTGCCCACTTCGATGTTGTTCCAGACCTCGGCAGCGGCATTGGCACGAGCCTCGGCGGTGACGGCACGGATGGAGCCCACCACACGGCGGCGGGCACGGTTGACCTCGGTAATGCGCAGCTGGACACGGGTCTTGATCATGCCGGACAGGTCGGCGCCACGGGGCTGGCCGGACTGAGAAGCGGGGATGAAGACACGGATGCCCTTCACGTTGGCAACCAGACCGCCCTTGTTCTCCTCGGTGATGACGCCTTCCAGAACTTCCTTGCTCTCCACAGCGTTCTCAACGGTCTCCCAGTTCTTGGCGGCGTCCAGACGCTTCTTGGACAGCTTGACCATGCAGTCACGGTCGCTGACCATCACCACGAAAGTCTCGATCTCCTCGCCCACCTTGGCGATGTCCTCGACCTTGACATCGGGATCGTCGCTCAGCTCGGACAGGGGGATGTAACCGGGATACTTGATGCCCAGCTCGACCTGAACTTCCGTCGGCGTGACAGCAACGACAGTACCAGTGACCTTATCCCTCGTATTCAAAGTTTTGAACGACTCCTCCAGCATCTCAGCAAAGGACTGTTCAATCTCCATAATTTCATCGCTCATTTTGTTGTAGACCTCCTTTATTATCCACTCCGGTGTGGATGCACCGGCAGTGATTCCAAGCGTCCCGATCCGGCTGAATTGGCTGTGGGAAAGGTTGTCCCCCCGTTCCACCTGCACCACCAGGGGGCAGCGGCTTTCGCACAACTGCGTGAGCCGTTTTGTGTTGGAGCTCTTGGGGTCGCCAATCACGATCATGCCATCACACCGGCCAGCCAGTTCCACCGCTTCGCTTTGACGCTTAGACGTAGCACCGCATATTGTATCAAAAAATTCTGCGTTTGTACATAGTTTTTTTGCGCTTTCAACGGTTTTTTCCCAATTTGCCCGAATTGCCGTGGTTTGGGAGACAAATGTCAGCGGCTGGGCGCACAATTGGGGCCGTTCTGACAGGATCCGCTCCAATTCGCCCTCGTCGGCGGCCACCAAGCCGGTGCGGGTACTGCCCACGATGCCGATGATCTCCGGGTGATCGGCATCACCCACCACGATGGGGGTGCGACCATCCCGCTCCGCTTTGCGCACAATGTCATGAATACGGGTCACGTTGGGACAGGTGGCGTCCAGCACCACACAGCTTCGGGCAGCCAGCTTTTCGTACACCACATCGGGCTCTCCATGGGCACGGATCAGCACCACGGCACCCTCAGGCACTTCCTGCGGGGTGGCCACGGTGACAGCCCCCATCTCCTCCAGCCGCCCGATCACATGGTCGTTATGGGTGATATGGCCCAGCAGGAACACCGGCCCCTTCCCTGCCGCCTCCTCTGCCATTTCCACTGCACGGCGCACACCGTAGCAAAAGCCCGCCGTGCGTGCCAGGATCACATTCATTGCTGTTCCCCTCCCAGCACATGGATCCGTTCCATCAGGTCATCGGCAATGCGCTGATAGTCCTCCTGCGTGGCCTTTCGGCCCTCAAACACAGGATAGTAGGGCTGTCCGAAAACGACCGTGGTCTTGCGGAACAGTTTTTTCACAGGGGAAATATAGACCGGCAGGATGGGCACGCCGGTGCGGGTGGCCAGCATGGCCACGCCGGTATGGGCTTCCGACGCTTCGCCCACCTTCACACGGGTGCCTTCGGGGAAGATGAGCAGCCGTTCCCCGTTGCGCAGCACCTTCAGAGACTCCTTCATAGCTCCCACGTCCGCCTTGCCCCGCTGAATGCCGATGATACCGGCCTTTCTGAGGATAAAGCCGATGAGCGGCCACTTCATGATCTCTTCCTTGGCGATGGCATGGAGCTGCCGGCGGCGTCCCACCGCACAGATCACGTAGAGCGGATCGCCCAGCGAGGTGTGATTGCCGCTGAGCAGCAGCCCCCCCTCAGGAACATTCTCCACCCCCACGGCCTTCCACGGATGAAACAGCTTCATGAAGAACCACACAAAGGGATAGAGCACCGCATACACTTTGTTCATACAGGTCTTGCCTCCTTATACGCCCAGACGAGTCTCGATCAGCTCCAGCATGAGTTGGAAGCTCTCCTCCAGTCCGATGCCGGTGGTGTCCACCACCACGGCGTCCTCTGCCTGGCGCAGAGGGGCGGGCTCCCGCTCCATGTCCTGGCGGTCACGCTCCACCACGTCCCGGAGCACCTGCTCAAACTCCGCCTGCTGGCCACGTTCCAAAAGCTCTAAGTAACGGCGGCGGGCACGATCCTCTGCCTGTGCTGTGAGGAAGATCTTCAGGTCGGCATTGGGCAGCACCACGGTTCCGATGTCACGGCCGTCCATGATGACGTTGTTCTCCCGGGCCAGCTTGCGCTGCATCTCCAGCAGGAACTGCCGCACCGCAGGCACGGAGGACACGGAGGAGGCATAAGCAGAGATCTTGTGCTGACGGATGGCCTCGGTCACATCCTCGCCGTTGAGGGTCATATGCTGAAGCCCGTCCTCACCATAGCTCATGCCGATGTCCAGACCGGGCAGCAGCGCCGCCACAGCAGCCCCATCCGTGGGCTGCACGCCTGCCCGATAAGCCGCCACACCCACGGTTCGGTAGATGGCGCCGGTGTCCACATAGAGGAATCCCAGTTTTTCTGCCAAACGCTTGGCCAGCGTGGATTTTCCTGCCCCGGAGGGGCCGTCAATGGCAATGCTTTTATAACTCATAGGTCAAAACATCCTTTCTTCCTCTGTGTCCTGCGCCCCCGCAGCGGACAGACCGGCCACATAGCCGGTGCTCCAGGCGATCTGCAAATTAAAGCCGCCGGTGTAGGCGTCCACATCCAACAGCTCCCCTGCCAGATACAGGCCATCCACCTTCTTTGATGCCATGGTCTTGGGGTCTACCTCCCCCACCTTCACGCCGCCGGCGGTAATGATGGCCTCCTCCACGGGACGGGTGCCGGAGATGGCGACCTTAAAATCCTTCAGCTCCTCCAGCAGACGGCGGCGCTGCTCCCGACGGAGGTCACGCACCTTTTCTCCGGCGGGGATAGCGGTGCGCTCCACCATAACGGGGATCATGGACTGGGGGATGAGCCCGCCCAGGGCGGTGGAGAAATTCTGATTGGACCGCGCCTCAAAGTCCCGAAGAAGGCGGGCATCCAGCTTTTGCTCGTCCAGAGCCGGTTTCAGGTCAATGTGGGCGGTATAGCTGTCCCGCTCCACATTCATATGGGCGGAGGCGGACAGCACCAGCGGCCCGGACAGTCCGAAGTGGGTGAACAGCAGCTCACCCTGCTCACGAAACACCACCTTGCCCTTTCGGTTCTTGATCTTCAGCTCCACATTGCGCAGGGACAGCCCCTGCATCTGCCCGCAGCAGCCGTCCTCCGACTCCAGCGGCACCAGCGAGCCCCGAATGGGGACGATGGTATGGCCCACCGCCTGGGCCATGCGGTATCCATCCCCGGTGGAGCCGGTGCGGGGATAGGAGGCACCGCCGGTGGCCAGAATCACAGCATCGCCGGAAATGGTACCGCCCCTGCCGGTCTTGACGCCGATCACACGGCCATCCTCCACCACCAGCTCCGCTGCCCGATCCTGCCGCAGCTCCACACCCTGACGGCGCAGCTCGAAAAACAGGGCGTCAATGATGTCAGCCGATTTGTCCGACCGAGGAAACACCCGATTCCCCCGCTCCACCTTCAGTGGCACGCCCAGGCTCTCGAAGAAATCCATCGTATCTTTGGGAGCAAAGCGGCTGAAAGCGCTGTAAAGGAATTTCCCATTACGGGGTATAGAAGCCAGCAGCTCATCCCGCCCGCAGGAATTGGTGACATTGCAGCGTCCTTTGCCGGTGATATACAGCTTGCGCCCCACCTTCTCATTGGGCTCCAGCAGCACCACGGAGCAGCCCTGACGGGCGGCGGTGATGGCCGCCATCATACCTGCGGCACCGGCACCGGCCACGATGATTCGTTTTTCACTTGCTTGCTCCATACTGCACAACCTCGTGAAAGTTCGGATTTCCGGTCTGCCGAAAATCCGAACTGAGTTTTGAAACGATCAGCCTTACTGACCCTGATATTCCACCTTTTCGTATACCTGATACTCGTCCCAGATGCGCTCCAGACGGTTGAAGGTGTCGGTCACTTCGGTGGACTTTTCCCGCGCCACCGCCACAATGAGAGCGTTGATGATGGACAGGGGTGCCACCAGCGAATCCACAAAGGATGCCATGTCGCTCTTGGCAAGCAGGCGCAGATTGGCAGTCTCATACAGTGGGGAGAGCTCACTGTCTGTCACGGCAACCACCGTAGCCCCCTGATCCCGTGCAAACTCCATGGCACGCACCGTTCTGGTGGAATAGCGGGGAAAGCTGATGCCGATGACCACATCCTCCGGCCCCACCCGCAGCATCTGCTCGAACATTTCGCTGGCAAGAGTGGTTTTGACCTGACGGACATTGTCAAACATCAGGTTGAAATAAAAGGTCAGAAAATCAGACAGAGCCGCCGCCGAGCGCACGCCCAAGATATAGATGCGGCGGGCACGGACGATGGCGTCCACCACAGCGGAAAACTCTTCCCGGCTCATCTCTTCCAAGGTCATGCGAAGTTTCTCAATGTCCGACTGGAGCACCTTGGTGAGCACATCCTGATCGCCCATGCGGTCGTTGGATACCTCGATGCGCTGCACGGCGGTGAGCTTGCCCCGGATCATCTCCTGCAGGGCCTTTTGCATGGTGGGATACCCGTCATAGCCCAGCTCGGCGGCAAAGCGCACCACGGTGGATTCGCTGATCTGCACGGTTTGCCCCAGCTTGGCCGCCGTCATAAATGCGGCCTTATCATAGTTTTCTAATATGTACCCTCCGATGAGCTTCTGGCCCTTGGAAAAGGTGTCCATGCGGTTTCGGATGGCGGCAAGAATATCTCGGCTCATTGGTAACACTTCCAATCCTGTGCTAAACGGCGCTGCCGCTTCTCTTTCAGAAACAGCAGCTTCTCCTCTTATCATACCGTTTTGGCGGGATAATTGCAAGCGTTTTTGCAAGTTGGGCAGCAGATTCTTGCATTTCACTCCTGGAGCATAGCTAATTCCCCGGCAGTCAGGTGCCGCCAGCGGCCCAACTGCAGATCGCCCAGCTCCACCTGACCCTCCTTGCGGCGGATAAGCCGCCTGACCGTCAGGCCCGCAGCGGCACACATGCGGCGCACCTGTCGGTTTTTGCCCTGATGGATGACGATGGTGAGCCAGCCGGATTCGCCACGCTCCACCCGATCGGCAGTCATCTCCTCTCCGTCCACCACCATGGGGGCGGCCAGAACAGGGATGGCCTGATCCACGTTGCCGCTTACCAGCACATGGTATTCCTTTTGGATCTCGTGGGAGGGATGTGTCAGGCGGTGGGTGAGTTCTCCGTCGTCGGTGAGCAGAAGCAGCCCCTCCGAATCCATGTCCAGCCGTCCCACCGGCCACACACGGGCGGGACAGTCGGCCACAAGCTGCGCCACGGTGGGTCTCCCCTTCTCGTCGGACAGGGTGGTGACATAGCCACGGGGCTTGTGCAGCATGATATATGTATGGGCGGCAGGGCGTGAGATCACCTCGCCGTCCACCGCCACGCAGTCCCGCTCCGGGTCTGCCTTGTGGCCCAATCGGGCCACTTCCCCGTTGACCGTGACCCGACCTGCCGTCAGGTACTCCTCCGCCTTACGGCGGGAGCAGAAACCGGCAGTAGATAAGATCTTTTGCAGCCGTTCTTCCACGGTCATCCTCCTCGAAAGAGATTGAGAAATCGTTTTCCGATACTTTGGGACTCTCGCACATCCAGTCCCGCCCCTGTTGGGCAGATGAGTTCCACCTCGGCCACCGGCTCGCCATTCAGCGTCCATACCGCCCTGCCCACGCAGCTTCCCGCCTGCACCGGCGCTTCCAGTTGGGGGACAAGCTCCACGTTCAGCTCAACCTTTTCCCCCTCGGCCATCGGATAGGCCGCCCCAGCCGCCGCCTCTGCGGACAGCGCAGGGATCAGACTGCCTGTCACCGGGATGGCACCGAACCGCTGTCCCTGTTGGCACAACACTTGGCGGGGATATTGGGAGAAGCCGTAGTCAAACAGCTTTTCATGGTCGTTCCAGTCGTCACCGTCGTTGAGGGTGACGCACACCAGGGTCTGCCCGTTCCGTCGGGCGGCGGACACGAGAGTGCGCCCCGCACGCTCGGTGTAGCCGGTTTTCATGCCAATGCAGCCGTCATAGCGGCTGAGTAATTTATTGTGGTTGTGAAAGGTGCGCTCGCCCACGGTAATGGAGCGGGTGGCACAGATGGCGGCCACCGTTTCATTTTCCAGACAGGCGCAGGCCAGCAGCGCCATATCGTAGGCGGTGGAGTAGTGCCGGTCATCGTTCAGGCCGCTGGGGTTGGCAAAGGAGCTGTTGGTCATGCCCAGCTCAGCCGCCTTTTCATTCATCAGCGCCACAAAGGATGCCACATCCCCTGCCACATGACAGGCAACGGCCATGGCCGCATCGTTGCCCGACTGAAGCAGCAGACCATAGAGCAGGGCTTTCAGCGTGAGCTGTTCACCGGGCTTCAGGTAGATGGACGAGCCCTCGATACCCGTCCACTCCGGCCTGATGGTGACAAGCTGTTCCAGATCGCCCCCCTGCTCCACCGCCACCAGAGCGGTCATCAGCTTGGTGATGCTGGCGATGAGCCGAGGCTGATGGATGTCGTCCTCATACAGAATACGGCCGCTGTCTGCGTCCATGAGGATGGCGCTGGCAGCGTTGGCAGATACTGCATCTGTTACGGGGCAAAGGGTAAGCACCAAAGCCAGCCCGCACAGCCACGCAAAAAATCGTCTCAAAAAGGTCACTCCCATCCGAACAGATCAGATGGGAGTAGTATGACCAACATCAGAGAGCGGTATCCTCTTCAGACTTCTTTTCGGCAGACTTTTTGTCGATATAGTTGGTGACACGGTCAAACATATCGGGCACCATGTCCACCACACGGCCCACGGTATCGGCGGCAGGAGGCGCCACGGGCAGCAGGCGGACATTGCCGTCCTTCACGACGAGGAAGGCCACGGGCACCACATTCACGCCGGCACCGGCACCGCCGCCGAAATTCTTGGCCACATTGGGGGTCTTGCCGAAGTCGGATCCGCCGGTGGCAAAGCCCACAGAAATCTTGGACACGGGGATGAGGGTGACACCCTCCTGGGTGATGATGGGCTGCCCCACCACGGTGTTGGCATCCACCATTTCACGAATCTTGGTCATGGTGGTTTGCAGGACTTCATTGATGGGATGATTCTTTTCACTCATGGCTTATGCCTCCTGTTCATGTTTGGAGCTTTTCCCGCTCCGGCTCCAGTTCATCAGCGCCTTCAGTCCGTAACGGACCGCGAAGGACAGCAGTTGTCCAATGGTCATGGTGAGCGCCGCATCCAGCACGATGGCAGGACTTTGGCGGTTGTAGTCCAGATCAACGTCAAAAGCGTACTTCTTTACCTTGAAATTATGATCCAAAAGGGGCCAGATCATACCCAAAAGGGCGTTGGCCCTGCCATAGCCGATGGCCACGGCGGCGGCATCCTCCCCGCCCCAGATCACCGACATGGACAGCTCGTCGATGCGGATCTTGCGGCGCAGCGCACCGGCAGCCTCCGCCACCACGGGCAGCAGCTTAAGCAGGCGGGACACAGTGCCCGGCTTCTTCTCCTCAGGCTTGTCCCCTTCTGTTCCCTCCTGCACAGGCTTCTTTTCCTTGGTTTTTTTCGGTTTCTTAGCCTTTTGGGGCTTCTTTTTCTTCTTTTCCTTGCGGGCGGGCACCACCTGGATGCGGGCAGGTCCGGCGATGATCTTCACCGTGAAGCCGTCCGGCGCATAGTGCACTCTGCCGCCCAGACGGATCAACGAGATCAGCCACAGCACCACAAGGATGATGAGCAAGATCATCCAGCCCTTCATAGGCTCTCCTCTCCCGCCTCCTGAGCGGAATCGTCCGCCTCGCTGTCCTGAAGGCGCTGGATGGCGGTCTCCAGCTCCATGGTCATCTGAACACCTTCCTGCGTGGCGGAGGGCAGCTCCGGCAGGTCATCCAGAGAGGACAGACCAAAGGAGCGCAGGAAGTTCTTGGTGGTGCGGAACTGCATGGGGCGGCCGGGTACGGACAGGCGGCCCGCCTCGCAGATCAGCTCACGCTCCAGCAGCAGGCTCACCGTATATGAGCTGTCCACGCCGCGCACCTGCTCGATGTAGGCACGGGTGACGGGCTGGAAGTAGGCGATGATGGCCAGCACCTCCAGCGCCGGCTGGGACAGACGGGTGGGCTTTCTGTTTTCCAGCGCCTTGCGGATGCTGGCGGCGTGCTCAGGTGCGGAGCACATCTGCCAGCTGTTGTCCAGCCGAACCAGCCGGATACCCCGGCGCTGATAGCTGTACTCATCGGACAGCCTCTGGCACACGCTGTCCACCGTTTCACGATCCTGCTCCAGCGTGAAGCAGATGCGCTCCACGGGGACGGGGTCGCCTGCGGCAAACAGGATGCCTTCGATGGCAGCCTCCAATTCTTT
Source organism: Candidatus Enterenecus sp. (assembly GCA_045589915.1). Lineage (GTDB taxonomy): Bacteria > Bacillota > Clostridia > Oscillospirales > Oscillospiraceae > Enterenecus. Next base: position 11,086 of record JAZNQA010000111.1, read on the forward strand.
CAATTCCATTCAGACCGCCTCCTCAATAGCTGTCTACCGTCACGTTCAATTCGCTGTCCACATCCTCGCCGGTACTGGTCACGGTGCAGTCCTCCGCCGTACCCGCCAGATGGATGCGGTTGGACTTGCACAGCTCCAGAATGGCCAGAAAGGTAGCCACTACCTCGGAGCGGCTGCGGTTGCTCTTGAACAGCGAGCGGAACCGGGTCACGCCGAACTGCACCAGCCGCTCCAAAATGGAGCGTGCCTTGTCCGACACGGGGTACGGCTCCCGCCCCACGATGCCCTCAAAGGCATGGACGGGAGGCGGCAGCTTATGATCCACCCGCTCCAGCGTGACGTTCATGGCGGCCAGCAGGTCGGATGCGTCATGGACATAATGATACGTCCGATCGGCCTTGATGGGCTCCGGCTGCTTGGTGATGTAGTCCCGACCGTATTCATACCGGCGGCCCAGCGGCTCGGCCACCGCTTTGATCTTCAAATAGCTTTCGTGGTGCTTGTGCTCCTCCAGCGCAGCCATGAGCTGCTCCATCTCGCTGAGGGCTTCCTCATCGTCGATGGACAGGAGCATACGGGTCTTGATATAAACCAGATGGGCCGCCATGGTGACAAACTCACTGGCCACCTCCAGATTGAGCTGCTCCCGCTGCTCCATCCACTCCAGATACTGATCCAGCAGCAGGGAGATCTGGATGTCACGGATCTCGATCTTATTCTTGCTCAACAGGTGGAGAATCAGGTCGAGAGGGCCGTTGAAGTCCTCCATATCCTCCTGCTTGACCTTCACCACTTTTTCCAGGTGATAGATGGGTGCTTCCACCGGGCACTCCCCCCTTTTCCCAATCGCACACGTTAGCTTAGTATACCAAATTTCACCGCACAATACAACCCTGTCCCGGCGGATTTCCGCCGGGACAGGGTCGATGATCACTTTTGTAACGCCTGCAGCGCCGCTTTGGCGGACAACTGCTCTGCTTCTTTTTTTGTGCGGCCCTGTCCACGGCCCACCGGCTTTCCGCCCACGGATGCCTCCATGACGAAAATACGGGCGTGGTCGGGCCCCAACTCGTCCACCAGCCGATAACTCACGCTCTGGCCGGGGCTGCGCTGGACAAACTCCTGCAGGGCCGTTTTATAGTCCCGATCCACCGCCTTCTCCCGTTCCTTATCCAGAATGAAGGTCTGGATGATGGGACGCACCGCCTCAATGCCGCCATCCAGATAGACGGCGGCCAGCATGGCTTCGGTGGCATCGGCCAGAATGGACGGACGCTCACGGCCACCGCCCACATCTTCCCCCTTGCCCAGGCGCAGATAGCGGCCCAACCCCAGCGTGCAGGCCACCTCATACAGGCTGTCCTCGCACACCAGAGCGGCTCTGGTACGGGTCAGCTCGCCCTCCGGCATATTGGGATGGCTGGCAAACAGATAGTCCGCCACGATCATACCCAGTACCGAATCGCCCAGAAACTCCAGCCGCTCGTTGCTGGTGATGCCGGAGGCACGATGTTCATTGGCATAGGAGCTGTGGGTGAGCGCATGCTCCAGCAGCCCCATATCATGGAACCGATAGCCGAGATTTTTCTCCAGCTCTTTCATAACTACCTCCAAACAAAGAAAGCCCCGCACACTTGGCGAGGCTTTCCCGTGCATTTGATGGGATCAGATGTCCAGATGCTCCTGCATGTACTTATACAGGTCGCCCACGGTGACGATGGAAGTGATGTCGTCCTCGTTCATCTCGTCCATATCGAACTCTTCCTCCAGAGCCATGGACAGATCGACCAGATCCACGGAGTCAGCACCCAGCTCATCCACAAAGGCGGTCTCCATGGTGATGGCATCGGCTTCCACGCCGAACTGCTCGGCAATGAGGGCACACAGCTTTTCAAACATAATTTACGCAGCTCCTTTTAGTATCAGCTTCGTACACCATAATAGGGGGTTCGTCCCTACCTGTCAATAGTCTTTTTGACAGATTTTACTCGGTTTTTTCGTCGGTTCCCTCTTTGCTGCCCAGCAGCTTCACCGGCAGACGCATATAGGAAACGTTTTCCGCAATGTCCTCAATGATGCCGGAGCGGCTGAATTCCATCGCCTGACGGATGGCATTTTTCATGGCGTAGTCGTTGGACGAGCCGTGCGCCTTGATGACCGGCTTGGAAATGCCCATCAGGGCGGTGCCGCCGATCTCGTTGGGATCCATCAGCTTCTTAAAGTCCTGCACACCGTCCTTCAGCAGCAGATAGGCCAGCTTGCTCCTCAGGTTTTTGGCCAGCATCTTCTTGAGCTGCCGCCCCATGAATCGGCCTGCACCCTCCATGGTCTTGAGGTAAATGTTGCCGGAGTAGCCGTCCGTCACGATGACATCCACGGCGCCCTCCACGGCTTCGTGCCCTTCCACATTGCCCACGAAGTTCAGGCGGCCCTCCTCCTTGGCCTTTTGCAGGAGGACATAGGCCTCCTGCTGCAGATCGGTACCCTTGGAGGGTTCGGCGCCGATGTTGAGCAGGCCCACCCTGGGCTCAGGGCGGCCCAGCACCCGTTCAGCGTAATAACTGCCCATAAAGGCAAACTGCAGCAGGAATTCCGGCGTGCAGTCGGCGGTGGCGCCGCAGTCCACCAGCACGGCGCTGCCGGCACCAGTGGGCACCACCGGGGCCAGCGCAGCACGGCGGATGCCCTTGATGCGCTTGGTGAGCAAGGTGGCCGCAGACAGCAGCGCACCGGTGGAACCGGCGCACACGAAAGCATCGCCCGCCCCCTCTTTCAGCAGGGTCAGACCCACCGTGAGAGAGGAATTCTTCTTTTCCTTGAATGCGGTGGCGGGATTGTCGCAGATCTCCACCACCTGATCGGCGTGGGTGATCTCCACACCGGCGGGCAGGTCGGCATAACCGTCCTCGTGAAGCACGGAGAGGATCTCCTCTCCCCGTCCCACCAGAATGACCTCCACACCGTATTCCTTGACTGCCTGCAGCGCACCACGTACCGGCGCCTGCGGGGCGTTGTCGCCACCCATGGCATCCACGATGATCTTCATCTGTTTGGCCTCCCTTACAGTCTCTCTTTCAGCGGTTCCAGCAGCTCCAGCGAGCGGCGGGACAGCTCTGCGTTTTTATTGCGCTTTCCCTTGACCTTATAGCCCAGCGGCGGCATGATGCCGAAGTTGATGTTCATGGGCTGGAAGTCGGTGACGCTCTCGTTGCTTACATAGTATGCCAGCGCACCCACCGCCGTTTCACGGGGAAAATCTGCCGGAGGCTGACCCAGCAGCCGCCGTGCCAGCTCCACACCGGCTAAAAAGCCGGAGGCGGTGGACTCCACATAGCCCTCCACGCCGGTGATCTGACCGGCAAAGGCGATGCGCTCGTTGCCACGCACCCGGTAATAGCGATCCAGCAGGCGGGGCGAATCCAGATAGGTATTGCGGTGCATCACGCCGTAGCGCACATACTCCGCATGGCGAAGGGCGGGGATCATGGAGAACACCCGCTTTTGCTCCCCCCACTTCAGATGGGTCTGGAAGCCCACGATGTTGTACAGAGTGCCGTCGGCATTGTCACGGCGAAGCTGCACCACCGCATAGGGTTCCTTCCCCGTCTTGGGATCGGGCAGGCCCTTGGGCTTGAGGGGGCCGAAGCAGAGGGTCTGCTCACCCCGACGGGCCATGACCTCCACCGGCATACAGCCCTCAAACACATTGCCGTCCTCAAAGCCGTGGACTTCCGCCTCCTGGGCGGCGCAAAGCTCCTTCCAGAAGTCCAGATATTCCTCACGGCTCATGGCGCAGTTGATATAGTCCGCCGTGCCTTTGTCGTAGCGGGAGGCGAACCACGCATGATCCATGTCCACGCTCTCAAAGGTGACGATGGGAGCCGCCGCATCGAAGAAATTGAGATAGCGGCTGTCAGGAAAGAGGGCAGCGATCTGCGCAGACAGCCTATCGGAGGTCAGCGGGCCGCTGGCAACGATGACTTCTCCCTCCGGGATGGCGGTGACTTCTCCCTCGATCACCTCGATATTGGGGTGGGATCGGATGGCCTCCGTCACCGCACGGGAAAACCCCTCCCGATCAACGGCCAGCGCACCGCCGGCCTCCACACGGGTCTCATCCGCACAGCGGAGGATGAGAGAGCCGCAGCGCCGCAGTTCCTCCTTCAGCAGTCCCACCGCATTTTCCAACCGATCGGAGCGCAGAGAGTTGGAGCACACCAGCTCGGCAAAGCCCTCGCTGTGATGGGCCGGACTCATTTTTTGGGGCTTCATCTCCCGCAGGGTGACATGGATCCCCCGCTGCGCCAGCTGCCACGCCGCTTCGCAGCCTGCCAGACCGGCACCAATGACAGTTACATTCATCATCATTTATCCTTTGCGTGAAGCGAAACCGTCAGGCCTCCTGAACCTTTTTCGCCGACGTTTTCTTGGTGGTGGTCTTTTTGGCCGCAGGCTTTTTCGCTGCCGCCTTTTTGGTGGTTTTCTTGGTTGTCTTCTTGGCAGGGGCTTTCTTGGACGGGGCAGCGGCTTCCGCCGTGGTGCCCTCCTCCTTCTTCTTATAGCCGCCCCGCTTGTCCTCCGGGGTGAAGTTGGAGCAGTCCTCGTTGATGCAGTAGGGACGCTTGAAGCCCTTGCCGGACTTTTTGAACATGGTCTGGCCGCAGATGGGACAATTGTCCTTCACCGGCACATCCCATGTGCTGAAATCGCAGCGGCGGCTTTCATCCTTACTGCTGAGATGTTCACAGCAATAGTAGGTGTACTGCTTGTTGGTCTTTTTGCTCACACCGGTGCGCTTGACCAGGCGGCTGCCGCACTTGGGGCACTTGCCCGGCATCTCCACCACCAGAGGCATGGTGAAGTTGCACCCCTCCAGCCAGCCGGGGCAGCCCAGGAACCGACCATACTTGCCGGACTTGACCACCAGATTGCGGCCGCATTGGGGACAGATTTCGTCAGACACCTCATCGGGCACCTTGATGCGGGTGCCGTCCAGCTCCGATTCCGCCTTTTTCAGAGCGGCGTCAAAGCCGGTATAGAAGTCGCTGAGCATATGCTTCCACTCCAGCTCACCGGCCTCCACCTTGTCAAGCTGCTCCTCCATCTGAGCGGTGAAGGTGGGGTTCACCACATCGGCAAACTTATCCCGCATCAGGCCGGTGACCACCTCACCCAGCGGCGTGGGACGCAGATGGCGGCCCTCTTTTACCACATACTCATGACTGGTGATGGTGGAGATGGTGGGAGCATAGGTGGAAGGACGGCCAATGCCCTTTTCCTCCAGCGCACGGATCAGCGTGGCTTCGGTAAACCGTGCAGGGGGCTGGGTAAAGTGCTGGTTGGGGGTGAGAGCATTGAGCTTCAGCCCCTCCCCTTCTTTCAAATCGGGCAGCGGAGACTGGGGGGCTTCCTCGTCCTCGTCACGGCTCTCCTCGTACACGGCGGTAAAGCCGTTGAACTTGATGGAGGAGTGGTTGGCACGGAACTGGTAGCCCGCAGACTCCACCTCGATGGACACGCTGTCGTACACGGCAGCAGCCATCTGGCAGGCCAAAAAGCGGCTCCAGATGAGCTTGTACAGGCGGTACTGCTCCGCAGTCAGGTCTTTCTTGAGCTGCTCCGGGGTGAGGGTCACATCGGAGGGACGGATGGCTTCGTGGGCATCCTGTGCGTTGCCCTTGGCCTTGAACCGGCGGGTCTTTTCAGGATAGTACTGCTTGCCATAGCGCCCCTCAATGAAGGTGCGGGCAGCGGACAGGGCTTCCTCGGAAAGGCGGAGGGAGTCGGTACGCATATAGGTGATGAGACCCACCGTGCCCTCACCGGCGATGTCCACGCCCTCATAGAGCTGCTGGGCAATGGACATGGTGCGGCGGGGGGTCATATTCAGCTTGCGGGAGGCCTCCTGCTGGAGGGTGGAGGTGATGAACGGAGGTGCCGGGGCACGGCTCTTATCCTGCCGCTTGACACTTTTCACCGTGAAGGGAGATCCCTTTACAGCATCCACCACCACAGCGACATCCGCTTCGTTGACCAGCTCCATCTTTTTTTCACGGCCGTAGAACTCCGCCTTGAAGCCGCCCATATTGGGGGCAATGCGGCCGAGGTCGGCGGTAATGGACCAGTACTCCTTGGGCTGGAAGGCGTTGATCTCCTCCTCCCGCTCCACCACCAGACGGGTGGCCACGGACTGGACACGGCCGGCGGACAGACCTTTTTTGATCTTTCTCCACAGCAGCGGAGAGAGCTGATAGCCCACGATGCGATCCAGCACCCGGCGTGCCTGCTGGGCATCCACCAGGTTCTGGTCGATGTCACGGGGAGCGGCGATGGATTCGGACACCACCTTGCGGGTGATCTCGTTAAAGGTGACACGGCAGGTCTTTTCCTTGGGCACGCCCAGCACCGATTGCAGATGCCAGGAGATGGCTTCGCCCTCACGGTCAGGGTCGGTGGCCAGATAGATGCGCTCGCTGGCCTTGGCAGCCTTACGCAGCTCCGCAATGGTCTCTTCCTTGGCCTTGATGTCCTGATAATCGGGTTCAAACGTGGTGACATCCACGCCCAGCTTGCTCTTGGGCAGGTCACGGATATGACCCATGGAGGCCTTGACCTGGTAGTCGGGGCCCAAATATTTACTGATGGTCTTTGCTTTCGCCGGTGACTCCACGATCACCAAATTCGTCTTTGCCATACTCAACATTACTCCATTTTCAATCTGACGGCGGCACGGAACCGCTTTCCGCTCTCCTCCGACACATATCCCTGCACCTGCAGGATGGTCAGTGCGGACAGAACACGGCGGGCAGGAAGCTGCGTGCGCTCCACCACGTCATCCGTGCGGAAGCTCTTGCCCTCCGACAGCGCCAACAACACGGTGCGCTGATCGTCGGTCAGCTTATTTTTACATTCCTGCCAGTCAATATATTCTACCGGCGGTTGGATGTCAACCACTTTTTCCTGTTCAGCTTGAGTACGGGGTGTGGGCTTGACCGCATCTTCTATGCGCTGCTCCATGGCTGCACTGTCCATCTGCGCCACCCGCTTGATGCGGTTGGGATAGCGATCCTGCAGCTCACACAGCACATCCTGTGCGCCCATGATGAGCTTGGCAGCGCCCTCCTGAATGAGGCGGTTGGTGCCCTCGCTGGAGGGTGCATCCCACGGACCTGGGACGGCGAACACCTCCCGATTTTGCTCCAAAGCGTGTCCCACGGTGTGCAGCGTACCGCCGGTGCGCCCGCTCTCCACCGCAATGATGCCCACGGACAGGCCGCTGATGATGCGGTTGCGTACCGGGAAATGGGCGCCCATGTGTTCCGTTCCCGGCGGATACTCGGAAATGAGTGCCCCTGCCGCCGCCACATCCTCATATAAATAGCGGTGCTCACGGGGATATACCACGTCAATGCCGCCCGCCAGCACGGACACTACCGGCGCACCTGCCTTCAATGCGCCCCGCACCGCCGCAGCGTCAATGCCCTGTGCCATGCCAGACACAATGAGCACCCCGCTGCGGGCAAGCTCCATAGACAATTTCGCCGCAGCGGTCTCACCATAGGCGGTGGCCTTTCGGGTTCCTACGATGCCGATGGCAGCTTCCTCGTCAAAGGCGATGGCTCTCCCCTTCCAGTACAGCACCGGCGGCGGCTGATGGATGGCGGCCAGCCGCTCCGGGTAGGCAGAGTCCTGCATGGTGAGGATCTGGATGCCCAGCCGGTCGCAGTCCCCCAAGATGCGGTCTGCGCCCGCCAGCGATTTGTCGGACAGGGATCTGAGGGCGGATTCGGATACGCCCTCTATCAGCCGATACTCGGCGGAATCGGAGAAGTAGACGCTCTCCGGGGAGCCGAAGTGCTCCAGCACCCGCACCAGGTTCTGTCCGGCCAGACCTTTGCGCCCGGTCAGCCACAGCCAGTATTTCAGGTTTGCCACTACGACTCCCTCCCCGCCGATGTCTATTTATAAGTTGTTGCGGCTCATCTCCCACAGCACCACGGCGGCGGCTACTCCTGCGTTCAGGGATTCGCACCGCTGGGTCATGGGGATCTTCAGCGTTTGACGGCACAGGCGCAGGGCCTCATCGGACACCCCTCGCCCCTCGCTGCCGATGATGACGGCCGAGCGGGTGAGATCCACCTCACGCACGTCCACCGTATCCTCCCGCAGAGCGGTGGCATACAGCGGCAGATTGGCTGCGTTCAGCGCTTCCGCCGCCTGCGCCAGCGAAGCCTCGTACACAGGCAGGCGGAACGCCGCACCCATGGTGGCCCGCACCGTTTTGGGTGACCACGGATCGGCACAGCCGTTGCACAGGATCAGACCATCTGCGCCGAAAGCATCCGCCGTGCGCCAGATGGTGCCCACATTGCCGGGATCCTGCACGCCGTCCAGCACCAGATACCTTGCACCGCACAATTCACACGGCATGACAAGGTCTTTTGCTTTACAAAGAAACACCACCCCTTGGGGGGTCTCGGTGTCCGCCGCCCAGCGCAGCAGGTCATCCGGCACTTCCACGACCCGCACCGCTTCGGGCAGTTCGGGCAGCGTTACGCCCTGAGCGCACACCACGGTCTCCAGCTCTGCCCCCCATTTCAACGCTTCGTTCAGCAGCTTGGGGCCCTCACCGGAAAAAACGCCCTCCTGACGGCGCACAGAGCGTTTCCCATTGATTTTCCGAAGCCGGGCAATGAGGGGATTGCTCCGGCTGGTGATCCACTCCCTGCTCATTTCTCGCACAGAGCGCTGATGTCGGCACTCTGACCCAGTACCATCAGCTTATCTCCGTTGGCAAGGATATAATCACCGCCGGGGGCCACGTTGATGTCCTGCCCACGGCGCACAGCGATCACGTTGACGTGATACTTGGCCCGCACGTCCAGATCCCGGATGGTGTTACCCGACCAGCCGTTGGGCAGGTCGATCTCTACGATGCCGTATTCGGGAGACAGCTCAATAAAGTTGATGATATTGGAACGGGCCAGCCCCTGTGCCACTCTGATGCCCATCTCATGCTCCGGGAAGATCACCCGGTCGGCGCCGATCTTCTCCAACAGCCGCTGGTGGACATGGCTCTGGGCCTTACACACCACGTTGGGCACACCGGCCTCCTTGAGGCGCATGGTGACCAGGGCGCTGCTGCCCACGTCACTGCCAATGGCTACCACGGCGCAGTCATACTCGGACACCCCCAGCGCATCGAGCACATCGGGGTCACGTCCATCACCCACCACGGCATGGGTAACCTCGTCGGCCACAGCCTGCACCAGCTCCCTGTCCGTATCAATGGCCAATACCTGATGGCCAAACTCGCACAGCTCACGGGCCACGGCGGTGCCAAATCTGCCAAGGCCGATAACAACAAAATTCTTCATAATGACCTCCTCAGCCGATCATCACATTGGTTTCCGGATAGCTGATCTTACTCGCCGCTCTGCCACGGGTCAAAAACGCAATGGAGAAGGACAGAATGCCCACACGTCCCAAATACATCATCACGATGAGCAGCACATGGGATACCGGCGACAGCGCCGCCGTGATGCCGGTGGTCAGCCCCACCGTAGCAATGGCCGAAGCCGATTCGTAGGCAGCGGCAAGGATCGGTATATCGTCCACGATGGCGATCATCATACCCGCAGCGAGGGACACAACGCCCACCACCAGCACCAGCGTCACCGCCGCCAGCACCTTTCGGTGCGGAATGGTACGACCTCTGAATGTGACTTGTTCCCTTCCCCGCAGTCCTTCCCGCAGGGAGAGCAGCAGCACCCCGATCGTCACCGTTTTCAAGCCGCCTGCCGTCGAGCCGGAGGAACCGCCAATGAGCATGAGGATGATGCACATCACCAAGGAAACATCAGTCAGCCCGCCCTGATTAATGGGGGTGAATCCGGGGGTACGTAGGGTGGCGGACTGGAACAGGGCGTTGATCGCTCGCTGCCACACCGGCATGGTGCCAAAAGTGGCGGGGTTGTCAAACTCCGCACAGAAGAAAAATACCGCACCCACCAACAGTAATGCCCCTGTGATCCAGATGACCATCTTACTGT
>JAZNQA010000112.1:0-2935 GCA_045589915.1 Candidatus Enterenecus sp.
ACCCTGTTCTCGTGCAACCAAAAGAAAAGAAGCTATCCCACGGACAGCTTCGGTCTCACGGTGCGGGAGGATGGTGTGTACCGCCCGGATGACTTCCGGCATGAGCAATACCTTCTCATCGAGGAGGGCGGAATGAGGGTGCTCATCAGCGGCTGCTCCCACAAGGGGATCCTCAACATCGCCCAATGGTTCCGCCCTGATGTGCTCGTGGGCGGGTTTCATTTTATGGCGCTGGATACCGAGGGGGAGGGAGCGGCGGTGCTCACCGCTGCGGCAGAGTGTTTGCTGAAGCACCCTACGGCCTATTATACCGGGCATTGCACCGGATCCGCTCAGTTTGATCGGATGAAGACCATCATGGGGGAACGGCTCCATGCCATCTCCACCGGCTCCTGCCTGGAACTGTAACAAAAAGAAATGACCCTTGACTGAAGTTCTTTCAAACACTCAGTCAAGGGTCATTTCTCTGAACTCTTATTATCTAACATCTTTGATTAACCTCTCTTTCGCAGGATCGGGCTCTGGATGCTGCACCGGCTGAAATATTGCTTTCGTCAGGTTCCTTCACTCAGGTACCACCTGTGCTGCTCCGGCGTCCGAGGCTCTTGCACGTTGCATCAAGCCTTTTGAGTGGTGGTGTTCATTGGTATCACCCTTTCTGACTATAATATAGCATGAGGGCGGGGGAATAACAAGACGGAATACTCCCTAAATTTTACGGGCTGAAGTTATGAAATAGAGAGAAACGTTCTGTAAACCACGCATTTCTGTTGACTTTGCAGCACAATGTATGATAAAATGAATATGTTGGGCGGTCAGGGAACCGTCCATTTTTTATCTCTGCCAAAGGCGCTGTCCGTGGATGTTCGGAGGAAAGGGCGGAGTATGGCCTTTTTGCCATGATGGGGAAATAATATCCCATCGCCTCTTGCTTTATTCTGTTGCTTGTGGTATCATCAGACGGGGTGATAGCTATGAGCATCGTAAAGCCGAAAAAGCTGTTGATTATGAACATTCTGGACATCCTGCGCCGTTATACCGACGGGGAACACCGCCTGAGCCAGAAGGACATCGTGGATATTTTGCGGGAAGAATATCATATGGAGGCCGACCGCAAGACCGTCAAGCGCAATATTACCAATCTGCTGGAGCTGGGCTACGACATCAGGTTCAGCGAGGTGCGCCGTATGATGCCCGGCAGGGACGGGCAGCCGGAGGAAAACTGCATCCAGTCCGACTTTTATCTGGAGCGTGACATCTCCGATGACGAGCTGCGGCTGCTCATTGATGCTCTGCTCTCCTCCACCCACATCCCGTCCGATCAATGTGAGGCGCTGGTGGGCAAGCTGGTAGGGCTGTCCAACCGCTATTTTGATCCCGGTGTGGAGCACATCAGCACCATGCCCGCCTTGCCGCCCCAGTGCGACCGGATCCATGAGAATACCGAGCTTCTCCATCGGGCCATTGCCGCCGGTCAGCAGGTGGCTTTTGCCTATCACCGCTACGGTACAGACCAAAAGCTGCACCCCGTCCTCCGTGGGGACGGCACAGTGAAGGACTATGTGGTCAGCCCCTATGGGATCGCCGTGGCCAACGGCCGGTACTATCTGATCTGCAATCATGAGGACTTCAGCAATGCGGAGCATTACCGCATTGACCACATGACCGATATTCGCCTGCTGGATACCCCCGTGAAGCCCATGGAGCAGGTGCAGGAGCTGAAAAAGGGTATCTCATTGCCCAGGCACATGGCGGAGCAACTGTATTTTTACCCCGGTGAGAGCGTTCCCGTCACCTTCCGAGTCAAAAAGTTTGTTTTAGATGATGTGATGGACTGGTTTGGCAGCGATGTATCCTTCTCGGAGGAGAGCGGGGACGAGGTCACCGCCCATGTCACCGTCAATTACTACGCCATGCGAAGCTGGGCGCTGCAATACGCCCGCCATATCCGCATCCTCACGCCCACCGCCCTTGCCTACCAGATCAAGGAGGATCTGAGGGCGGCGCTGGAGAAATACTGATGTTGCCACAAGCGTCCCCACCGCCACAAAGCGGTGGGGACGCTTGTTTGTTTCATTAAAAATTACCAGCAAAGCCACCGCATAGAAAGCGGCGGTCAGCTCAAACTATGCTCGGATTCCAAATCCGACAAACAGAATCGAAAAAGGAGAACAAGGATATGTCTAACAGCAAGAATTCCAATCGTCTGGTGGTTCCCGGCGCTCGTGAGGCCATGGATAAGTTTAAGATGGAGGCTGCCAACGATGAAGATGTATCTTCTACATCTTAAAGATGAACCCCATTATGAAGCACAAAAAATACTTATTACACCAGCGTTTATTCCAATTCGCTTACATAATCGGGAATAACTAAATACGAATGATCAAAGGCATCCAGAAATGGGTGCCTTTTTTCATATACAAATCCAAAGAAAGGAGGCCACAATATGCCAGAAGCAGCTACATCCCAGCAGCCCGAAACGATGGGCGTAATCTACCGTATGCCCACAAGCGAACTTCACCCACACCCCGACAATCCTTTCGGTGTCCGTGACGATCCCGAAATGCAGGAACTCGTCGATAGTGTTCAGAAGTTCGGTGTCCTTGTACCGGCAATCGCTCGTCCCCGTTCAGACGGCGGCTTTGAGCTGATTTCTGGACATCGCAGGAAACACGCCAGTGAACTGGCGGGACTGGACTTCATGCCGGTGATCGTGCTGAACCTTAACGATGATGAAGCCATTATTCAGTTGGTCGATAGTAATATCCAGCGAGAAAATGTGCTGCCCTCTGAAAGAGCGAAAGCATATAAAATGCGTAATCTCATTGATAATTTGGGTTTCAAACCCAATTCAATGGAAACAATCCATACTATTCTCCACCCTGTTTTTCGGTTAGCAGTCAGAGATAATTATATTCGCACAAATCCCACCGAA
>JAZNQA010000113.1:0-5804 GCA_045589915.1 Candidatus Enterenecus sp.
AAGCCCAGCACAGCCCCCTCACGGGGCAGCTCCTTGGCGTTGAGGGCACGCAGGATGGATTGCCAGTCCTTCATGGTGTGGGGACGGCGCACCAGCAGCACCTCCAGCAGACCGTCATCCAGCTTGATCTTATCTCTGGGCAGCTTCATAATGCCGCCCACCGACACGGTGTTGCCCGCCATGCCGTAGATGAAGTCCCCCTCAATGCGCTGGCCCTCCGCCCCGGTGACCACCATGTGGTAGCTGGGCACCTTGAGCAGCCGCCCTGCCCCCTCCAGCAGATAGGCAAAGTGCCCCAGCAGATTCTTGGTGCTCTGAGGCGTGGAGTAGGACACATCGGTGAACAGTCCGAAAGCGGACACATAAGTAAACAGCTTGCCGCAGGAGGTGCCCAGATCCACCGCACGGGGCGTACCGCTGCCCGCCACCTGAGCCGTTCTGGCAATGGATCGGGGCAGGCCGAGGCTGTGGGCAAAGTCGTTGGTGGATCCGGTGGGCACATAGCCCAACACAGGGCGCTCCTCTCTTGGCAGGGAGAGCAGACCGGAGACCACCTCGTTGAGGGTACCGTCCCCGCCGCAGCAGACCACCCGATCATAGTCGGCGCCTGAACGGGCCGCCAGCCCGGCAGCATCCCCCCGGCACTGGGTGGGGCGGACCACGATCTCGTCATATCCCTGTGCGGCAAAGCTCTCCAGCAGGGCGGGCAGCATCGCCCGGCTCCGCTGACGGCCGGCCGTGGGATTGTAAATAAACAGCATACGCTTCATGACAGCACCTCCGTCACACTTCGACATCATCCATATTATAGCCAAAACCAGTCCCTTTTACAAGAAGCATTCTGTAAAAGGGAGCCCTTGTCAAAAAAATAGGATTTTAGTATAATGAAGCATCATGCTTCACCCCATGGGAAGGAAGTGTCACTCCATGAATCTCAAAACGCTGCGGGCAGCGTTTCCGTATACCGTGCCCGTGCTGATGGGCTATCTGTCCATCGGCATCGTGTTTGGCTGGATGATGTCCGCCATCGGCTACACCCCCCTGTGGTCCACCGTCATGTCCCTCACGGTGTATGCCGGAAGCGGGCAATATCTTGGTGTCAGCCTGCTGGACAGCGCCGCCCCCCTGCTGGACGTGGCATTCCTCACCCTCATCATCAACTTCCGCCATCTGGTTTACGGTCTGTCCATGCTGGAAAAATTCAATGGTATGGGCATCCGCAAGCTGTACATGATCTTCTCCCTCACTGATGAGACCTATGCCCTGCTGGCAGGCGTCCAGCCGCCGGACGGGGTGGACGAGAAGAAGTTCTACTTCTCCATCGCCCTGCTGGATCATGTCTACTGGATCTTGGGCTCGGTGATCGGTGCGGTGGCCGGTTCCCTTATCACCATCAACACCGAGGGCATCGACTTTGCCATGACCGCCCTGTTCATCGTCATTGCGGTGGATCAATGGAAGTCCAACAAGCGGCACTTCCCTGTATTCCTCGGTCTGGGCGGCACCCTGGCCTGTCTGCTCGTCTTCGGGGCCGAGAACGGGCAGTTCCTCATTCCGTCGCTGGTCATTCTGGTGGCCGGTCTGCTGCTGGCCCGCCCTGCGCTGGACAAGGAGCAGAAGGGAGGGAATGCGTCATGACCGCCTTGCAGGCTGCGGCCGCCATCGCCATCATGGCGGCAGTCACCTTCCTCACCCGTGTGCTCCCCTTCCTCCTGTTCGGGCGGGGAGGCACACCCCCCAGAGTGGTGCTCTATCTGGGCAGGTATCTCCCTCCGGCAGTCATCGCCATGCTCATCATCTACTGCTTCAAGGGGGTCAACTTCCAGGCGGCGGGCAACTGGCTCCCCGCCCTCATCGCCGGCGTAACGGTGGCACTGCTCCACATCTGGAAGAAAAACAATATGCTGTCCATCGTCGGCGGCACCATCCTCTACATGGTGCTGGTTCAGGCAGTATTCTAACAAAAACGGAGGCTGTGCGCTGCACAGCCTCCATTTGTTAATCCGTCAAAATCTCCGCCAGCGTGCGGGCCATAAGCCGGGCCGCCGTCACCGCCTCCTGCAGAGTATTCCCGTGGGTGCCCACCTCAATGAGAATGGAGCCGGGGGACTGATGCTGGTTGAACCGAGAGGTGCGCAGCACGATGGGACGGGCCAGAGTAGCCCACTTCTCCGTCAAGGCGTCCTGAATGCCCACTGCCAGCGAAAGATTGGTCTGCCAGTTGGGATGGTGCTGCCCCATGGCATCGCTGCCCATGACCATCATCACCTGAGCGCAGTTATCCACCGTGCCCGCCACCGTTTTGTAGAGCGTGCCGTCCGCCGCAGCCAGCGCATCCCGATGGACATCCAGCACCAGCTGGATGGAGGGATACTGCTCCAGCCACTTGGCCACCCCTTCAGAGGAGCGGACATAGGCCTCATTATAGCTGGGGTAGTCGTACAGCGTGGTGTCGTGGATGACCTCGATCCCCGCCGCCTCCAGCACCGCCTTCATCTCCGCCCCCACACGCACCATGTTCTGATCGGTGTTCAGGGTGCGGTAGCTGTCGCTCTCCTCATAGATGTCGGTGCCGTCCATGGTGTATGCCTCGGTGGCATGGGAGTGGAAGATGAGTACCCTCGGCCCGTCCACCTCGTCCAGTTGGGGCATGGCCGCCAGCAGGGCGGGCACATCCAGGGTGTAGTCCGTGTGATTATAGACGGTCACTCTGCCTGAGGTGACATATTTGGCGGAGGTGCCCGCCACCATGGTCTTGGGGATGATGTCGTCAGGCGCCGTGGTGGTCATGGGTTCCGACTGAGTGGGCGGCGGCGTGATGGGCGTGGTAGGGGTCGGAGAGCCGATGCCCGCCCCATCCGGCGGCAGCGTGGGTGCCGGTGAGGGCACAGACGCCCCCAGCAGAGAGGACTGGGCCAGCACCACCCTGTCCAGTCTGGACAACCCGTCTCCGTCCGGCTCCACCCCCAGCTCCGCCGAGAGAAGTGCGGCGGCAAGGCGGGTATTCTCCGCCAGATCAGACAGATGCTCCACGGCAGAGGCCGGATCGCCGGTGAGCCACACCAGCCACGCCGCCGCCACCGCCACAAACAGCGCCGCCCCCTGGCGCAGCACTTTTCCCACCGTCTTCCTTGTCCGTTTCTTTCGCATAGGAATTCACCTCGCACCATCCTATGCGCCCGATCACTCATTCAGAACCGAACAGACAAACTACCCCCGGCAGCTTTTGCTGTCGGGGGTAGTGGGTTCAGCCGAAGATAACGCTATAATAGTCCTGCTGGATGATCTGCTTGGCGTAGCTGTACTTGGCCTGCACCAGACGGGACACGGTGGACACATACTCATCGTCCACGGTGATGCCCTCGTTGGGGGTAAAGGTCTTGGTGGACGCCTCATAGGTGCCGGCAGCGGTGATCCAGCTGTTGCCGAAGCCCGTGTTGGCGAAGATGACCAGCGGCATACAGGTGGAGGCCTGATCGACCACATAGTTGGTGGCGAAGATGTCACGGCCGGAGTACAGGCGGGAGTCGTACTCCAGCCCGAACAGGTTGCACAGGGTGGGCACGATGTCGATGGCGGAGCAGGGAGTATCCACCTGCACCGGCTCATCCATGGCGCCGTTCCAGAGGATGAAGGTGTTGCGGTAGCGGGAGGTATCCTTCTCGGTGTCGGTAAAGCCGCGGATCTCGTTGTAGAAATCCTCGCCGCTGGCGGCATCCACCATCAGATAGGGGTAGTGGTCGCTGCACAGGGCGATGACGGTGTCGTCCGCAATGCCCGCCGCCTCCAGCTCATCCACCAGATATTCCAGCGCCTTGTCCAGCTCCATATTACAGGCGATGTAGGCCTGCACCTCCTCGGAGGCGTTGGGGTACTTGGCCACCACCGCATCCTTGTTCTTGCGGGACATGGCGTTGCCGCCCCAGGTGTAGTAGCCGTGGCCGCTCACCGTCATGTAATAAGCGTGGAAGGGGGTGCCGTTCTCCACATAGTCGGTGATATAGCTGTCCACCGTGGCCTGCATCATCTCCAGATCGGAGTTGGGCCACACGTTGTGCTCCAGCACCAGACCGCCGCCCACACCCGTATAGTCATAGCCCAGATTGGGGTGGGTGTCGGCACGGCCGTAGTAGGTATAGGTGTGGTTATGCCATGCGGGCACGTTGTACCCCAGCTCGGCAAACTTCCAGCCCAGCGCCTGGGACATGGACACGTCCTTACTGGCATTGAAGGCCACCTTGCTGCCAAACCAGTTGGGGATCAGACCGGTCATCACGGCGAACTCGCCGCCGGAGGTGGACTGGGTCCAGTTGGGCTGGTAGAAGTTGTTGAACACGAAGCCTTCCTCATAGGCCAGCCGGTACAGGGTGGGGGTGAGTTCCTTGTCGATGGCGTAGGGAGAGAAGCCCTCCGCCGTGAGGAGGATGAGGTTCTTGCCCTCAAAATACCCGGTGTACTCATTCTGCTGGGAGGGGGTCAGGTTGCCGAAGTACTTGTGCATGGCCGCCAGAGTATCGCTGCCCGTGGCTGCGGCCATGCCCTCAAAGTCGATGTCCAGCTCGTTGTAGCCGTACACGATGGGGGTGGGCGTGGGATCCACGCCGGGCTCGCCGCTGGGCTGCACATCGGGGGTCACTACGGGGTCGGGCAGGATGACATCCAGCGGCATCTCCGGCATACCAAAGATGGTATACTGAAGCTCCAGCCGCAGGGAATTGACCATGCCGAAGCGGGGGATGGCGGTATTGGCCTGGAAATCGTAGGTGTAGTAGCTCTTGGACTCGCCCAGCAGGGAGAACAGCAGCCCCACCATGTGGAGCGCCACCACCATCATGATCATGGCCACCCGCACGGCAGCACGCTGCCGCCGGTCATGCACCAGCACCCGCCGCCGCCAGCTATACACCACCAGCGGCACGAAGGAGAGCAGGATGAAGGGAATATGGCTGAAGATCACGCTGAACACGGTGCTGGCAAAATTGCCCGCCACATCTCCCGCCATGCCGCCCATAAAGGTCAGGCCGAAATAGGTGCCGAAGGTGTCCCGACAGCAGCATTCCACGCAGGTGATGACCGTGCCCAGCACGATGAGCACCGTGCCCGCATTGCGGGCAGCCCGCCGCCAGGGCAGCAGGTCCAGAATCAGGAAAATGAGCATACCGGCCGCCGCCGAGAACAGCAGGATCCGCACCAGCGACAGGGAGAAAAACGCAACATCCTTGTTAAACGCACGCAGCAGCAGCTCGTGATACAGGATTACCGCCGGAAAGAACAGGATGGACAGCAGGGGCGAGCCGTTCATCGGGCCGCTCCGCCGGCCGGTATGGCGCCGTGG
Organism: Candidatus Enterenecus sp.; assembly: GCA_045589915.1. Classification (GTDB taxonomy): domain Bacteria; phylum Bacillota; class Clostridia; order Oscillospirales; family Oscillospiraceae; genus Enterenecus. The sequence goes on from JAZNQA010000113.1 coordinate 5,336, forward strand.
GGACGACTGCTTCCGCCGCTTAGGTTGATACATGGAAATCCCTCCATAACTCAGGTCGTGACCGGCCGTGATGATGGCGCACCTCAACATCCATGCGCTGTCCTACACTTTACCACAATTCGACAGCCTTTTCAATGCGTTTACCGGCTTTCCGCAAAAAACAAAAATACCGCCCCTCTCCCTCCGTTGCATTTTGCGGGAAACATGATACAATACCGTTTGTAATAAATCGGCTCTCACACCGCAGAGCAGCAAAGGACTGATCCACATGGCAAAGGTAGACATCATCTCCGGCTTCTTAGGGGCCGGTAAGACCACCCTCATCAAAAAACTGCTGGCCGAAGCCTACGAGGGGGAAAAGCTGGCCCTCATCGAGAACGAGTTCGGTGAGATCAGCGTGGATGGCGGCTTTCTGAAGGAGGCAGGCGTTCAGATCTCCGAGATCTCCTCCGGCTGCATCTGCTGCACG
>JAZNQA010000114.1:0-2840 GCA_045589915.1 Candidatus Enterenecus sp.
GAGGGCGTGGAGCGGCTCATGGCGCTGGACGGGCTGGATGTGACCATGGATTTCCGGGTGCATATATTCAGGAAGCGATGACGTGGGGTGTAAGCCGCCTCCGGCGGGTTTCTTTCGGTCTCGCCCGAAAGAAACCAAAGGGCGACTTAAGGGGAGAAAATCCGGTTCGCCTTCGGATGCAAAGGACGCATCCTCGGTTCACAGGCTTTTCACCCCTTAAGAATCCCCATTTTACGGGGGAGCTGCATCGGTGCGTCTGTCTAACATCGGCGTGGGGTAAGTCGAATTGTCTCAGCAATTTAGCCGCTCAGCCGCTTCGTGCCTGCTGTGTTTCGGTGCAAGCGGTTCCATCAAGCGCCTGGCATGGCAGATGGTTTGTTACCAAAGGCATCCTATCGGGCGGGCGGGTTTAGAACCCGCCCCTACGGCGTACCCGATGGTTTTCCTGTAGGGGCGCACCTGTGTGTGCGCCCGAACACACCTCTCCGTCACCGCCTATGGCGGTGCCACCTCCCCTCAAGGGGAGGCTTTTGGTTGCGGTCATCCATTCTGCATTCCCCCATCCCTCATCCGTCATTTGCTCCGCAAATGCCACCTTCCCCAAAGGGGAAGGCTTGATCCATTCACAATTCTCAATTGTCCATTGATTCTGCATTTACTTTCCCCGGGAAAGAGGGTACAATACCTGATATAAACCACACGATTTATGAGGTGATCCTATGCAGGTAAAAGTCATTCAGCTTGGCATGATCGGCACCAACTGCTGCATCTTCTGGGACGAAGCCACCAACCAATGCGCCGTGGTAGACCCCGGCGATGACGGTGCACGGGTGGCCGCCTACCTCCGTGGGCAGGGGCTGGAGCCGGTGGCGGTGCTGCTCACCCACAGCCATTTTGATCATATCCTCGGCATCCCCGGTCTGCGGGCCCAGTGGCCGGAGCTGCCCGTGTACTGCCACCCCGCCGACGTGGACGAAACCCAGCTCACGACACAGATCTTCGGCAGCACCTTCCCCACCATTGCCTCCTTCGGCAACCTTCGTTTTTACGATGAGGGCGAGCGGGTAATGGTGGGCTCCATCGCCGTGGATGTGCTCCATACCCCCGGCCACACCCCTGGCTCGGTGGTGCTCAGGGCGGGGAACGTCCTGTTCACCGGGGACACCCTGTTTCGGGGTTCTGTGGGCCGCACCGATCTGGAGGGGGGCAGCTATCCCCAGCTCATGAACTCCCTGAAAAAGCTGGTCCACATAGAGGGGGACTATCAGGTGATCCCCGGTCACGAGGGGCTGTCCACGCTGGAGCAGGAGCGGCAGAGCAACCCCTATCTCCTGCAGGTGATGGAGCGATAAGATGAAGCTGTATTTGCGTGGACACGACTACCGCTATGCGGTGGAGCAGATGATGATGACCCTGTTCCCCGGTCAGCGCCCCGACTACCCCGACGGCGATCCGGCGGGGGACAGCCCCGCTGCGCTGGTGTCGCTGGACGAAACGGGGGAGACCCTCACCGCCGCCGCCACCCTCTGGTGGGAGGGGCGGGAGTTTACCGGCAGCCGTCAGGCGGATGTGGCCGAGCTTGTGGGCGGTCTGGCCGATGATCGGGTGCGTCAGCGCATCCTGCGGCTGGCCTTCTACGATGCCGGCGTGCAGGCGCTGGGGTACGAGCCCCCCTGGGGCGCCCTCACAGGGGTGCGTCCGGTGAAGCTGCCCACCCGCATGATGGCGGAGGGTGGCTCGGAGGAGGAGGCCCGTACCCTGCTCACCGATCTGTATCGGGTGAATGAGGGCAGAGCCGAGCTGGCCATGGACTGTGCCCGTGCCGCCCTGGCGGTGAAGCGGGGGCTGAGAAAGAATCAGGTGTCCCTCTATGTGGGCATCCCCTTCTGCCCCACCCGCTGCGCCTACTGCTCCTTCATCTCCGCCGATGTGAAGGGGGCGCTGGCGCTGGTGGAGCCCTATGTGGACGGTCTGTGCCGAGAGATCGGGGCTGCGGGGCAGCAGCTCCGGCGGCACGGCCTGTCGGTGCGCACGGCGTACATGGGTGGCGGCACCCCCACCACCCTGTCGGCGGCGCAGATGGACAGGGTGCTCACCGCCATGGAGACCCACCTGCCCATGGGGGACTGCATGGAATTTACCGTGGAGGCGGGACGGCCGGACACCATCACGGCGGACAAACTGGCGGTGCTCCGCCGCCACGGCATCCAGCGCATCTCCATCAATCCCCAGTCCATGGAGGACAGCGTGCTGCGTGCCATGGGCCGTGCCCACACCGCCGCCCAGATCGGGGAAGCCATGGCGCTGGCCAAGGCGGAGTACGGCGGCATGGTGAACATGGATCTCATCGCCGGTCTGCCGGGGGACAGCCCCGCCGGATTCGCCCGCACCCTGGACAAGGTGCTGGCCATGGCCCCTGCCAACATCACGGTACATACGCTGGCGCTGAAAAAGGGGGCCCGCCTCATGGAGGAGCGGGGCCAGCTCTGCTCCACCGGCGAGGTGGCCGCCATGCTGGACACGGCGGAGGAGCGGCTGCGTGGGGCGGGCTATGTGCCCTACTACCTCTACCGGCAGAAGTATATGTCCGGCTCCTTCGAGAATGTGGGCTGGTGCCTGCCCGGCACCGGGTGCGCCTACAACATCATCATGATGGAGGAGCTGCAATCCGTTCTGTCTCTGGGTGCGGGGGGCATCACCAAGCTCATCGACCCCGCCACCGGCAAGATCGAGCGCCTGTCCAACCCCAAGTATCCCAAGGAGTATCTGGATAGCTGGGAAAAGGTGGCCGCAGACAAGGAAAAGGCGGCGGAGTTTCAGGCGGGGCTTTGTCATGCAGA
>JAZNQA010000115.1:0-26514 GCA_045589915.1 Candidatus Enterenecus sp.
CGGAGCTTGTAGGCGGTCTCGCTGTTCATGATCCACACGCTGTTGCGGCGATATTCTTCATCCTGTGCGAAGAACAAGTCAACTACGTCAACATAGTCGCTGCCGAGGGTATACTGCCCGACGAGGGCTTCCTTTAAGAAACCCTTAGGGGTATGGATGCCATCGCCGTTGATGCAAACATCTTCCTCAGCGCGGCCAATGCTTCTGGCGAACTCTCTGGTGATCTGACCTTCCACATCGAAGCCTGCGTCAGCGGCGAAATCCTCGGAAATGCGGGTGGCGCAACCGAGAGTATGGCCGGTCAACTGGTAATCATCGTAGGTTTCCACATTTTCGAAGAACATGGGATCCTTATCAGTGAGCCAAGTGACCTCCGGCTCGTTATCATGTGCCCAGATGGTATAGTCGCCCTTGGGTGCGCTGACGACGGTGCCAATGCGACGGAACAGGTTTTCCTTCTGGCGGAGCGCTTCGAACTTCTTGTTGGATTCGTAGGGCAGTCTGTAGCTGCCGTTCTGTTTGTCACGGCCGCTCTCCAAAATATCGGTGCTGGGAATTCTTCTCTTTGCTCTGGCTGCATTGCAGAACTCACGGTTATATTCAGTGGTCTTATACATATTGGTGTTCCTCCTTTTACTTAGCGGTTGCAGCAGGTGCATGCGTACATGGGCAGCACGTGCTTGTCTTTTGCGGGTAAAATTTCTTCCAGTGTGCCGCCACAGTTGGGGCACTTGATGTTGAAATAGTGGTACTTGTGGATGTCAGTGGGGTGCTTGGCCAGCAGACGATAGGTGCCGGGCACTGCGGTCTCTAGACAGAAGGTGGAGATTTTGAAAGCTGCCTCTGCGCTATCGTAAATGTGGTCGATGGGTCTCTTGTTTGCTCCCTGAATGCCTCTGCCATCGAGAGCGTAATACTTGAATAACTTGTCCATTAGTGGATCCTCCTTGAAAAAAACTTGATTTATGGGGCTATACCCCCACTTGATTTCCCGATTTTTCGTGTGTGACCCCACGCCCGTCTCGGGAAGTTTAGGCGTAGAGATTTGACTCCCCCTACCCGTCAATGCGGGTGCTGTGCTTGCAGTAGCTTTTCACATCATCCAAATCATACATGTGGATAGTGCTGCTGCCATCTTTGACGGTGTAGCGGATGTCTTTGGTGACTGTGATCGTAGTGCCATCGTCCTTCTTGTATCTGCGTCTGCCGACGGCAAGGATTCTGCTACCAAACAGCTTGTCCTTCCAGCTCATGTGTTTCCTCCTTCCTCGATCAGCTTATAGCCGCGCTTGCGGCAATGCTCGATAGCATCGCGGTAGTAGCTAAAGAACACGGTACTGGTGCCTCTCTGGATGCACCACGGCATGGGTGTCAGCGCGATGCTCCTGCGCAGGATCACTGGCTCACCGTCTGCGGTATGGTACATGGTAAACGCGTCCTTCTTGCTGTCACCGAAGTCTGCCGCATCCGGCATTGTCATCGGCATCCTGCCATCTTTTGTGCTGTAAAACTTGTAGTTTCTCACGTGTTTTTTACTCCTTTCGTCTGTGTAGCAGGTTGTAGCAAGTAAAAATGGTTTTTTCTATAAAAGAAACGATTTTCAAAACAACCTATATTTCCTGCTACAAGCTGCTACATGATGTTCATAGCGGCTGTGCGGCACCACTGATTCGGTATCCGCACAGTAGTGTGGTTGCTCCACCACCTGTGGCTGGGCGCTTTCGTGTTACTGTTGCAATGCTGCGTAGTGCTTGGTTGAAATTCCTCATATTCTCAGCGTAGCATCCATTCTCGGAACACCATCCACGGTAGGCCTCGTAGACAAGGGATGTTCGGGTTTCTGCCATAGGTGCTGCCTCCAGCTTTTCCTCCACAAACTGCATCACCTTGTCGCTGTCCTGCTTGTATTCAGCGGTGGCTGCGATCACGGCTGCCGGTTGCGTCAGACCTTCCTGCATGGCAAGTCGGTATCCTTCCACCAGCCAGTTGAGGATGGCGCTTTGATTCTTCGGTTTGGCAAACTCGGATTTCAGCGTTCTATCCTGCTCGGATTCTTCGAAGTGTCGGTCGAAGGGGATAATCACCACGCGGCCGCTGCTGAACAACGTCATATCGTTAATTACCGGTAGGTAGTTGGTGTTGATGTAGAGCTTGAATTGAGGTTTGAAATCGAAGCTGTTTTCATGTAGGAATCGGGCATTGAGAGTATCGTTGCCTGTCATACTCTTGACCTGTGCTGCATTGAGCACCAGTCCGCGCCCCGGTTCGGATATGTTGGTGAATCGCACACCTGCTAACCGAGCGATATCCTCGCTGGGTGTCTGGCTGCTGACATTCTGCTTAATGCTGATTGTCTCCGGTCTTGCGGTGCAGCCGTAGCTGCCCAGCACCTTAAGAACGCTCTCGCACAATGTGCCTTTGCCGTTGCGAGTCTTTGCGCCGTAGAGAATGAACAAACACTCATGTCGGGTATCTCCGCTAATGCCGTAGCCCAGCGCTTTCTGTAAGAACTTCGCTGTGTCTGCGTTACCGCTGGTGATCTCATCCACAAAGGTGAGGAATCTGCTGCAGCGTGCTGTGGGGTTATATTCCACATCACTGATCTTGGTCAGCCTGTCCTCGGCGCAATGCTCGGTGAATTCCATGGTGTCCAGATGCAAGGTGCCGTTCTTACAATTGAATACATAAGGGTCGCAATCAAACTCACTCATGGCGATGGGGTAAATGCCCTGTGCGTCGCGAAGAATGGTATCGCGCACACGGCGGGTCTGCCACTTGCCGCAATACTTGATGAATTCCTGCCGCTTCTGCTCGTCCTGTATGGATAGTGCATATATAAGCATGGCGTCTGCCAGCTCCTTGCAATATTCCATTGCCTTGAGGTTGCCGACGTCAGCGCTCCACACACCGTCTTCGTAGCAGTACCAGCTTTTGCGCTCTGGCACATAGCGGACGATGTCCTTGTAGTAATCTGCAAACAGGCGGCTGGCACCGATATCTGACCATGCATATCTACGGTTGCTCTCCGGCCGCATAGCTTCCAGCTTTTCTGCCGGTGTGTTGAACTTATCGGGTGGAATGTAGTCGTCCCGAACGGCAATTCGCTCACCGAACTTCTTGGCGCTGCTCCAGATGCTTGCCAGCTCATCTTCCGACAGAGGCGGTACACACCGCTGCGCTTCTATCTTGAACAATTGTTCCGCTTTGGCCGTATCACCATATCTTTTGATGAGCCTGCCTGCTTTTTTGAGATAAGGTCGCGTTGCGGCTGCCTGCGGTGATCGCTGTCGGCAACACCTGATCCACCGTTTTGTCACCTTCAAAAAACATGACTTCCGGATGTTCGGTACCAAAGTAGAATCTGGCTGCGTCCAGTGCATTGGCATCAAACCACGGAAACTGTTTCTGGATTTGGTGCTTCATTGCGGTGTATGTCTTACTGTCCGTTATCCGATTCACGGGGAAGTAACAATGGAACTTGGGGCGAGCTGGGCGACCGTTCTTTTCCTTCATATTATTGCGACTGTAGCAGACTGCAAATGTCACATTTGGAAATGCCGCCACCACATCCTCTGGATGTTTCCACTGCGCGGGATTCTCGCTGTGATCGTTGTCGCAATCCATAGGGATGCAGTCCGACCACTCGAAGCCTGCTGCGCTGCGTTTATGATCGCGGTACATAGCGCACACGTGATCGTGTTGCATTGCCCGCTCCAACGATGCGATGTCCTTTACCACCACCTCAGTGGGATAGATGCAATTCTTCGCGTTACCGGTGCAATTTGCGGTGTAGATGGTAAATCCTTTCATTTCGTTTCACCTCCTTTCGGTGTTGTGATTGGGCTCAACGTCCGCGCAGTACGCATTCGATAGCCCTGTAGACTTCCTTCTTTTCATCCTCGTTCATTTCGACGCGCATCCTTCGCGTAAATGTCTCAGGTGAAATGCCAAGCTGCAAAGCAACCTGCCAGAACTTTACACACTGTTCCATACACGCAAAGCGTATATCCTTGTTTGCAAGCGATTCACGCCTCATTCTATTTCCTCCTTTCGTCGTAGTTTCAACAACAAGTCATTGGCAAAAGAGCGTAAAAAAAGAGCAACGATGTGCTGCAGTCACATCGTTACCCTGATCGTTTTTGCCTATGCTCGTTTATATAAGAAAAGCCCACGCGGATTATCTCCGCATGAGCTGTTTCTACTATTGTAATGATACCATACTCGACAGGTATCATTCTATGTCGTTTGGTATCACAATACCAGTATATCACCGATTCCCATGAATGTCGTCCGTAAAATCTTGCATATCAATTTCGGGACAGTACCATTATAGCGCACCGTATTCGGAATTGCGTCCGCGATTTTGGACACAGCTACATGTACGCCTACCCACAATACTATTCTATCATCTGATCTGTATAATGTCGTCCAACGGATTACTCATCGCCAGTTTAAGAATATCAGAAACTGCGGGTCGCTTTCAATTGCTTTTCGTTGCTTATTATAATGATATCATGGATGGACATTAAACTTCCATCAACTTTCATCGCCTGTTTTGGATTTTCTGCATTATAATCATATCATAAACGATGCCTGTAATTCTATGGACTTTACTGTAAAGTTTCGTCATTATAATACTACCACAGCTCGGAACTCTCATTCTATAACATTTACTCTCATCTTTCTCTCCGATTATAATAATAACACAAGTTCCTTATGACTTTCTATGAACTTTACTGTACAAATTCAAAAAGCGCCATCACACCTGTCTCCAGATGTGATGGCGCTTGCTGTTTTAATTCATTTTGGGTTCTGTGATGTCGCTGGTGTTGATCATGGCCTCCAGCGCCAATCGCATGCCGAGCTTGAATCCCAGAGTGAAGGATGTCATCTCGTTGGCATCATTGAGTTCCGATGCGCAGTCCTTGAACTTTTCGAAGGTCTCTTGCTGCGCCTGCGTCAGCGTTTGCATCAGGTCATCCTCGTTACGCGTTACTAAATGCAGTAGATGCGAGTACGTGCCGCCTTTGACGATATCCCGATCGCATGGAGTGATGTTGCCGTAATACAGTTCTTCTATGATATTTCGCATGTCGCCACCTCCTTTGGCAGGGACACACAATACCAGATACTCCTGCGAATATCTACACAAATACCGAAAAGTTAGCAATTTAGTAGCAATTACGGATATTTTCTTTGTATAATTGATTTATTGGAACTATTTTTTCGAAATGCCTGGACTTTTTGAAACATTTATGTTATAATACCCCTGGACTTTTTCGGGAAGGTGTGTTACAATATTCTCGACAGGAGGGATGTCTATGCCTACTTTTATTGATATGTTTGCCGGTGCTGGCGGTTTTAGCGAAGGCTTTTTGCAAGCTGAGCACAACGGCTCCTATTACGATTTTCTGCTTGCAGGTGATATTAACCCCACATGCGAGGTGACTCACCGCATTCGATACAACGAACAGCTTGGACTCCCTACGGAATTTTTGACAAAAGACATCACCGATCCCGATTTTGTCGAAACCCTTTGTGCCATTCTGGAACGTAAATTTACTGACTCAAAAATCGATGTACTGGTTGGTGGTCCTCCTTGCCAGTCTTTTAGTTTAGCTGGCGAACGTAAGAAAAACGATAAAAAGGATGATCTGTTTTCGTATTACTTGCAGGTTATTTCTGCTATTCGCCCCAAGTATTTTGTCATGGAAAATGTCCACGGCATTTTAACCAAGGACAACGGCAAAATCAAAGAGCGTATCTTGCGAGAAATCCAAAACATCGTCGACTTTGATCATCTTCAGTCGTTCTATGACTATATTGCATCTGCCATCACACATGTTGATCCCGCAAAGCGTTTCGAAGCTAGAGTTGCACTAGATAAAATTGGTGTGGTTCTTGCTCAGAATAGCGCAACAGAAGAAAGACGACGCGATTATATCTCGATTCTGAAAACAATCGAAGGCAGCAAATTCAGTGAAAGCGAAAAGGCGTTCTTACTCCATTCCATCCTTGCTGAGAAGAACAGCATTGCCAATCCGGCACTTGTTCAGTATATCGACCGTGTTGCTGATCAGTTTGTAAATGCTTTCCGTAACAATAAGGCCATTCCTGAGGACGATCGTAATGTTGTTCGTCAGGGATTAAACTTGCTTAAAGCGCGCGGTGACATTGCATCTGTCTCTAAAAAAATCAAAGCAGTCATTAACAGCAGCCATCTAAACAGAAGCGAATATAAGCAGCGTTTTGATGCGATGACTGATTATCTGGACACAGACGAAATCATCGCTATCTGTATGGATGCACTTCGATCGCTGTACAGCCGCGTTGATAGCACTTCTGTAAAATCTACTATTGAGGAAACTCAATTGGCGATCGAGATCCTTTCCGAGGATACTATGGCTACCGTCAATCGCCTCACAGGAATTCTGCGGCAATATTCTGCGCAAGGACTCCCCGTTGGTTGCGATGCTCTGCTTGATAAGATTCAGCTGTATCGCATTGAACGCCCCATCGTTCTGAATGCTTCTGACTATGGTGTGCCCCAAAATCGTCTGCGCGTAGTATTTATTGGTTGCAGAAACGATCAAGATTTAATTACCGAAATTCCTGCAACTGTTAGCGAACGCGAAAAGGTCACCGTCGCAGAAGCTATTGGCGATCTGAATTATATTCGCGTTCCTGAAAAGTCAACGGCATACGATGATGCATTTTTCGCTGATTTTCGTTCTTCAGAAGCCGGATCAAAAAGACGCACCATCCAAGGCAAGCCCGAAGCAGAGACGGTCGGCCGATATGGTGAGATGCGAACCTATGCCGAATGGAGTCGTATGGGACGCCTGAATCCGGCTCGTTTCCCTCAATTTAGCCCCACTTATACTGCTGCTAATTGTGTGGATGAACTCTTTGATTGCCCTCTGGAAATAATGCAACTTGCAAATCATGAGACTTCCCGCCACAGCGAGGAGGTTCAGCAGCGTTATGCGCTCATCCGGAAATATGGCAGCTATACTATTGCCAGAGAAAAAGAACCTAACAACCCACTCCTGCTCAACACAAACAAGCGGAATTACTCCTGTCTGTGTGAAACGAAGCCTAGCACTACTATCGTCACTATGCCGGATGACTTCGCTCATTATGGTGCCAATCGATCTCTGACTGTCAGAGAAATGGCACGTTTGCAATCCTTTGATGACAGCTTTGTTTTCCAAGGAAAGCGAACCACCGGCGGTGATCGTCGCAAACTGGAAACACCTCAATACACTCAGGTTGGTAACGCTGTTCCTCCGCTGATGGCACACGCTATTGCACTTGAAATTCTAAAACACATCAAATGACAAAATGGGCTACCTCGATTATGAGGTAGCCCATTGTTTTACTCTAAGGTGTACTCCACTGGATCAGGGAAAAGCAATCCTACATTTTCCGGTTTAATCTTGAACAGATAACCATGATCGCGCACCTTGCCATTTTCCTTGAAGTGCATTGTGTAGTCCATAGTGATGATTTTGGCATCTATTAAGTATCCCAACAAAGAGGCTGTCGGCTTCTTTGTATGTACGATAGAATCGTAACGAAATTTCTCTACGCCATCTTCAATAATGCTAGTGGCTTTAACCCAGAAGGTTTCCCTGTGTTTTTCCAGCAAACGTTCGCGGAGCGTCTGCAGACTCCATTGCACAACGTATACCGGTGTGCCATTTTGCATACTGTAGTTAATCAGCAAATCCCGATCCGTGTCAACTTCAAAAAACAAGCTCTGGGTATTGGGACGATGTGCTTCAACTGTGCAATAAAGATTCCAGCGCTGCTTGCCATTGTCATCTGCCCAGTATCCGTATGTTTGAAGCAGCTTATCAGCAGTCATACCGCGGCTATTTTTCCAGTCGGGCACCTGAGAGTAAAGGTTGACACGATTAGGCTGACGAACCTTTTTGCGAGAGCATTTCAATTCAATCCCCTTGTAATCGGGTGTTTTCTCTGCATTCGGAGGGATCCCCAAGAAATGCTCTGCCGTCATGCCAACACCAGTATCGCCTTCCACAACTGTCGGAACAAATCCGAGGCGATGAAGCTCTCTAAATTTTTCAAGCAGCTCCATAGCAATGCTTTCGTCGTCCGCAGTCAGCTGATCAAGCAGATTCTGCGCAGCACCGCCGTTGCGTAAAGAATCGTGAATCTCAGGCAGAGATAGGTTCAGAATATAGAGCTTCTTTTTGTCGGTGACAATACCTAACAAATTACACGGATTGCAGTAGTTTTTCAATCCTGAAAACCACACACGCGGATCACCTTGTTTTGTTCGCGGACGATACAACGAAGCTCTGGTTTCCACAATCCTATCAGGATATACAAAACAGGCAGGGAATGTAGCCTTATTATCTGGGCCCTGTTGTTGTTCATCGTAGTTGTGAATACCATTTTCCAGCAAAAAGCTTCTAAAAGGAGCAATCGCATCCATGATTGATTTTTCATATCCTGTTGGTGTAGGAACTAAAAATGCAACTCCTATACCGCGATCAGCAAAGTATTTTAACACACCCTCAATGGGGGTATCGGACATCGATAGCATACTGGTCACCTCCAAAATGCAAATCTTTATTAATATTAGTATAGCACATAAAAAAGCGATAGTAAATAATTATTCAAATCCTGTCCCCATAAACCTTTAATTTATAACACATTGGGGCATAATCGACCCACAAAAATACAAAAAACGGTTGATTTCTGGCGCTGATCCACCAGTCATCAACCGTTTTTTGCTGCTATATCCGTATTTTGACCCTAAAACAGGGCTATAAAAGAGAATTGACTCACAAGTCTTGGTAGACTTATGAGTCAATCATTATGGTGCCGGTGGCCGGACTCGAACCGGCACGCTGTCGCCAGCGGTGGATTTTGAGTCCACTACGTCTACCAATTCCATCACACCGGCACGGTGCGAGGGAATTATACTACACATCCTTCTCAAAAGCAAGAGTTAATCCGCTTTCTTCTCCGGCTCCTCCGTGGGCTTCTCCTCCGCCCCGTCGGGCTGCTCCTCATCGTCCTTCAGATCCAGATCGTCGATGGTGAGCGCCATCAGAGCATCCTTATCGGGATGTTCCATGGCAGCCAGACGGTTGGCCTGACGGGACACCGCAGACTCGAAAATATTGCGCACATCACGGGCATTGCCGAAGTTCTCATCCCGCTGTTCGTACATAATGCGGAATGCCTCCGCCGCCGCCTTGTCGGTGGCCTCATCCAGCGCATAGCCGTTCTTCCTGCACATGGAGCGGAAGATCTCGGCCAACTGGGGGCCGTCATAGTCCTCAAAGTAGAAATACTTGTTGAAGCGGCTCTCCAGACCGGGGTTGGAGTGGATAAAGTCCCCCATCAGCTCGGTATAGCCTGCCACGATGACGATGAGATCCTTGCGGTGATCCTCCATGCCCTTGAGCAGCACCTCGATGGCTTCCTTGCCAAAGTCGTTGGGCGATTCCTGGTTGGTGAGGGCGTAGGCCTCGTCGATGAACAGCACGCCGCCCTTGGCCTTCTCGATGACCTCCTGGGTCTTGAGGGCGGTCTGACCCACGAAGCCGGCCACCAGACCGGAGCGATCCACCTCCACCAACTGCCCCTTGGACAGCACGCCGATGGCACGGTAGATTTTGGCCAGCAGACGGGCCACGGTGGTCTTGCCGGTGCCGGGGTTGCCCATGAACACCAGATGGAGGGACAGGGGCGGCACGGGCAGACCGGCCTGCTCACGCAGCTTGCGCACCTTGACCAGATTGATGAGGCTCTTCACGTCCTCCTTCACCTTGTCCAGCCCGCACAGCTCGTCCAGCTCGGCCAGCAGTTCTTCCAGCGTCTCCTGAGGCTGCTCCGGCTCCTGCTCCGCTTCCTTCTTGACCTCGGCGGCGGCAGACTCCTCCGGCTTGCCGGTCTTGACCGGGGTGCCGTCGGTGCGGCGGGTGACGAAATCCTGCACGTCCAGCGGCGTTTTCCCGCCGGACACGCCGGCCTCATCGCAGTAGGCGCTGAGATAGTCGGCACAGGAATTGACGAACCCTGCCTCCGCCTCGCTCACCTTGCCGTCCACAGCGGCAAACAGGAGAAGCATCAGGGTAAAGGTGTCCACAAAGCGGCGGCTCAGGCTGCGCCCCAGCTCCAGATCGGCCTTTACCAGACGGCGAAAGAAGGCAGGCACCGCAAAACCGGGGTACTCCCCCACGGCGGTGGCCAGCTCCCAGTACAGGGTGGTGGGGACAGGGTTGCCCCGGCAGTAGATGCTGTTGTAGTACTCCACATGGCCGGGCGTCATGCCCTGATCTTTCTGCCACACGCCGCAGGCGCACTGCCGCATAAACACATCGGCATCCCGCCCAAAAGCCACCCGTGCGGTGGGATCGGTGATCTGGCGGCGAAAGGCGGTCATCCCCTCGTCATATTGTTTGTGTACGGCAGCAGCCGTCATGGGCTGAGACATGGCAGACACTTCCTTCGCAAATTCTTGATTCTTCCATTATAAGAAAAATCCCATCTGCGGTCAATGCCAATCTTACGCCCGCAATTTGGTAGACATAACAAAAAAGGATTGACGGAACCGCTCGAACCGTGTACTATAAACAATATATAGCCACTTTACCAGCAACGGAGGTCATGTATCATGGCTCGAAGAAACAATACGGAAGAGCTGATCCGCTGTCAGTCCTGCGGAGAGGATTACAGCGCCACCTATAAATCCTGTCCCTTCTGCGGGCAGGGTTCCCAGCCCCGCTCCACCTCCCCCGGCATGGAGGACGATGACGGTTACGTCTTTGACGGACAGGACGTGTTTGACAATACCGCCGATCAGTCCGCCCCCAGAGGCGGCAAGCGTCTGGCCGGCAGCGACCAGCAGAGCAAGGCATCCGCCCCCATCAACTGGCCCCGCCTCATCACCTTCCTGTGCTCGCTGATCATCATCGTGGCTGCACTGATTATCATCTTCGCCGTCATCTATCCTCAGGTGCACGACAACCCCGTGCCCTCCGCCGAGCCCAGCGTCTCCGTTGAGCCCAGCCAGCCTGCGGGCAGTACCGCTCCCACGGATCCCTCTGCGCAGCCTTCGGCGGAGCCCTCTGTGGAGCCCACGGCACCTCCCTCCCCCCTGCCCTCCAAGAGGCCGCTCTCCCTCAAGAGCATCACCATGCGCCCCAATGATTACGACTTCACGCTCTCCCCCGGCGAGAGCCACACCCTGCAACCCACCTTCGATCCCGTGGACTGGTCCGGCACGGTGAGCTACACGTCCTCCAACCCCGAATATGCCGCCGTAGATGCCGCCGGCAAGGTGACCAATGTGAGCACCGAGGTGGGCGGCGTACTGCGGGTGACCATCACCGTTACCTCCGGCGGCCAGTCCGTGCCGTGCACCGTGTACTGCCGCGGTCTGGAGGAGGAGGCCCCTCCCACTCCCTCCAAGCCCTCTACTGACAGCCTCACCCCCGGCTCCACCGGCACCATCACCGGTGCCGACGGCGGTCTGCGTGTCCGTTCCGGCCCCGGCACTGATTACAGAATTCTGGCCACTCTGGTCAACGGAAACACCGTTACCATCGTTGGCAGCGCCGGCGGCGGCTGGTACGAGATCAAGTATGTGGGCAGCGGCGGTGCCTCCGAAACAGGTTACATCCTCGGCGAGTACATCTCCGCTTCCTGAACCGACAAAAAATAGCTGCTGCGGAACATTCCGCAGCAGCTTTTTGATTGGCTCAGATAAATTGGGATACGATGATGGCTACCAGCATCAACGGGATATTGTAGTGGAGGAAGGTGGGCACGCAGGTGTCCCAGATGTGGTCATGCTGTCCGTCCGCATTGAGGCCGGCAGTGGGGCCCAATGTGGTATCGGAGGCGGGGGAACCGGCATCGCCCAGCGCCGCCGCAGCGGACATGAGCAGGATGGTGGCCGGCACAGAGAAGCCCATCTGCTGGCACAGAGGAACATAGAGCACGGCCAGAACGGGCACGGTGCTGAAGGAGCTGCCGATGCCCATGGTGACCAGCAGACCGATGAGGGTGATGACGATGGCGGCGATCAGCTTGCTGCCCCCCATGACGGTCACCGCCGCCTCCACCAGCGCATCCACGGCGCCGGTAGCGGTCATCACGGCGGCGTAGCCGCCGGCCACCAGCATCACCATGGCAATCATGCCCATGAGCCGGATGCCGCTGGCAAAGGCATCGTCCATCTTTCTCCAGCGGATGGCGCCGCCCAGAATCATCACCAGCACGCCGCACAGGGCGGACAGCGCCAGCGACTCGGCAATGATCTGCACCACCACCACCGCCACGATGGCCACCATGGTGACGATATGCTCACGGGTGAGCTTGTCAGACACCGCCTCGGTGGCGGACAGATCCATAGCCACTGCCTGATACTCACGGGGCTTGCGGTAGCTGAAGAAAATGGCGATGAGCAGACCCACCAGCATGGCCGCACCCAAAATCCAGTTATAGCGGGTGACGTCGCTGATGGTGGTGGGCATACCGTTGGCGGTCATGTTATCAGCGATGATACCCATAAAAATGGCGCCGAAGCCGAAGGGGATGCAGATGTAGGGGGCTTTCAGCCCGAAGGCCAGCGAGCAGGCCGCAGCACGGCGATCCACCTTCATCTCATTGAACAGGGCCAGCATGGGCGGGATCATGATGGGAATAAATGCGATATGGACCGGCACCAGATTCTGGGACAGGCAGGCCACCCCCGCCAGAACGATCAGCAGCACCAGCCCACTTTTGCCCATGACACGGGCGAGCTTTTTGCTCATGATGTCGGCCAGACCGGTGGATGCCACAGCGGAAGCAAAGGTGCCCAGGAAGATGTAGGCCAGCGCCGTGCCCGCATTGGCTCCGAAGCCGTTGCAGAGGACGCCCATGGCATCCGGAATGGAGATGCCCGCCAGCACCGCACCCACCAGGGCGGAAAGAACCAGCGACATGAGGACATTGAGCTTGCACAGGCACAGCACGCACAGCACGATCACCGAGACCAGCACCGGGTTCAACAGAATGGACATGGGAGAGGACTCCTTTTCTCACTTTTTCGATTTATTGTGCTATCATAGTAGCACGGCGAACCGGGAATGGCAATGCGCATTTCCCGTTGACGTCGGGTTTTGGCGGAACGCACAGAAATTCCTGCGTTTCCCCGGCATAAGACTGGCTCTTTTCCCCGCTTTTCATTGACAGACCGGCATTTTTTCGATATTCTAATACCATCCTTAATAAAAAGAGAGGGAAAACAGTATGCTCGAAACCATTGACAGCGTCATCAACTCCGTCAGCAGCTTCCTGTACAACCCGTGGGTGCCTCTGTTCCTTGTGGTGGCCGGTCTGCTGCTCACCATCCGTACCGGCCTGGTGCAGTTCCGCATGGCGGCCGAGTCCGTCCGTGTGGTGAAGGAGAAGCCCAAGAACAAAGGCTCCGTCTCCTCCTTCGGCGCACTGATGGTATCCACCGCCTCCCGTGTGGGCACCGGCAACATCATCGGCGTGTCCCAGGCCATCTGCATCGGCGGCGTGGGCGCGGTGTTCTGGATGTGGATCATTGCCATTCTGGGCGGCGCCTCCGCCTTTGTGGAGTCCACCCTCGCCCAGATCTACAAGCGCAAGAACCCCGACGGCACCAGCTACGGCGGCCCCTCCTACTACATGGAGTCCGCTCTGCGCCAGCGTTGGCTGGGTCTCATCTTCGCCGTCATCATCATCCTGACCTACGCTCTGGGCTACAATGCGCTGGCCTCGTACAACCTGCAGTCCTCCTTCTCCGGCTTCTCCTTCTACGATGCCAAGATCACCCCCATCATTCTGGGCGTGGTGCTGGCAGCTCTGTTCGCCCTGTGCGTGCTGGGCGGCGGCCGCCGCCTCACCCGGATCACCGGCGTGCTGGTGCCTGTGATGGGCATCATCTTCGTGCTGGTGGCGCTGGTCATCGTGGTGCTCAACATCACCAGACTGCCCGGCGTGTTCAAGGCCATCTTCACTGACGCCTTCGATTTCAAGGCCATCTTCGGCGGTTTTTCCGGCTCCTGCCTGATGTACGGCGTCAAGCGTGGTCTGTACTCCAACGAGGCCGGTATGGGCTCTGCCCCCAACGCCGCCGCCACGGCCGACGTGTCCCACCCCGTGAAGCAGGGTCTGGTGCAGATGCTCTCCGTGTTCCTGGACACCCTGCTCATCTGCTCCGCCACCGCCTTCATGTGCCTGAGCTCCAACGTGGCCCCCACCGCCGACCTTGCCGGTGCTCCCTATGTGCAGGCCGCTTTGCAGGACACTCTGGGCAGCATCGGCCCCATCTTCATCGCCGCATCCATGGCGCTGTTCGCCTTCACCACCCTCATCGGCAACTACTATTACTGCGAGAGCTGCCTGCGCTACATCCTGAAGCGCACCCCCAGCAAGCTGTTTATGACCATTTTCCGTCTGGTGGCTGCCGCCATTGTGTTCGTGGGCGCCATCGCCACCATGAATCTGGTGTGGAACACGGCCGACCTGCTCCAGGCGCTGATGGTCATCATCAACATCCCGGTCATTCTGATCCTGTCCAAGCCCGCCGTTGCTGCGCTGAAGGATTACCGCAGGCAGCGCAAGGAGGGCAAAGACCCTGAGTTCAAGGCCGCCGACATCGGCCTGAAGCAGAAGACCGACTTCTGGAACTGAGCACCCATTCCACTCCCTGCATCCGGGCGGGCAGACCTGACGGTCTGCCCGCTTTTGGCATTTTGTGCAACAAAGGGCGGGAAACGGGCGGTTTTTTGGCCTCATTTCTCCTTGAAATCCCCCTTGATTGGGAGTAGACTGGAGAGCGATTTTGAGATTTAAGAGAGGTTTTGTCCATGAAACAGTTTATTGCCGACCTGCGGCGGGAATTCGCCGGCTACAACGGCAAACGCTTCACCAAGGATCTGATGGCGGGCATCACCGTGGCTGCGGTGGCGCTGCCGCTGGCGCTGGCCTTCGGCGTGTCCTCCGGTGCTGATGCCGCCGCCGGTCTCATCACCGCCATTCTGGCCGGCATCGTCATCGGCTTCCTGTCCGGTGCGTCCTACCAGATCTCCGGCCCCACCGGCGCCATGGCCGCCATTCTGGCCACCGTGGTGGCCTCCTACGGTCTGCAGGGCGTGTTCGCCGCCACCCTGATGGCGGGCATCATTCTGGTGCTGGCCGGTCTGCTCAAGGTGGGACGGCTGGTGTCCATCATCCCCATGCCCGTGATCACCGGCTTCACCTCCGGCATCGCCATCATCATTGCGCTGGGCCAGCTGGACAACTTTTTCGGCACCACCGCCACCGCATCGGGCAATCTGGGCAAGCTCATCTCCTACTTTACCGACGGCTTCCACCCTGACTGGAAGACCACCGTCATCGGTCTGTTCGTCATCCTGTTTATGATTGTGTGGCCCAGGAAGTGGCAGGCCGTGTTCCCCTCCTCCCTGGCCTCCCTCATCGTGGTGCTCATCGTCAACGCCTTCCTGAAATGGGATGTGGCCGTGGTGGGTGAGATTCCCCGCACCCTGCTGCCTGAGGTGCGCCTGTCCCTCGGTTCCCTCGACCTGTCCTCTCTGGGCGGTCTGGTGGCGCCCGCCCTGTCCATCGCCGTGCTGGGCATGATCGAGTCCCTGCTGTGCGGCGCTTCCGCCGGTAACATGAAGGGCGAACCCCTCCGTGCCGACCGGGAGCTGGTGGCTCAGGGCGTGGGCAACATCCTGCTGCCCTTCTTCGGCGGCGTGCCCGCCACCGCCGCCATCGCCCGCACCAGCGTGGCCATCAAGGCCGGTCAGCAAACCCGTCTCACCGGCATCATCCACTCCGTGGGTCTGCTGTGCTCCATGTTCCTGCTGTCCGGCGTCATGAGCCGGATCCCCATGGCAGCTCTGGCCGGCGTGCTCATGGTCACCGCATGGCGCATGAACGAGTGGCACACCATCAAGTACCTGTTCTCCCACAAGCTCAAAAGCGCCATCCTCGCCTTCCTCGTCACGCTGGTGTGTACCGTGGTGTTCGACCTGTCCATCGCCATCGTGGCGGGCGTGGCCCTGTGCTGCGTGTTCTTCGCCATCAAGTGCGTGAACAATGTGGAGGTCACCATCAGCGAGGTGGATCCCCTCCGCCTGCAAAAGCTGAACCAGACCTATCACCAGCGGCACGCCGCTGTGCGGGTGGTGTACATCTCCGGCTCCATCTTCTTCGGCTCTGCCGGACACCTGTCCCGCCGTCTGGAGGAGATCCCCGACGATATGGCCGCCGTGGTGCTGTCGGTGCGGGGCGTGTCCACCGTGGACTCCACCGGCATCCAGGCCTTCACCCGCTTCGTGGAGGCCCAGCACGCCCGTGGGGTGGCCGTGTGCTTCGCCGGTGCCAACCACTCCTTCCGCACCGCCATGGATCGGGGCGGCGTCACCGCTCTGGTGGGGGAGGACTGCTTCTTCTGGGGTGCGCAGGAGGCACTGGCCGCCATTGCCGAGGAGAAGATCTCCGTCTGATCTCATCAAAAAGCGCCCGCAGGTCTTGCACCTGCGGGCACTTTTTGTTATACTTGGGAAAATACCAAAGGAGGGCTTGCCATGCTCAAAACAGACCACATCAGCGTCATGAATCTGGAAAACGCCATGCGGGGTGCCCGCAATCCGCTCAACAGCTGGGATCGTACCGACAGCGCCTACGACGAGCAGGGCAATTACGTCCTGGGTGAGAACGACCTGTCCCTGGCCACCCGCCTGTGCTCTGCCGGCAGCGACCACCGCAAGTTCATCCGTCAGATTTTGGTGTCCATGGACATCACCGCCCCCATGTACTGGTGGAAGGAGTTTGACACCTACAAGGTGGGCACCGTGGCCAACTCCACCTCCACCATGCACAAGATCCACGCCAAGCCCTTCGAGCTGGCCGACTTCTCCGTGGATCACCTCACCGCCCCCTCGCTGGCGGAGTTTGAGAAGTTCATCGCCTATCTGGAGACGGTACGCCTGCGCTACGTCGAGACCAAGGACAAGGCCCACTGGTACGACCTGATCCAGCTTCTCCCCTCCAGCTACAACCAGATGCGCACCGTCACCCTCAACTATGAGGTGCTGGCCAATATGTACTTTGCCCGCCGGAGCCACAAGCTGAACGAATGGCACACCCTGTGCAACACCATTCTCACCCTGCCCTACGCCAAGGAGCTGCTGGGCGCCTGCGGCCACGAAGAACTGAAATGATCGCTTCCCCCGTGACCACCATGGTCACGGGGGATTTTTCAGCTTTCCGCCTGCTCCAGTAAATTGGACGCCCCGTACCGCAGGCAGCGGTACAGCCGCTCCCGCCCCCGCTTCAGCGTGCGGGACACAGTGGAGCGGTTCACCCCCAGCTCCTGAGCGATGGCCTCCATGCTCATGCACTTGCCGTAGTAGAGCATCATATACTCCCGCTGCTTGGGGGTGATGTCCTGCCGCAGGGCGTGAGTGAGGTTGCGCTTCAGCCGTCCGATCTGTTCCCGATTGTCCTCCGCCATCAGGGCGGTGAACACCGCAAGGTCGGCCATGCCGTAAGTATTGTCATAGGATATTTGCTTCATTGGCTCCCCTTCCTCTTTCGTGGATCATACCGCTCCAGATAGTGGGCCACCATGCGGGTGTCCCGATACATGGAGCGCAGCGGGCGCAGCCGCCCATCCAACTGATGGCGCACCTCCTCGTCGCTCTCCGCCTCCATGGCCCGCTCCAGCTCCACAATGCGTCCCCGCAGCAGAGTGGCGGAGCGGCTGTACTCCTGTGCCAACTCCTGAATGGTCATAGGGCACCCTCCTCCCTTGTATTCAGCCGCCGAAGCTGACCGGCAAAGTATTGGCGGGCGTACCGCTCCAGACAGGTCTCGCAGATGCGCTGCCCCTCCAGGGCAAAATACCGGTCGCCGGGGTACAGCTCGCCCCCACACAGAGCGCAGGCGACCTCCCTGATTCTGCTGCTCCTTCCATTCCATGGGCAAGAAATTTCCTTTCGCTTTTTTTCGTCCAAAAGTATTGACAAGCTCCTTTCTCACTGCTATAATAACCTTCGCTGCAATCGCAGAGGCACTCAATGCTGGTGTAGCTCAGCAGGTAGAGCAGCTGATTTGTAATCAGCAGGTCGGGGGTTCGAATCCGTCCACCAGCTCCACCTTTCTGCAGCCCAACTTCATATGGAGGAGTACCCAAGTGGCCAAAGGGGACAGACTGTAAATCTGCTGGCTTTGCCTTCGGTGGTTCGAATCCACCCTCCTCCACCAAACAAACCGCCGTACCGCCAGGTACGGCGGTTTTGTCTTGGTGGAGGAGGTACACGGTTTGCCGCTGCGCAATCGAACATTCGTTCTATTCCGCAGGCACAGGTTACCACCCCCACCGCAAAAAGTCAACCGTTCCGCCCAAACATTTTTTACCGATTTTTTGCCAGAGGGCGAAAAATGGGACAGGGGGTCGGGCGCTTGTTGCACGCCCGACCCCCTGAAGCAAAAGATTTACAAAGGGTTCACCGTCCACGGGTTGACTCCCCCGGTTCTGGATATTATAGTGTTGTCATCAATGATTTTAGGGGGCAATGCCATGGGCAAGCGTGTAGCATGGGGGATTCTGGGTCTGGCTGCGGCAGGAGCGGGTGCAGCGGGCGGTGTGACCGCCGTGGGCAATCACCTTTACAATCAGGTGATGATCCCCAAGGTGCGTGATCCGCAGCTCATGGAGCCCAATTCCATTCAGGCCGAGGGGCGTGTATGGGCACGCAGCGCCGCCGGTTTTCGCTCTGCCGCCATCCGCTCGGTGGACGGGCTGCGCCTCTGGGCGGCCATGGTCCCTGCCCCGCAGGAGAGCCACCGCTGGGCCATCTGTATGCACGGATACTATGACACCTATGAGGCCATGGGCGCCATCGGCCTGCACTACCATCAGGCGGGCTGGAACGTACTGATGCCCGACCAGCGGGGGCACGGCAAGAGCGAAGGCGACTATGTGGGCTGGGGCTATGACGAGCGGCTGGATCTGCTGGGATGGATCAATTATGTGGTGCGCCGTGACCCCGATGCGGAGATCGTCCTCCACGGCGTATCCATGGGAGGCGCCACGGTGCTCATGGTCACCGGCGGCGTGCTGCCCCGACAGGTAAAGGCCGCCGTTTCCGACTGCGCCTACACCAGCATTGAGGCCCAGATGTGCCACATCGCACCGTCCTTTGTCAAGCACGCCCTCCCCTTCCCCGTGCCGGTGAGCGCCCTGTTTTCCGCCCTGCGCCGCACCACCCAGCGCCGGGCTGGCTACGACCTGCGGGATGTGGTGCCTGTGGAGGCGGTCACCCGTTCCAGGACCCCCACCCTGTTCATCCACGGCGTGGAGGATGACTTTGTGCCCTCCGAGATGATGAACAAGCTCTATCAGGCGGCCCGCTGCCCCAAGAGCTTCCTCTGGATGCCCGATGCGGGCCACGCCCTGTCCGTGGGCACCCACCCCGACCTGTACTGGACAGCGGTGGACACCTTCCTTGGGGAGCATCTCACCCATATGGGATAAAAAAAGCGATACCCACCGGCTTTGCCGGTGGGTATCGCTTCTTATTTTGCGTAGAGCAGTCCGATCACCCAGTTGCGCAGGGCGCAGGGCAGCGACTGGCACAGCACACAAATGCACTTATAGCCGAAGCCGATGGCGTACAGCGGCTTGACCCGCCGCTTCAGGGCGATCTTGCGGATGTAGGCACCTGCCCGCTCCGGGCTCATGCCATGGCGCTCATCCCGTTCCATTCCCGCCACGCTGCGGGAGATGCGGCCGCCGTATTCCTCGTCACCCGCCTCGGATTTCTTGCGGGCATCGGTGAAGCCGGTACAAATGTCGCCGGGCTGCACCGCCGTCACCGTAATGCCGAAGGGGCGCACCTCATTGGCCAGAGCGCAGGTATAGGAGTTGACCGCCGCTTTGGTGGCCGAATAAAAGGTCTGGAAGGGAATGGCCGCCACCGCAGCCACCGAACTGATGTTGACGATCCGTCCGCTGCGGGCCTTCCGCATGGCGGGGAGGACAGCCTTCACCGTATTCACCATGCCGAAGAAGTTCACGTCCATCTGGCGTTTGGCCTCGGACAGCTCGGTAAACTCCACGGCGCCGGAGATGCCGAAGCCCGCACAGTTGATGAGGATGTCGATGCGGCCCTCCCGCTCCAGCACGGTGTTCACCGCAGCGGCCACCATGGGCTCATCCGTCACATCCGCTGTGATGTGGACGATGCCGGAATGTTCCGTTTCCCGGCGGCTGAATTCATAGACACGGCATCCGGCCGCCAGCAGCGCCTCGGCTGCACACAGCCCGATTCCGGAGCTGCCGCCCGTGATAACGACGACCTGCTCAGCCCTCATCCTTCATCACTGCGGCCAGAATATCCGCAGCCTCATCCAGCAGCGCCTTGGTATGGCTGGCCATACAACTGGTGCGCAGCAGGCACTCGTTGGGGGCGCAGGCGGGGGGAAGCACCGGGTTGGCATACACGCCGGCATCGTAAGCCTTGCGGGCCTTGGCCAGCGTATTGTACACCTCGTAAGTATAGATGGGGATCACGGGAGTCTCGGACTCGATGATCTTCAGACCACGGCTCTTCAGCCCGCTGCGGAGATAGGCACTATTCTCGGCCAGCTTATCCACCAGCTCAGGGTGGGCACGCAGATGGCGCAGCGCAGCCAGTGCCACCGCACAGGCAGAGGGGGGCATGGAGGCGGAGAAAATAAAGGGACGGGAGGCGTGCTTCACATAGTCCACCACGTCGGCATCGCCGGCCATGTAGCCGCCCAGCGAGGCCAGAGACTTACTGAAGGTGCCCATATAGATGTCCACCTGATCCTCCAGGCCAAAATAGCTGGCGGTGCCTCGGCCGCCCTCACCGATCACGCCCAGGCCGTGGGCGTCGTCCACCATGACCCGTGCGCCATACTTCTTGGCCAGCGCACAGATCTCAGGCAGCTTGGCAATGTCGCCGCCCATGGAGAACACGCCGTCGGTGACGATCAGGCAGCCGTGATCCTCCGGCACACGCTGGAGCTGACGCTCCAGATCCTGCATATCCGCATGGCGGAAGCGCAGCATCTTGCCGTAGCTCAGGCGGCAGGCATCATAGATGGAGGCGTGGTTCTCACGATCCAGAATGACATAGTCGTTCTTGCCCACGATGGCGCTGATAATGCCGAGGTTGGACTGGAAGCCGGTGGAAAAGGTGATGACGGCGTCCTTGTGCAGGAAGTCGGCCAGCTCCTCCTCCAGCTCCAGGTGCATGCTCAGCGTACCGTTCAGGAAGCGGGAGCCGGAACAGCCGGTGCCGTACTGCTTCAGCGCATCCACGCCGGCCCGGATGATCTCGGAGTCGATGGTGAGACCCAGGTAGTTGTTGGAGCCAAGCATGATCCGGCGCTTGCCCTCCATGATCACTTCCACATCCTGACGGCTCTCCAGCGCATGAAAATAGGGGTAGATCCCCAGATCCCTGACCTCATGCAGCAGACCACGCTTTCTGCATTTCTCAAAAATGTCCAATGCGTTCATTCCTCTCTTCTCTGTTTGTCACGTTGCTCACAAAGATATTGTTATTATATAGCGTCAGCCCGCCAGTTGCAAGAAAAAACTTTTCGATACGGCTGTCATTAGCCTTTATTTGGATGCAAATTGCCTGTTGGCAGCGTGTGGAGCCTCCCGTTTTGCCCTGATCCGACAGGTGGGAAGGCAAAAAGTTCCCCCGCAGCGATGCTGCAGGGGAACTGAAAACTTTTCTTAGTACATACCCATGCCGGGGTCACCAGCAGGGGCCATGGGAGCGGGGGGGCTCAGGCACGGCGTCGCAAGCTCCACATCCTTCGCTTCCGCCGATAGCGAAAGCTCCCTCGTTCCGCTGCTCCGCCTTTCCCCACCGAACCCGCTGCGCTGGGCTTCGGCGGGGTCCCCATTTTGTTTGGCCGACAAGCCCGAGGGCAAAAGTTCCCCCGCAGCGATGCTGCAGGGGAACTGAAAACTTTTCTTAGTACATACCCATGCCGGGGTCACCAGCAGGAGCCATGGGAGCGGGGGGCTCGGGCTTGTCGGCCACGAGAGCCTCGGTGGTGAGCAGGACAGCGGCCACGGAGGCGGCGTTCTCCAGAGCGGAGCGGGTCACCTTGGTGGGATCCACGATACCGGCGGAGATCATGTCGCAGTACTCCTCCTTGTAGGCGTCGAAGCCGTAACCGGCCTGACCGGCAGACTTGACCTTCTCCAGCACCACGGAGCCGTCGATACCGGCGTTGGCAGCGATCTGCTTCATGGGCTCGGTGAGGGCCTTGGCGATGATCTTCACGCCGGTCTTCTCGTCGCCCTCCACGCCGTCCAGCAGGGCTTCCACGGCGGCCACGGCGTTCACATAGGCGGTGCCGCCGCCGGCCACGATGCCTTCCTCCACAGCGGCACGGGTGGCGTTCAGAGCGTCCTCGATGCGCAGCTTCTTCTCCTTCATCTCGGCCTCGGTGGCAGCGCCCACACGGATGATGGCCACGCCGCCGGCCAGCTTGGCCAGACGCTCCTGGAGCTTCTCACGGTCGTAATCGGAGGTGGTGTTCTCGATGAGGTGACGGATCTGAGCCACACGGCTGGCAATGGCCTCGGCAGAGCCGGCGCCGTCCACGATGATAGTGGTCTCCTTGGACACCTTGATCTGGCGGGCCATGCCCAGCATATTCATGGTGGTCTCCTTGATGTCCATGCCCATGTCGGTGGACACCACGGTACCGCCGGTGAGGATGGCGATATCCTCCAGCATCTCCTTGCGGCGGTCGCCGAAGCCGGGAGCCTTGATGCAGCAGACGTTCAGAGTGCCGCGCAGCTTGTTGACCAGCAGAGTGGACAGGGCATCGCCCTCCACATCCTCGGCCACGATGAGCAGCTTCTTGCCGGTCTGCACCACCTGCTCCAGAATGGGGAGCAGATCCTGAATGGAGGAGATCTTCTTATCGGTGAGCAGCACCAGAGCATCGTCCAGCACGGCCTCCATCTTCTCGGTGTCGGTGACCATGTAGGGGGTGATATAGCCGCGGTCCAGCTGCATACCCTCCACGACCTCGGAGTAGGTCTCGGCGGTCTTGGACTCCTCCACGGTGATGACGCCGTCATGGCTGACCTTCTCCATGGCCTCAGCGATCAGGGTGCCGATGGCATCGTCGCCGGAGGAGATGGCGCCCACACGGGCGATGTCAGAGGTGCCGGAAACGGGCTTGGAGTTCTTCTTGATCTCCTCGATGGCGGCGGCGGTGGCCTTGGAGATGCCCTTCTTCATGACCATGGGGTTGGCACCGGCGGCCAGATTCTTCAGGCCCTCACGGATGATGGCCTGAGCCAGCAGGGTGGCGGTGGTGGTACCGTCACCGGCCACATCGTTGGTCTTGGTGGACACTTCCTTGACGATCTGAGCGCCCATGTTCTCGAAGGGATCGGGCAGCTCGATCTCCTTGGCGATGGTGTCGCCGTCGTGGGTGATGAGGGGCGTACCGAACTTCTTATCCAGCACCACGTTGCGGCCCTTGGGGCCCATGGTGATCTTCACGGTGTCGGCCAGCTGGTTGACGCCACGCTCCAGAGCGTGACGGGCTTCCTCACCGTAGCAAATGAGCTTAGACATAATAATAACCTCCAATTTCAAATCGCCTTCCCTTGGGGGAAGGTGGCATTTGCGAAGCAAATGACGGATGAGGGACAACCCTCATCAGTCTCGCTACGCTCGACAGCTTCCCCAGAGGGGAAGCCTTTTTGGATTACTCCACGATGGCGAGAATGTCGCCCTGACGGACGATGGTGTACTCCTCGCCGTCCCTCCCATGAAATCGTTGATTTCATGGGACCCCGCAGAGATTTCATTTGCGGCTGCCGGAAGTGAATCCCGTCAGCCTACGGCGCTGATTGCGCCGCCCCATCTGCGATGGGGCCCCAAGGTGGCCGGCTTGCGGCGCAGTCCTTGGGTCTTATTCCACGATGGCGAGAATGTCGCCCTGACGGACGATGGTGTACTCCTCGCCGTCCACCTTCACTTCGGTGCCGGAATACTTGCTGGTGAGCACCTTGTCGCCCACCTTCACGGTCATGACGACTTCCTTGCCGTCCACCATGCCACCGGGGCCAACGGCCACCACTTCGGCCATCTCAGGCTTCTCCTTGGAAGCAGAGGTGAGGATGATGCCGCCCTTGGTGGTCTCCTGAGCTTCCACAGCCTTGAGGATCACTCGGTCGGACAGAGGTTTGAGAGTCATAACGATCTCCTCCTTATATGATGATATTTTTGTAAACCAGGTTGCCGCACTGCGTAAACAGCGCCTCTTAGTCATTTAGCACTCATTCGCAAAGAGTGCTAAACACATGAATGATAATACCCGCTTCCGGGCAAAAAATCAACCCCCATTTTGAAAAAACAGGGGTCGATTTGGAAAAATTCATGTTTCGTTCACAAGCGGGGACTTTTTCGCCCACATTCGTCAGGTTTCGCCCACGGCATAGGTCAGATCGGCGGGATAGAAGAAGTTCACTTTTCTGTCGGACAGGCCGATGCGCAGCTCCTGGCTGCACACCACCTCGCCGTCCACCACCGCCACCAGCTCCCGCTCGTCGCCGGAGCGGAGGGTGAGATCGCACCCGTAGCGGGGCCAGATGAGGTCGGGGAATTCCCGATAGCGCCCCTTGGCATACTTGCTCACCAGCCTGAAGAAGGTGAGCTTGCTCACGCCGGGCACCACCAGCGTCTCCAGCACGCCGTCATCGGGCATATTGTCCCCCACAGGCATGAAGCCGCCGCCATAGTAGCGGCCGTTGCACACGCAGACCACCGAGGTCTTGCCCTCGTAATGGAGGTCGCCCACGTCCACAATGGTGGGGCGGGCAATGCCCTTGAACAGCACATTGACCACCAGCGACATGATGTAGGCCCCCAGCCCACGCACCAGCGGCAGGGCCTTGTAGCGGTGTACATCCGCACCGATGCGGGCATCGATGCCGGAGCAGACCACGCCGATGCCCAGCTTGCCGTTGCAGTCGATGAGATCCATGGCCACCTGCGGGCCGTTCACCAGCGCCGCCACATCGCTGAAGCGGGCCTTGTTGTCCGGCCCGAAGATGCGCAGGAAGTCGTTGCCCGTGCCCAGAGGCACGTTGGTGATGGCGGCGTTGTCAAAGCCGGCGGCGCCGTTGACTGCCTCATTGAGAGTGCCGTCCCCGCCGCAGGCGTAGATGCGCACCGGCTCCCCCGTCTCAGCGGCGGCACGGGCGAACCGCTCTGCGTCCCCAGCGCCGGTGGTATACACGATCTCCCACCTCACATCCAAGCTGCGGATCTTTTCCTCCAGCAATCGGGTATTCTCCCGCTTGCCTGCCACGGGGTTGATGATGAACAGATGCTTCATACCGCCACCTACCATCCTGTTCTTGTTGTACGTCCTGATGCACGGCACTGCTCACGACGGCTCAGACGCTCAGATTCCGTACATAAAGAAATCACACTTGATCATACCATTATAAAGTTTCCGCTTTTTGTCCGCTTTGCGGCCAAAGGTGCGCTCGAACTCGGTGTGGGAGGACAGCACGCCCACCTGCCAGCCATCGGGCAGCTTATCCACCGCCTTGCCGAAGGCATGGTACAACTCCTCCGCCTCCCGCTTTTCCATGAGCCGCTCGCCGTAAGGCGGATTGGTGACGATGCGCCCGTGCAGTCCTCCCCAATGGAAGCGGGTGGCGTCCGCCACCTCGAACTTCACCACGTCGTCCACCTCAGCCAGCTGGGCATTGTGCCGTGCCAGCGCCACGGCATCGGGGTCGATGTCCCCGCCCCAGATCTCGTACTGACCGTCAAACTCATTGTCCATGGCCTCGTCCGCCGCCTCCAGCCACAGGCCGGAGGGCAGCCACGCCCACTTCTGGGCAGAGAAGGAACGGTTCAGGCCGGGGGCACGGTTTTTGGCAATGAGGGCGGCCTCGATGGGGATGGTGCCGGATCCGCAGAAAGGATCACACAGGGGGTCACGCCCCCGATAGCGGGTGAGGGCGATGAGGGCCGCCGCCAAAGTCTCCCGCAGAGGGGCAGTCACTCCCTGGGCACGGTAGCCCCGTTTGTAGAGGTTTTCGCCGGAGGTGTCCAGCATGAGGGTGACTTCGTCCTTCATGATGGAAAACTGGATCTGATTCATGACGCCGGTTTCGGGCAGGGTTTCCAAACCATACACCCGCCCCAACCTTTTCGCCACAGCCTTTTTGATGATGGACTGGCAGGCGGGCACGGAGTGGAGCTGGGAGTTGATGGTGTAACCCTTTACAGGAAACTGCCCGTTCTTCTCAACGAAATCCTCCCAGGGCAGGGCTTCGGTGCCCTGAAACAGCTCTTCAAAGCTGCGGGCTCTGAAGGTGCCCAGAGAAATCAGCAGACGGGCGCCGGTTCGCAGATTGATATTCACCCGGGGAATGTCCGCCGGGCCGCCGGAACACAGCACACG
>JAZNQA010000116.1:0-45196 GCA_045589915.1 Candidatus Enterenecus sp.
GGGCAGGTGGACGGTCTTGTTGTAGTCCATCTTTCATTCCTCCTGTATGAAAATATACGTTGTTTCCAGGGAAATGCCGCAGCAGCGGCGGGTTCGCCCCCCTCTGACGAGGGGGCTGTCGAGCGCAAGCGAGACTGGGGGAGAGAGATAACAAGGTTCTCTCCCTCCGTCATTTGCTGCGCAAATGCCACCTCCCTCATCAGAGGGAGGCACAGGGGTGCGGAAAACAAAAAATCCCTTGTCTCCACACATTGAGAGACAAAGGATAACCTCTGCGGTACCACTCTCGTTGCCGGCGAAGCCGGCCACTCGACCGTCCTGTAACGGGGACATCCGGCAGAGCCTACTGGCTGTACGGCGTTGGGTCTGCGGCTCGCAGGTGATCTTCGCCGGGTGCGCCCTGCCGCCCTCGCACCAAAGCGGGCGGCTCTCTGGGAGGTCACATAACCGGGTACTCGTCCTGTTCAAAGCCTTTGAACTGTTCTATATTATCGGGCTTTCCCCCATTTGTCAACCGCTTTTGGCGGAAAATTGCGAGGAATTGGCTTGATCTTCCTTTCCGGCACCCCTCAATGAGGGCGCACACGCAGGTGCGCCCCTACGGCAGGTTCGCAAACTATGATGCAGGGGCGGCTCCCAGAGCCACCCGCACAGACCGCCACCCCGTAGGCCAAAGGCCCTGCCCTTGCCCCACTGCGGGGTGCGGTCATCCATTTTGCATTCTGCATTTCTTTCCCCTCATCCGTCACGGCTGCGCCGTGCCACCTTCCCCAAAGGGGAAGGCTTTCGGGCGGGCCGGTGTCCCGCCCCTACAAAAAATGATCGACCAAAGGCGTAGGGGCCGCACACCTGGGCGGCCCATTTGACACCTCTCCGTCATTTGCTCCGCAAATGCCACCCGCCCTACCCCCTCTGTCCTTCGGACATCTCCCCCTGACAGGGGGAGTCGGCCCTCAATGGGAGGCTTTTAGGGTCGTCGGGGACGCCGACCCCTACGCCAAGCCTGTAAGCTTTTTCGTAGGGGCGCACCTGTGTGTGCGCCCACTTGCGGCGCGTCAGGGATGCCGCGCCCTACGACATTCCATTATTCATTATCAATTACCCATTCATTCTACATTCTGCATTCCCTGCATTCTGCATTGTTTTCCCCTCATCCGTCACGGCTTCGCCGTGCCACCTTCCCCAAAGGGGAAGGCTTTCGGGCGGGCCGGTGTCCCGCCCCTACGGCGGTGTTCGGTGGTGCGCCCGTAAGGCCCCCTTGTGTAAAGGGGGCTGGCATGGCGAAGCCATGACTGGGGGATTGTCCATCACTGCACAACCCCTCCGGCGGCTTCGCCGCCACCTCCCCTTACACAGGGGAGGCTTCTCCCCTGCAGTCCATTGTCAATTGTCAATTCTTAAGGGAAGGCTGATGAACGAACCAACGGCCTGCGGGATATTCCGCAGGCCGTTGAATATTCAGTATATTTTGTCCAGTCGCCCGCAGGGGGCAGCAGCTCAGATGTACGGGCACTCCTCAGGCAGAACGGTGCAGAAAGCCAGGGAGTTGTAGGCCACCTCAGGGGCATCGCTGCGGGAGGTGATGGCCACACGGATCTTGGCACCCACCACCACGCCGCAGGTCTTGGCGTTGGCGTGGATCTGCCACCCCTTGACGATGAGGTTGCCGGCCAGCAGGGAGGGAGCCACGATACCGTCGAAATTGCCGCAGTAGTCGCAGTCATATCCCTTCAGACGGGCAGCCTCCTCAGAGAGGATCAGGTCGTAGGCGATGGGGCCCACCAGATTGCAGTCGGCAATGGGGTGCCTGCTGTGCTCCAGCACCAGCTCGTGGGCATCAATGGTGTCCTTCATGTGGAAGCTGGTCTGCTCCACCAGCGCCAGCAGGGCGATATTGGGGGCCTCGTCCTCCACATAGCGCAGGGTGTCCACCATGTTGCGGATGATGTCCTTCTTCTGGGCACGGTTGGGCTCGATGGTCACGGTAACGTCGCCAATGGCGATCATCTTGTGGTACTCCGGCATGGACACCAGGTCGATGTGGGTGAGCAGACGGTTGGTGCGCAGACCGTTGCGGCGGTCCAGCAGGGGCATGAGGAACTCACGGGTCTGGACATTGCCACGCATGAGGATGTCGCCCTCGCCCTTGTTGATGAGCTCGATGGCAATCTGGGTGACGTTGTCGCCACGGTAGGTCTCCACCAGACGGTAGGGCTTATCCTTCAGCCCAAGGCGATCCAGCATGGGCCAGATCTTGCCGGCCTCGCCCACCAGCACCAGGTCGGCAAAGCCCTCGTCCTGGGCCCGGAATGCGCCCAGCAGGATGTTTTCCGCATCGGCACCGGCGATGACCACTCGGTTCTTCTGGCCGGAAGCCTTGGCCTTTTCCACGATCTGCTCAAAGTTTTTCAGCGCCATAGTAATCTCTCCTCATTCGGCAGAGCCTGCCGTATTTTCCTGTCTATCATAGTATCACGATTTTCCTCGTCAAGCAAGGGGAAAGCGGGAGATTCAGCGGTTTTTTAGCCCTTTTCCGCACGGAAGGCGCACCAGCCGGAGCGCTCCAGCCGGCGGGTGATGCGCAGGCCGTGGGCCTCGATGGCGGCGGCTACCTCGTCGGCACGGGTGTCGATGATGCCGGAGGTGAGGAACACGCCGTCCTCCGTCATGAAGCTGCCCGCCACGGCGGACAGGGGGATGATGACATCGGCCACGATGTTGGCCAGCACCACCTTGTTTTTGCCCGGCTCCAGCCTGGCGGCCAGTTTGGGGTCACCCAGCACGTTGCCCGCCAGCACGGTGAGCCGGTCACGGCCGATGCCGTTCATTTCGGCGTTCTCATAGGCCACGTCCACCGCCTTGGGGTCGATGTCCACGCCGATGACCCGACTGGCGCCCAGCCCCAGAGCGGCGATGCCCAGAATACCCGATCCGCAGCCCAGATCCAGCACCGGGTCGCCCGCCGCCACCGCATCCTCCAGCAGCTCCAGGCAGAGCTGGGTGGTGGGGTGGGAGCCGGTGCCGAAGGTGAGGCCGGGGTTGAGGTAGATGGGCACACGCCCGTCGGGTACGGTCTGTCCCCGCATCCATTCGGGGACGATGTAAATGCGCTTGCCCACGGGGATGGGCTGGTAATATTTCTGCCATGAGGTGGCCCAGTCCTCCTCCCGAAGGGAGACGGTCTGGGGCTCGTACTCCTCCAGCCCGCTGAGATAGGTGCGGAGCTGGCGCTGGCCCTCCTCATTGTCGGGGACATAGAACTTCACCCGGCTGGCCCCCTTCATGCGGGCGGCCAGGTCCTCGTCCACATAGTCCCAGAACTGGCGGGTCTGCTCCAGAAACTTCAGGAAGTCCCCTTCCTCCTCCACCACCAGTCCGGTCATGCCGTTGGCGGTGAGGGTATCGCACACGCCGTCCAGCCGCTCCGCCGGAACGGGGAGGGTGACCTCCAGCCACAGTTCGCTCATGTTACACACTCCTTTTGGTCTTGGTGGTGGGTGGGCGGGAAGGGCAGAGCCCTTGCCCTACGGTCACCTCTCCGTCACCGCCTGCGGCGGTGCCACCTCCCCTCAAGGGGAGGCATTTGCGGGCGGCTCTGGGAGCCGCCCCTACATCGTCGGCACAAGCTTCGTATCGCTCATTTCCGCCTGCGGCGAAAATTTACTCGCTTCGCTGCGCCTCCTCTCCCCACCGAACCCGCTGCGCTGGGCTTCGGCGGGGCCCCCAATGGATGTGTAGGGGCCGCACACTCGGCGGCCCTGCGGGCGGGTCTGGGGGCCGGCCTTACGGGGATGTTCGGTGGTGCGCCCGTATTCACCTCTCAGTCAGCCTTGCGGCTGACAGCTCCCCTCAAGGGGAGCCTTTAGGATGGCGGTGCCTTTGGCCGTCCCTTATTTCACCTTGATCTGCTCCACGTTATCCAGCCGGTAGAGGGCATCCCGCTGGGACTTCTTGCCCTCGTTCACCCGGAGCAGCACCCACGCCTCGTCCACGTCCAACACCCGGACATCGCCGATAAAGCCACCGTCCTCGATGTCGATGCCGATCACCTGACCGCGGTACTGCTCCAACTGACGGGCCAAGCCCCGGCCAGCCCTGGAGGTAATATCATTTTCCCGGAGCTGCCGCTCCAGCCGCCGCACCTTTACCAGCGCTCCGATGGCAAATATGAATGCGAAGATACCGAGGTATTCCATCAGACCGCTCCCTCCTTCCCGTCCAGATAGGTGAGGGATTGGATGGAGGACAGGGGGATGAGCCGGGTCTCCCGTCGGTCCTTTTTCTTCTTAACAAATTCCACGCTGGCCCAGCCGCCGTCAAAGTCCAGAATGGTGCACCAGTCGTAAAAGCCGATGCCATTATCTTCGTACAGGGAAAGTTTCAGCTTCCGCCCCTGCGCCGACAGCAGCAGGCGGGTCAGAAGATTGGGGGCGGGCTTGCCGCTCTCGTCCACATCGTCCCGCAGCAGCCAGTCGCAGCTCACGTTCAGGATCTGCGCCATGCGGACGATCTTATCCGTTTCAGGGTAGGCGGTGTCCGACTCCCACCGGGAGACGGCCTGCCGGGTGACGCCCAGCCGTTCCGCCAACTGCTCCTGCGTCAGGTTGGCCTGCTTTCGCGCCTGCGCCAGCTTGGCGCCCATGGTCATGTTCATAGGAATCACCTCATGCAAATTGATATGCCTCAGCATACCAAAATCCCACCGGCAGACCACCCAGTTCCGGTTTCCAAATGTTACATTTGGGTTTCCCCGGCCGCATTCGGCGGCCTTGACCGCAGGGGCGCACCTGCGTGTGCGCCCGTATTCACCTCTCAGTCAGCCTTACGGCTGACAGCTCCCCTCAAGGGGAGCCTTTGAAGTGCACACCCCATAGCCTCCCCTCGAGGGGAGGTGGCATTTGCGGAGCAAATGACGGAGAGGTGTCAAGCTCTTACGGATTGGCGATGCGGGCGGAGAGCTCCTGCAGGGTCACCTGATATGCCTCCTGCTGGTGGGGCAGGGTGGGCCATTGGGCGGGGGCGTCCCAGCCCTTGGCGGCAAAGATGCGCTCCAGCATGAGATGGGCCACATGGGGGTTCTTCACCAGCAGGGGGCCGGTGATGTGGGTGGCCAGCAGATTGCCGTCCACATATCCCTCGGCGCCCAGCTCGCCCTCGTTGCCGAAGCCCAGCTTCAGCCCCTCGAACAGGGGGGTGGTCACGCCGGAGGTGGTGCTGCACTTGTTCATAAAGCCCACCACCAGCTTGCTGAGCAGGGCGGTGGAGGCCACCACGTCCTCCGGATCACGCTTGTCGCTCTCCACGGTGGTGAAGCCGGCCAGACCCATGCCCGTCCACTCCTTGCCACGCACATCGGTGACCGATTGGCCCAGCACCTCCATGGCATTGCCGGTGAACAGAACCACCGCCCCCCGCTCCAGAGCGGCTTTCAGCCCCTCGGCATGGGGCTGGAGGGCCATGAGCGCCGCCTTTTGGGTGCGCTCGGTGCCGCAGCCCATGTAGATGAAGTCGGCGGCGGAAAAATCGGGGGGGTTGTCGATGGGATGGGCGGTCACCGTCACCGCCACGCCCAGCTCCTCCAGCATACGGCGCAGCACGGTCACATTGGCGTACTCCCCGTACAGGGACATACAGTCGGGGTAGAGATGCAGAATCTTCAGTTCCATGTCCGTCCCTCCTCAGTCCTGCCGGGCAATGCCCAGCAGCTTGTCACGGTCGGAGAAGCAGGTGACCACAAACAGGGGCAGCTCCCCCTCGGCCTCCAGCCGGTCCGCCGCTTCGCTGATACTCTCGCACAGGGTGATGCGCTGCGCCGGCACGGCGGAGCAGTCGAACCGCAGCGCCAGATCGTGGACATACTTGCCGCACAGCCACACCCGCTTCACATGGTCGGCGGAGAGCCGGTCGAAGTCGATGTCCCACAGCCAGCTCGTCTCGCCGGTGAAATACTTGCGGCTGATGGAGTCCACGATGACCATCACCTCACAGGGGCGCTTCTGGCGGGCAATGTAGTCCAGATTGGTGTCGTAGGCCACGGAATTTTCATGCTTGGAGGTGAGCAGGGTGCCCCGATGCCCCCCCAGAGCGAAGGTGACCATGCGTCCGTTTTTCAGAATATAGTTATTGATGACCCCGGTCATGGTGTCCACATCCGCCCCGCACAGGGAGCAGACAGACCATGCCGCCAGAATGTTGTACACATTATAAATACTGCGGAAGGCCAGCTCGATGGTGTGCTCCCCATTGATGGTGAGCTTGCCCTCGTCCAGATCCAGCGCCGTCACGGCAAAGTCGGGCATATGGCGGTGATGCCCGCAGCAGGGGCACATATAGTGGCCGATGTGGTGGTAGTGATAGTAGAGGTAGGTCAGCTTGCCCTTGCAGATGGGGCAGCGCTCGCCGTCGTGGTACATACCGTGGTGGCGGTCGGTGCTGACAGAGCTTTCCTCCAGCCCGAACCACACCACCCGCTGCTCCTCGTTCTCGGTGCCGAAGCAGGAGACCAGAGGATCGTCGGCATTGAGCACCAGGGTGGTGTCCGGATGGATGGCGGGCTGAATGGCCTCGTACACCCATTCGGGGTGACCGTTGCGGGTGAGCTGGTCACGGTACAGGTTGGTGATGACGAAGTGGGTGGGGTGGAACCACTGGAAGGTGTGGCGGGCGTAGCGCTCGTCGCTCTCCAGCAGGAGCACATCCCCCTTCACCCGCCCCTTCAGGGTGGAGTGGGAGAGCAGCAGGGTGGTGACGCCCTCGATCTGGTTGGAGCCCTCCTTGTTGTACACCACCTTCTTGCCTGAGGCGGTGAGGATGGCGGCGATCATCTCCACGGTGGAGGTCTTGCCGTTGGAGCCGGTGACGGCGATGATTCGCTCAGGCAGCGTGACCCGACCAAGCACGTCGGGACAGACCTTGAGGGCGAACTGGCCGGGCAGGGAGCTGCCCTTGCCCATCAGACCGCCCACAAAGCGCAGGATCTTGCACAGGATGACCGCTAACATCAGTTTCATGGTGACCCTTCCTCTTCTGTATAAATTGATAATGTTGTTTTCGGGCGGGCCGGTGTCCCGCCCCTACGGTAAGTTCTCCCGTTTGTTCGTAGGGGCGCACCTGTGTGTGCGCCCAAATACACCTCTCAGTCAGCCTTGTGGCTGACAGCTCCCCTCAAGGGGAGCCTTTGGGGGGATCACCCATTCTGCATTCTGCATTCCTGCATTCTGCATTTCCCTCCCCCTCATCCGTCACCGCCTGCGGCGGTGCCACCTTCCCCGAAGGGGAAGGCTTTTGCCTACTTCTCCAGCCAGATCATCAGCGCCGTGATGTCGGCGGGGGACACGCCGGAGATGCGGCTGGCCTGCCCCAGATTGAGGGGGCGGATCCTGTCCAGCTTCTGGCGTGCCTCCAGCCGCAGCCCCTGAATGGACAGGTAGTCCACATCGGGGGGGATGGGGCGGCTCTCCAGTCGGGACAAGTCCGCCACCTGCCGGAGCTGGCGGTCGATGTAGCCCTGATACTTCACGGTGATCTCCACCTGCTCGGTGACGTCCGCCGTCAGCATGGGGCGCTCCCGATCAAAGGGGGCGAGGTCGGCATAGGTCACCTTGGGGCGGCGCAGCAGGTCGGACAGGCGTGCGCCGTGGGGGCAGGGCTGCTCCCCACGCAGGGCCAGCAGCTCGTCCAACTCCGCCGAGGGGGGCGCACCGGTGTGCTCCAGCCGCTTCACCTCGCCGTCCACGGCGGCATACTTGGCCTCCACCCGTGCCATGGCCTCCTCCGGCACCAGCCCCACCCGATACCCGTAATGGGTGAGGCGGCGGTCGGCATTGTCCTGCCGGTGGATGAGGCGGTACTCCGTGCGGGAGGTCATCATGCGGTAGGGCTCGTTGGTGCCCTTGGTCACCAGATCGTCGATGAGCACGCCGATATATCCATCCCCACGGGTGAGGATGAGGGGTTCCTCCCCCTTGAGCTTGAGGGCGGCGTTGATGCCCGCCACCAGGCCCTGAGCGGCGGCCTCCTCATAGCCGGAGGAGCCGTTGAACTGCCCCGCACCGTACAGACCGGGCACTTGTTTGCACTCCAGCGTGGGCAGCAGCTCGGTGGGGTCGATGCAGTCGTACTCGATGGCGTAGGCGGGGCGGGTCATCTCCGCCTGCTCCAGCCCCTCGATGGTGTGGAGCATCTCCACCTGCACCTCTTCGGGAAGGGAGGAGGAGAAGCCCTGAATGTACAGCTCCTCGGTGTTCAGCCCCATGGGCTCGATGAAGAGCTGGTGGCGGGGCTTTTCCGCAAAACGCACCACCTTGTCCTCGATGGAGGGGCAGTAGCGGGGCCCCACCCCCTCGATGACTCCGGAGAACAGGGGGGAGCGGTGGAGGTTGCGGCGGATGACCTCGTGGGTGCGCTCATTGGTATAGGTCAGGTAGCACACCGCCTGATTGTCCGGGCGGTGGGTGGTGGAGAAAGAGAAGGGGACGGGGACATCGTCACCCGCCTGCACCTCGAGCCTGGACAGGTCCACGCTGCGGCGGTTGACACGGGGGGGCGTACCCGTCTTGAACCGGCGGATGGACAGTCCCAGCCCCCGCAGACAGTCGGTGAGGGGGAGGGCGGCGGCCATGCCGTCGGGTCCGGAGTCACGGGCCACCTCGCCCACGATGGTGCGTCCCCCCAGATAGGTGCCGGTGGCAAGGATGGCGGCACGGACATCGTAGGTGGCGCCGGTGGCGGTGCGCACGGCGCAGGCGGCGCCGTTTTCATCGGTGAGCACCTCGGTGACCTCCGCCTGCTTCACCCACAGGTTTTCCTGAAGCTCCAGCGTGTGCTTCATGACCTCCTGATAGCGGCGGCGGTCTGCCTGCGCCCGCAGCGACCAGACGGCGGGGCCTTTGCCCCGGTTGAGCATACGGTACTGGATGCAGGCCATGTCGGCGGCCTTGCTCATCTCGCCGCCCAGAGCGTCCAGCTCACGCACCAGATGGCCCTTGCCCGTGCCGCCGATGGCGGGGTTGCAGGGCATATTGCCCACCGCATCCAGATTGATGGTGAAGCACAGGGTGCGCAAGCCCAGCCGTGCAGCGGCAAGGGCGGCCTCGATGCCGGCGTGACCGGCGCCGATGACGGCAATATCAAATTGTCCGGCGTGGTAGTTCATGGACAATACGTTTCTCTCTTTCTCAGTGGTATTCAACGCTTCAATTGATAATTGATAATGGATCATTGACAATGCGGAGTAGGGGCGCACCTGCGTGTGCGCCCGAATGCGGGCGGGCCGGTGTCCCGCCCCTACGACAAATGATGGGACAAGGGTGTAGGGGCCGCCGCCCTCGGCGGCCCATTCGGGCGGGTTTGGAACCCGCCCCTACGGCAGCGTTCGGTCGTGCGCTGTAGGGGCGCACCTGTGTGTGCGCCCGCCAGCACCTCTCAGTCAGCTTCGCTGACAGCTCCCCTCAAGGGGAGCCTTTAAGAGTTCTGCGTCAGCTCCAGCACCGCCAGATCGGGGCGGTTGAAGATGCGGAAGCCGTAGACGGGGGTGGTGTTGTTGCCCAGCCCACGGGAGACGAACAGGGTGCTGTCCCCCAGGGTATACACCCCTGCCGTCCACGTGGGCAGAAAGGCCCGGCCGGGGCCCACCAGCCCATCGGTAAAGGGCAGGCGGATGATGCCGCCGTGGGCGTGGCCGGACAGCACCAGATCATACCCCGCCTGAGCATATTGGTCAAAGCGGTCATTGCGGTGGGCCAGCAGGATGGTACACAGGTCGGGAACGTCCCTTTGTATCTCATCATACAGCCCCGCCGGCGTTTTCTGGTCGGCGTAGCCGTTGGGGTCGTCCACCCCCGCCAGCACCACCTGCGCCCCCGCTCGCTCCAGCAGGATATACTGGTTGGACAGCACCGTCACCCCGCATTGGGTGAGGATGCCCTTGAGGGCGGTGACATTGCCCACGCTCCACTCGTGGTTGCCCGTGACATAGCAGGTGGGGGCGATGCCCGCCAGACCCCTGGCCAGAGCGGGCACCATGGCAAACTGGCTCTCCCGATCCACAAGGTCGCCGGTGATGACGATGAGATCGGGCTGCTGCTCCCGCACCATGGCCAGCAGCGTTTCGCTGTCCTCGCCGTACTCATGGCCGTGGAGGTCGGACAGGTGGACGATGCGGAAGCCCTCAAACCCTTGGGGCAGGCCGTAGACGGGCACCTGGGTCACCGTGGTGCGAATACCCCAGCTCTGCCACCACAGCCACGGGATGCCCACCGCCAGCAGCACCACCGCCGCCAGCAGCAGTACCAACAGGCGGCGGCGCCGTTTAGTCTTCATCATGGTTGATATAATAGGGCCTCATCAGGCTCTTCTGCTGGGTGGAGTCCTTCTGCCGGTCGGAGCGCAGGGGCGCTTCGATGGGGCGGGGACGGTCATTGCGGCGCTTTTTCTTTTTGTTGGACGGGGAAGGGGCCTGTTCCTGTCTGGGCTTGGGCTGCTCCTTCTTCGGCTGCTCCCGCTTGGACTGGGGCTTTTTCGCCGGTTGGGGGGCGGCGGTGGTGCGCCGGGGAGCCAGCAGCCGGGCGGTGGCATCCATGATGACATCGGAGTCCAGCGGGTTGGGCTTGTGGAACTCCGTGACCGGCATGGCGGGCTGGGCGGGCAGGGTGTCCTCCAGTCTGCCCTGACGCACCCCACGGTGGGAGGGCCGCTCACGGGAATAGACCGGCTGCACCTCCTCCCGCTCGACAGGGGCGGGGATGGGCGTGGGCGCAGCCACGGGGGCGGCGCTCTCCGCTCCGGCGGGCTTTTTCTTCCTGCGTTTCCGCTTCTTTTTGGCGGGCGCTTCCCCGGCGGCGGGAGCGGCCTGGGCTGCGGCAGCTTGGGCTGCCGCCTGCTTTCTCGCCTCGGCACGGGCCTTGTTTTCCGCATCCCGCTGGCGGCGCAGCTCCTTGGCGGCGGCACGGGCCTCGGCATCCTCGGCATTCACGGGGCGGCCGTTCTTATCCTTCTGGGGCGGGTCGAAGTTGGTCATGGGGAAGGGATGCCCATCCACCACGGGGATGGCCTTGCCCAGCAGCTTTTGAATGGCCTTCAGCTCATCCTTCTCGTCAAACTGGCAGAAGGAGATGGCCACGCCGTCGTGTCCGGCCCGACCGGTGCGCCCAATGCGGTGGACGTAGGTCTCCGGCACGTCGGGCAGGTTGTAGTTGAACACATGGGAAAGCTCCTCGATGTCAATGCCCCGGGCGGCGATGTCGGTGGCCACCAGCACCCGCACACGCCCCGCCTTGAAGTCGTTCAGGGCCTGTACACGGGCGGTCTGGCTCTTGTTGCCGTGGATGGCGGCGGCGGAGATGCCACGCTTGCCCAAGTCCTGGGCGATGCGGTTGGCGCCGTGCTTGGTGCGGGAGAACACAAGGGCGGAGGGAATGTTCATCTCCTCCATGAGGTGAGCCAGCAGCTTGGTCTTGTTGGCTTTGTCCACATAGTAGAGGGACTGGCGGATGACCTCCACCGGGGAGGACACGGGATCCACCGCCACACGAGCATAATCATGGAGCAGATCGTTCACCAGACCCATGACCTCGGGGGGCATGGTGGCGGAGAAAAAGAGGGTCTGCTTCTTGGCGGGGAGCAGCTTGATGACCCGCTTCACATCGTGGATGAAGCCCATGTCCAGCATACGGTCGGCTTCGTCCAGCACAAAAATTTCAATGCGGGACAGATCCAGAAGACCCTGACCGTGAAGGTCAAGGAGTCGGCCGGGGGTGGCCACCAGAATGTCCAGCCCCTTGCGGATGGCGTCCACCTGGGGCTGCTGACCCACGCCGCCGAAGATGACGGCATGGCGCAGGGACAGGTTGCGGCCGTAGGCGGTGAAGCTGTCCCCGATCTGGATGGCCAGCTCACGGGTGGGGGTGAGGATGAGGGCACGGATGTGGCGGGGCTGGGGGTGCTTATCGCTCAGCCGCTGGAGGATGGGGGTGGCGAAGGCACAGGTCTTGCCCGTGCCGGTCTGGGCGCAGCCCAGCACGTCCCGACCGGCCAGCGCAGGGGGGATGGCCCCCTGCTGGATGGGGGTGGGGCGGGTGTAGCCCTCCTGCTTGAGGGCGCTCAGGATGGGGTCGATGAGACCTAACTGACGGAAATCCATATCATACATTCCTTTACATCATAGAGCCGGCGTTTGATACAGGATACGCACGCATCACGGAAATATTGTCCACATTCCTGGCCTGCGATACCTTGAGCCGTGCCGGCAGCGGCTCATAATATGACAGTATATTATACCAGATAAATTTTCATGACGCAACCGGTGGAGCGTGCAGAATGCAGAATGGATGGACGATTCCAAAAGCCTCCCCTGTGTAAGGGGAGGTGGCTCCGAAGGAGCCGGAGGGGTTGTGCGTTGGAGGACAATCCCCCAGTCATGGCTTCGCCATGCCAGCCCCCTTTACACAAGGGGGCCTTTCGGGCGCACACATAGGTGCGCCCCTACGGCAAAGCCATCCTATATCCCTGTGGAGGCCGCCGCCCTCGGCAGCTCTGAGCACACGGCCCGATGAGGGCATCGGGCCCTACGCAATACCTGCAAGACGTCCCGTAGGGGCGCACCTGTGTGTGCGCCCGTATTCACCTCTCAGTCAGCTTCGCTGACAGCTCCCCTCAAGGGGAGCCTTTGAAGTGTGCTCCCCTTCATTCTGCATTCCTGCATTCGGCATTTTTCTCCCCTCATCCGTCATTTGCTTCGCAAATGCCACCTTCCCCACAGGGGAAGGCTTTGGGGGTCGTCTGGGACGCCGACCCCTACGAACCATTTTGCAGGTCTGCCGTAGGGGCGGCTCCCAGAGCCGCCCGTTTCACACCTCTCCGCCTCGCTGCGCTCGGCACCTCCCCTCAAGGGGAGGCTTTGGGGCGATCACCCATTCTGCATTCTGCATTCTCTACGGTGTTGAATCACCCCGCCTTTCGTGGTATAATACGCTGTAAAATTATCGGCAGGGGGGTGAGCGGCCATGGGCAAAGAAAAAGTCGTGCTGGGTCTGTCCGGCGGGGTGGACTCGGCGGTGGCCGCTCTGCGCCTGCTGGAGATGGGCTACGAGGTACACGCCCTCTATCTGGACATCGGTCTGGGCGGGGCAGATGGGGCACGGGAAGCCGCCGCTCAGTTGGGGTTGCCCTTCGCCGTGGCCAGCATCGCCCACGAGCTGGAGCGGCACGTCTGCCAGCCCTTCTACGACGATTATCTGGCCGGACGCACCCCCATCCCCTGCGCCCGATGCAACCCGTCGGTGAAGTTCCCCGCCCTGCTGCGCCACGCCGATGAGCTGGGCGCACCCTTCGTCGCCACCGGCCACTACGCCCGCATCGGGCAGGGTGGGGACGGGCTGCCCGTCCTCCTGCGGGGAATGCCGGGCAACGACCAGTCCTATATGCTGGCCCGCCTGCCCCGCACCATGCTGGGGCGTATCCTGTTCCCCCTGGGGGACGTGGAGAAGCCCGCCACACGCCAACAGGCAGACAGGGCAGGTCTGGCCGCCGCCCAGCGTCCCGATTCCATGGAGATCTGCTTCATCCCTGACAACAACTACGCCGCCTGGCTGGATCGCCGTGGAGGCACACCCCCACCGGGGAATTTTGTGGACAGCGAGGGCAACATACTGGGCACACACAAGGGCATCCACCACTACACGCTGGGGCAGCGCCGTGGGCTGGGCATCTCATCCAC
Source organism: Candidatus Enterenecus sp. (assembly GCA_045589915.1). GTDB lineage: Bacteria > Bacillota > Clostridia > Oscillospirales > Oscillospiraceae > Enterenecus. Next base: position 13,715 of record JAZNQA010000116.1, read on the forward strand.
GGGGCGGCTGTTCGTGTCCGCCATTCGTCCTGACCGAAACGAGGTCGTCCTCTCCCACGGGGAGGGGCTCCACGCCGACACGGTGCGCTGCGGCGGGCTCAACTGGCTGGCGGAGGGGGAGCCGGATGCTCCCCGCGCCGTCACCGTCCGGCTGCGCCACTCCCGACGGGAGGACGGCGCCACCCTCATCCCCCTTGGAGGGGGACAGGTGGAACTGCGCATGGAGCGCCCCGCCCGTGCCCCCACGCCGGGTCAGCTTGCGGTGTTTTATGACGGTCAGCAGGTTTTGGGAAGCGGGTGGATCTTATGAAACCCAATGTACTTGTCATCTGCGGCCCCTCCCCATGGCGCAAGCGCCACGGGGACCCCATTTGATTTTTCCTGCGCAGGCGAAGTGAATTCGCCTTTGCGCCAAGGTTTTCGCATTGCGAAAACCCTTGTACGGTGCTTGCGCACCGCCCCACTTCGCGGGGCCCCGCCGTGGGGCCTGAAGGAGGCTTTATGAAACCCAATGTACTTGTCATCTGCGGCCCCACGGCATCGGGCAAGACCGCCCTTGCGGTGGCGCTGGCTCAGGAATTTGGCGGCGAGGTGGTGTCTGCCGACTCCATGCAGATCTACCGCCGCATGGACATCGGCACCGCCAAGCCCACGCCGGAGGAAATGGCGGGCATCCCCCACCACATGATCGACGTGGCCGAGCCGGAGGAAAATTTCTCGGTGGCCCGCTATGTGGAACAGGCCGTGCCCATCGTGGACGACATCCTCGCCCGTGGAAAACTGCCCATCATCGCAGGCGGCACCGGGCTGTATATCGACAACCTCATTGCCGGACGGCAGTTTGCCCCCTTTGAGGAAAACAGCGGGCTGCGTGAGGGGCTTCAGCAGCGGGTCAAAACCGAAGGTCTGCCCGTACTGCTGGAGGAGCTGCGCTCGGTGGATCCGCAGGCCGCCCAGCGGCTCCACCCCAACGATGAAAAGCGCATCATCCGTGCGCTGGAGGTATGGCTGTCCACCGGCAAGACCATCACCCAACACAACGAGGAGACAAAAGCCCTCCCCAACCGCTACACCCCCCTCACCATTGCCCTCAACTTCAGGGAGCGCCCCCACCTGTGGCAGCGCATTGACCGACGGGTGGACGAGATGATGGCGCAAGGTCTGGAGGGAGAGGTGCGCCGGCTGCTGGCCGACGGCGTCCCCGCCCAATGCACCGCCATGCAGGCCATCGGCTACAAGGAGATGGCCGCCGCTATTCTGGAGGGCCGTCCCATGGGGGAGGGGGCAGAGGAGGTCAAGCTGCGCTCCCGCCAGTACGCCAAGAGGCAGCTTACATGGTTTAGACGCAATGGGGATGCCCACTGGCTGCTCTGGGAGGAAAAACCAAATTTTTCCTCCGGCTTGGATTTTTCGACAGAACTCGTCCGCACCTCTGGATTACAATAACGGCACTCCCGAACAGGAGCCTGTTCGGAAATATACAATAAGGAGTGTACGTTATTATGAGTTTTACCGCAGTTGCCGTGGGCAAGCAGCCCAATGTTCAGGACAGTTTTCTCGCCTGTGCCCGCCGTCTGGCGGCGAGGGTGACCGTGTTCCTCATGAACGGGTACCAGCTCCGTGGGGTCATCACCGCCTTTGACCCCTATGTGGTGGTGCTGGTGTCCGATGGGAGGCAGCAGGTCATTTACAAGCACGCCATCTCCACCATTGCGCCGGAGCATCCCATCAATTTGGAACATGAGTGAGGGGTGACCTCATCCGTCACCGCCTGCGGCGGCCCAAGCGGGCGGGTTTAGAACCCGCCCCTACGGCGGTGTTCGGCGGTGCGCTGTAGGGGCGCACCTGTGTGTGCGCCCAAATACGGGCGGGCCGGTGTCCCGCCCCTACGGCAGACCATCAAACCTGCCTGTGGGGGCCGCCGCCCTCGGCGGCTTATGCGGGCGGGTTTAGAACCCGCCCCTACGGCGGTGTTCGGTGGTGCGCTGTAGGGGCGCACCTGCGTGTGCGCCCGAACACACCTCTCAGTCAGCTTCGCTGACAGCTCCCCTCAAGGGGAGCCTTTAGGGGTGCGGTCAGCCATTTTGCATTCCCTGCATTCTGCATTTCTCTCCCCTCATCCGTCACGGCCTCGCCGTGCCACCTTCCCCCAGGGGAAGGCTTTTGGGCGGGCCGATGTGGGCATCGGCCCCTACGGAATTGTCCATTATCAATTATCACTTCCCCTCAGACAGAAAAAAAGGAATGATCCCATGAAAGAAAGCACCCTTGCCACAAAGATCATGATCGGCGTCCTGTGCGGCGGCGTACTGCTGTACTTAGCCCTGTATTTCCTGCTGGGCAGGCGGGATGACCTGGCCACCACCACGGCATATACCTACACCGTCAGCGTGGGCGCCGAGGCCTCCGCCCTCACCGTGCGGGAGGAACAGGTACTCTCCCAGTCGGGCAGTTATGTGGAGCAGGTGCTGTCCGAGGGGGAAAAGACCTCTGCGGGGGAGGCGGTGGCCCTCATCTACTCCGATCCCTCTGCGCTGGACACCAGACAGGCCATCGCCACCCTCACCGCCGAGATCGAGCAGCTCAACTACGCCCTCTCCGCCGGCACCCAGAGCACCGACCTCACCAGACTGGACGACATGGTCATTGACTCCGTGGTCAGCCTGCGTGCCCTCACCGCTTCGGGCGACCTGTCGGCGCTGGAGGATTCCGCCCTCAACCTGCGCACCATGGTGTTTCGTCGGGACTACTCCTCCGGCAACACCGATGCCGCAGGGGAGCTGGCCCAGCTCATCCGGGACAAGCAGGCCGAGCTGGACGCCCTGAACCGTTCCTTCCATCAGGTGGCGCAGACGGTGTATGCCCCCACAGCCGGTGTCTTCTCCGGCTCTGTGGACGGGTTTGAGGGGCGCATCCGCCCCGATATGCTGGACAGGCTCACCGTGGACGGGCTGACCGCCCTGCTGGGGCAGGCTCCCCTGGCGGAGAGCAGCGCCGCAGGCAAGATCATCGTGGGCTCCACCTGGTATCTGGCCGCCCTGCTGGACAGCGAGGACGCCCACGGGCTCACGAAGGGACACACCTACACCGTGTCCTTCTCCCACGACTATTACGGCGATGTGGAGATGAAGCTGGAGCGCATCGAAACTCAGGGCGAGCGCACCATGGTCATCCTGTCCTCCCGCACCAAGCTGGCGGACACCACCCTGCTGCGCCTGCAAACGGTGGACATCGTCACCCAGCGGGTGGAGGGCATCCGCATCCCCCGCAAGGCCCTTCGGGTGGAGACACAGGAGGTCACCGCCGAGGACGGCACCACCTCCACCGTCAACCACTACGGCGTGTACACCGTGGTGGGCAAACAGGCGGAATGGCAGGAGGTGGAGGTGCTCCACAGCAGGGACACCTTCTATCTGGTTCGCCCGGCGGACGAGTCCACGGCCAGCCATCTGCGGGCGGGGGATCTGGTGATCCTGTCCTCCTCCGGCATCTATGACGGAAAGGTGGTGCGCTGATGGAACTGGAACAGCGCCTGGCCCGCATTCGGGCTGACATCGCTGCGGCGGCTGCCGCCTGCGGCCGTGACGGGGCGGACATCACCCTGGTGGCCGCCACCAAGACCCAGAGCGGGGACACCATTCGCCGTGCCATCGCCGCCGGCATCACCGTATGCGGCGAAAATCGGGTGCAGGAGCTCACCGCCCATCTGGAGGAACACGCCTACGAGGGGGCGGACATCCACTTCATCGGCCACCTCCAGACCAACAAGGTGAAGTTCGTGGTGGGCAAGGTGAGCCTCATCCACTCGGTGTCCTCGGAAAAGCTGCTGCTGGCCATTGACAGACAGGCGGAAAAGCTGGGCATCGTGCAGGACATTTTGCTGGAGGTCAACCTCGCCGGAGAGGAGAGCAAGTCCGGTTTCACCCCGGAGCAGACCGTGGCTGCAGCACGACTGGCAGCCGCAGCCCCCCATGTCCGGCTGCGGGGCCTGATGTGCATCCCTCCTGCGGCCCGTGAAGCGGGCGAAAATCTTCCTCATTTTTCAAATTTGGCCCGCTTGGCTGTTGACATAAGACGGGAAATAGGCGATAATGAAGCAGATATGGTATATCTGTCCATGGGAATGAGCAATGACTATCAAGATGCTGTGGCTGCCGGAGCCACCCATATCCGCCTCGGCACCGCTCTGTTCGGTCCCCGCCCGCCCATGGGTGACCAAAGAAACATTTGAAGGGAGCATCTGTCTATGAGTTTTTTGGACGAGCTGAAGCGCCTTGCCCGCCCCTATGAGGACGAGGAGGAGGAGGAATTCCAGGAGGAGTTCGCCCCCGTGACCACCAAGCCCAACGCCCGTGAGCTGGAGCGCCGCAACAAGGTGGTCAACATCCACACCACCACCCAGCTTCAGGTGGTGCTGGTGAAGCCGGAGCGCTTTGAGAACGCCTCCGAGATCGCCGACCACCTGCGGGACAAGCGCACCGTGGTGCTCAACCTGGAGCAGACCGACAAGACCATTGCCCGCCGCCTCATCGACTTTTTGTCCGGCGTGGCCTATGCCAACGAGGGTACGATCAAGAAGGTGGCGCTGGCGACCTACATCATCACCCCCTATAACGTGGAGATCCTGGGCGATCTCATTGACGAGCTGGAAAACAACGGCCTGTATTTCTAAATCCTGTACACAGAATAGAAGGGGGAAATGACCGATGCTCACTCCGCAGGAAGTGGCGAGCCACGCCTTTTCCAAAGCCACCCTGGGCGGCTACAATATGGCCATGGTGGATGAGTTCCTCGACCTGCTCACCGAGGACTATACCGCCCTGTATAACGAGAACGCCATCCTCAAGGGCAAGCTGAAGGTGCTGTCCGAAACGGTGGAGGAATACCGTGCCACCGATAACGCCATGCGAAAGACCCTGCTGGCCGCCCAGCAGATGGCCGAGTCCATGATCTCCGAGGCGGAACAGAAGAAGGAGGAACTGGTGAAGGAGGCGGAGGAAAGCGCCAACGCCCGCATTGCCGAGCTGAACGCAGCCGTGGCTGCCGAGGAGTTCCGCCTGAAGCAGGCGCAGGAATCCACCGCCGCCTATGTCCGCAAGCTCCATGCCGCCCACGAGGCGGAGATGGAGTTCCTCTCCCAGCTTGGTGAGCTGGTGCCCCCCGCCGCCCAGCAGGACGCCGCCGCCGACATCGAGGCATCCGTGGCCGCTCTGCTGTCCGAGGAGAAGGAGGAGGCCCCCGCCCCCGACCTGTCCGCCGAGACCGCCGTGTTCACCCCTGTGACCGAAGTGCAGGCGGAGGAGCCGCCCGCCGAGGAGCTTGATCCCAACGCCACCCGCCGTTTTGAGGACCTGCAGTTCGGCAAGGACTACGAGATCCTGTAAATGCAAGCATCCCCGTTCCCTTGGGAACGGGGGTGTTTTTTGCGCTCAAATGCGGGCGGGCCGGTGTGGGCATCGGCCCCTACGACAGACCACCAAGCTTGCCTGTGGGGGCCGCCGCCCTCGGCGGCCCATTCGGGCGAGGAAACCCGCCTCTACTGCACCACCTGCGAGATACACCGTAGGGGCGCACCTGTGTGTGCGCCCGTTTGACACCTCATCCGCCTGCCCTGCGGGCAGCCACCTTCCCCTCAAGGGGAAGGCTTTTTGGCTTCCCCTCCGGGGAAGCTGTCGAGCGCAGCGAGACTGATGAGGGCGTTGCAGGATGCAGGATCCCCGTAGGGCAAGGGCTCTGCCCTTGCCGTGGTTTTGCGGGCCGATGTGGGCATCGGCCCGTACAAACCAGTTTTCGGGTCTGCCGTAGGGGCGGCTCCCAGAGCCGCCCGTTTGACACCTCTCAGTCAGCTTCGCTGACAGCTCCCCTCAAGGGGAGCCTTTAGGGGTGCAGTGATTCATTCTGCATTTCCTGCATTCTGCATTCTTCCTCCCTTATCCGTCACGGCTTCGCCGGAGGGGAAGGCAAATGAACACCCCCAAGGGAACAAATGCTCCCTTGGGGGTTACTTTTACTGCTGATTCCCGCCGGAATGACCGCCCTCGGCGGGTTTCTTCTTGCGGTAATGGGGGCGATGGCGATGGTTGCGGCGCTTCTGCTCGCCGGAGGGCTTCTGCTGCCCCTCCCCGACGGGAGCGGGCTGAGGCTTGGGGGCGGTCTTGGGCTGCTGCTTTTGCTGCTGGGGCTGCTGTTTGGGCTGCTGTTTGGGCTGGGGCTGCTGCCCGCCCTCCTTCTTGCCGCTGCGGTGGCGGCGGTGACGGCTGTGGCGGGGCTTCTCGTCCTCCTGTCGGGTCTCGCCCAGGTACTGCTCCAGTTTGGCGGCCAGATCTCCCGCCTCACCAAAGCGGCGGGGGGCACGCTCCTCCTCCGGGGGGATATAGCGCAGCTTCTCCAGCTCCGCCTTGGAGGGAGCCACATAGTCCTCAGGCCGCTTGCCTTTGCCGCTGCGCACCACACGGATCTCGCTGGTGCGGTAGGTCTTGGGCTGCTCGCTGGAGTCCTCCAGCCGCACCTTCACCTGCTCCTTCAGCAGATTGACAGCGGACACGGTGCCCACCCCGTCGGGACACTCCACGAAGGATTCCTGCTTGGGGCAGCGCTTCACCGCATCCTCATAGGCGTCCTGCTCGTACTTCAGGCAGCACATCAGCCGCCCACAGGTGCCGGAAATTTTGGTGGGGTTGAGGGAGAGGTTCTGGGTCTTGGCCATTTTGATGGACACAGGCTGGAACTCCTCCAAAAACTGATGGCAGCAGAAGGGCTTACCGCAGATGCCCAGACCGCCCAGCATCCGTGCCTCGTCACGGACACCGATCTGCCGCAGCTCGATGCGGGCACGGAAGATGCCCGCCAGATCCTTCACCAGCGCACGGAAGTCCACACGGCCCTCCGAGGTGAAGAAGAAGATGATTTTGGAGCCGTCGAAGCTGTACTCCACGCTGACCAGCTTCATGTCCAGCCCGTGGCGCTCCACCAACTGCTGGCACACCCGCAGGGCTTCCTTCTCCTTTTTGCGGTTGTCGGCCACCTGCTTTTCGTCCCTGTCGGTGGCCAGACGCACCAGGGGGCGCAGGGGCTGCACCACCGCCTCGTCATTGACGAAACCGTTGGGGCGGGTGCAGGTGCCGTATTCCAGGCCCTTGCCCGTCTCCACGATGACGGCCTGCCCCTCGGCCACGGTCATGCCCTTGGGGTCGAAATAATACTGTTTTCCGCCCGCTTTGAAGCGGACGCCGATGATCTCTGTCATGGTTGTCCTCCGTATCAGCCTCCCCTTGAGGGGAGGTGGCATTTGCGAAGCAAATGACGGAGAGGTGAACGGTATGACCTCTCAGTCAGCTTCGCTGACAGCTCCCCTGAAAGGGGAGCCTATGATCTGAACAGCTCCGTCACCAGCCACCCCAGCAGATGGCCTGCACCGGGGTTGTACACGCCGTTCTCCCGACAGGTCTTGAGGGCGTGGAGCACGGCGGCGGCACGGCGGGGGGATCGGGTCAGGCTGCGGGCGGCGCAGTCCTCGGTGAGGGCCAGCAGCTCCAGAAGCTGTCCGCTTTTCATCTTTTCCTGCTCCAGCGCCACCAGATGCTCCGCCACCTCCAGCTCGCTGCCGCCCAGCAGCAGCTCCGCCAGCCGCTCCGCCCGCTCCAGCAGGGCGGGGTCAGGCGGCGTTTCCTCCGGTGGGAGGGCGATGTGCTCACAGCGGGAACGGACGGTGTCCAGCAGCTTGCCCGGCTGCTCCGCCAGCAGCAGGAATGCGCCATAGGCGGGCCCCTCCTCCAGCACCTTGAGCAGGGCGTTCTGGGCGGCGGCGTTCATGCCGTCCGCCGGATCAATGACATACACCTTCCGTCTGCCCTCGTTGGGGCGGATGTAGGCATCCGAGCGCAGGGCGCGGGCCTGCTCCACGGTGATCTCCCGCTTGCCGTCAGGCAGGGTCACCCAGCTCACGTCGGGATGGATGCCGCCCTCCACCTTGCGGCAATGGCGGCACCGGCCGCAGGGGGCACGCTCCCCCTCACACAGGTAGGCGGCGGTGAGGCGGCGGGCATAGTCTGCCCGACCTTGTGCGCTGCCGCCGGTGATGAGGTAGGCGTGGGACAGGCTTTCAGGCAGCTTCATCACAGGCGCTCAAACCGATCCACGTCCACCACAAAAATGGTGGCACCCCCCACCTTGACCTCCACGGGGAGAGTGGGCAGATAGCCGAAGCCCATCTCGGTGGTGGTGGGGATGATTTGCTTACGGCTGTGGGAATACTCCCCGATCAGGTCAATGACGGTCTGCACCTGGTCCTCCTCCACGCCCACCAGCAGAGTGGCGTTGCCCACACGGAGGAAGCCGCCGGTGGTGGACAGCTTGGTGGACGAAAAGCCGTTCCTGGCCAGGTTCTGGGTGACGGCGCCTGCGTCGTCATGGTTGACAATGGCGATGACCAGTTTCATAAACAGACCTCCTTTGCCTCAGAGCGGGGATACTACCTCTATCATATCTGTATTATATCCTATTTCTTTCAAATAGACCAGATGTTTTTTCTCGATGCGCTCGCCGGGGGCGATGACGGGCACGCCGGGGGGATAGGGGGCCACCTGACAGGCGGCGATACGCCCCTCGCTGCGCCAAAGTTCCCCCCGTTCCCGTGGGGCAAAGAGGGCCTGCCGTGGGGTAAGTGCCATCTCCGGCAGGTGGGGAGGGGGCGGGCAGTGGGCGCAGCCCTCCACCGCCAGCCCGTCCAGGGCCGTCATGAGCCGCCGAACATCGGCCTCCTCGTCGGCACAGGTGAAGATGAACACCACATGACCGCTGTCCGCCAGTTCGGGGTAGATCCCCCGCCGGCGCAGCCTCTCTGCCAGAGCGAAGCCGTCCCCGCAGCACAGGGTGAGGCGCAGAGGGTCAAGCTCCAACCCCTCCGTTGCCACGGAGGGATATTTTTTTCGCAAATGTTCCACAATGTTGCCCACAAATGTGCATCGTTGGGTGCCTGTTTCCTCCATGTATGCCCGCACCGTGTCCAGCGCCGCCATCATCACATAGGAGGGGGAGGAGGAACCGTACACCGAGCCTGCCCGCCGCAGCTCGTCCAGAGACTGGCCATTGGCGAACAGGAGAGCGGTCTGACCGGGGGCGGGGAGGGTCTTGTGGGCGGACATGACCACCACGTCGGCGGCACGGTAGCCCTCGTAGCCCATGAAGGGGAGGTGAGCGCCATGGGCGCCGTCCACCATCAGGCGGGCACCATGGGCATGGCAGACGGCGGCAAGGGCGGGGATGTCCGACAACACGCCGTAATATGTAGGGGAGGTAATACAGACGGTTTTGATTTTAGGGTTGGTTTTCAGCAGGGTTTCCACCGTTTCCGGCAAAATGGGGCCGGCGATGCCCTCCTCCTTCAGCCATGGGCGGGTGAGGTAGTGGGGGGTGAGCCCCAGCAGGGCGAGGGCGTTATAGGCGGAGCGGTGGCTGCCCCGATCCAGCGCCACGTGGCCGTCCGCTCCGGCCAGCAGGGTGAGGCCGGTGTGGATGCCCTGAGTGGAGCCGCCGGTGAGGAACAGGCAGGCATCAAATCCAAAGCGGGAGGCCCACAGCCCCTCGGCCGCCTCAATGGCATCGCCCCGGCCGCCAAACAGGTCGCCGGTGTGGCCGTTTTCGGTGAAGTCGATGTGGGTGGGCCACGGAACTTCCACAGGGAGGGGCTTGCCGTGATGACCGGGCATATCCAGCCGGAGGGGCTGCTGCGCTGCGAGGTCGCACAGGCTGTCGTATAAGGGGGTTGGCATGGTGGACACCTCCGGGAGTGGGAAATTGAGCATGGATCATGGAAAATGGATCATGAGGGCGTAGGGCAAGGGCTCTGCCCTTGCCGTGGTATTTGCGGGCCGATGTGGGCATCGGCCCCTACGAACCATTTTGCAGGTCTCCGTAGGGGCGGGTCCCAGACCCGCCCGTATTCGGGCGCACACGCAGGTGCGCCCCTACACGTCCATCGGTGGTCTAATACGGCAAGGGCAGAGCCCTTGCCCTACGGGGGTAGGGTTGTGCCATAGGAGCCGCCTTTGGCACCCTCTGACGAGGGGGCTGTCGAGCGCAAGCGAGACTGGGGGAGAGAGATACCAAAGTTCTCTCCCTCCGTCATTTGCTGCGCAAATGCCACCTCCCTCATCAGAGGGAGGCTTTTGCGGGCGGGCCGGTGTCCCGCCCGTTTTACACCTCTCCGTCACCGTCCCCAATGGAGAAGGCCTTTAAGCCTCCCCTGTGCAAGGGGAGGTGGCGGCAAAGCCGCCGGAGGGGTTGTGCGTTGACGGACAATCCCCCAATCATGGCTTCGCCATGCCAGCCCCCTTTACACAAGGGGGCCTCTGGAGGTCGTCGGGGACGCCGGCCCCTACGAACCATTTTGCGGGTCTGCCGTAGGGGGCCCAGACCCGCCCGTTTCACACCTCTCCGCCCCCTTCGGGGCACCTCCCCTCAAGGGGAGGCTATTAGGCTTCCCCTCTGGGGAAGCTGTCGAGCGCAAGCGAGACTGATGAGGGCGTGGAAGGATGCAGAATGGATGTCCGCACCCCGTAGGGCAAGGGTTGTGCCCTTGCCGCCTTTGCGGGCCGATGTGGGCATCGGCCCCTACGAACCTTTTTGCGGGTCTGCCGTAGGGGCGGGACACTGGCCCGCCCGCATTGACACCTCTCCGCCCCTTCGGGGCACCTCCCCTCAAGGGGAGGCTTTGGGGCGATCACCCATTCTGCATTCCCTGCATTCTGTATTCTGCATTGTTCTCCCCTCATCCGTCACGGCTTCGCCGTGCCACCTTCCCCAGAGGGGAAGGCTGTTCGGCCCGATGGGGGCATCGGGCCCTACGGTGGTCTCGGATGAAAAGAGGCGGTGGGATTTCCCACCGCCTCCTTCGAAGTTTTTGGTTGTTGGGTTTGCTTGCTCGCACCAGGCAGCGTTCCTCCAACTGCATCGGACAACCCCTCCGCCCCCTGCGGGGGCACCTCCCCTTACACAGGGGAGGCTTCGGGCGCACACACAGGTGCGCCCCTACGGGCTATCCTCTGCGCTTCTCATTGTCACGCTTCGCCTGTTCGTGACGGCTCAGCGCTTACTGGGATCGTAAGCCACCACGGTGCGGCGGTTGGGCTCGGTGCCGGTGGAGTAGGTGGACACGCCGGGGTAGTCCTGCAGGGCGGCATGGATCACATGGCGCTCATAGGCGTTCATGGACTCCAGGGTCACGTTGCGGCGGTACTTCACGGCACGGGCTGCGGTCTTGCGGGCCAGCCGCTCCAGAGATTCCTCACGGCGGGCACGGTAGCCCTCGGCATCCACATGGATGCGCACACGGTGGCTGCGGCCACGGTTGACCGCATAGCCGGTGAGCTGCTGGATGGCGTCCAGCGTCTCGCCACGGTGGCCGATGAGAGCGCCCATCTTCTCGCCCTCCAGCACCACCTCATAGGTGTCACCCTCACGGGTGATGACAGGGGTGGCCTCCACGCCCATGTGGGCGAACAGGCCGGTCTGGAACTTCAGGATGGCGGCGGCCACGGCGTCGTCAGCGGCAGCGGGGGCAGCCTTGGGAGCCTCACAGACGGGGGCGGGCTCCTCCACCACCTCAGGCTCGTCGGGAGCTTCGTAGGTCAGCTTGACCTTGGCAGGGACGGAGCCAATGCCCAGAAAGCCGCTCTTGCCCCGCTCCAGGATTTCCAGAGACACGTCGTCACGCTCCAGACCGAGCTGGGCCAGACCCTTGGCGACGGCCTCCTCCTCAGTCTTGGCGGTGACCTCAATATACTTCTGCACAGAGATACACTCCTTTATTCTGCGTTGGGTTCCTCGTCCTCGGACTCGGCGGCATAGGCCTCCTCATAGTCCGCACCCTCGGAAACGGCCTCGGTCTCCACTTCGGAAACAGCGGTCTCGTTGACGGGGGTCTCGGCGGGGATGGCCACGCCCGCCTCGGTCAGCAGCTCCTTCTCCTCCTCGGTGAGGGGCTCCAGATCGGGATCGGGGGTCTTGTACTTGTCGTCGGGATCACGGTAGGGGGTGATGGGGTAGCGGTTGGGGTCGTAGGCACGGCCACGGGCATAAGTGCGCATGCCGGAGCGGCTGGCAGACAGGTCAACGCCCTTCTCCTTCTTGGGCTGCACCTTCTTCTTGCCCTTGCCGGCGGCGATGGCGGCAGCCTTGCGCTCGGCGGCCTGACGGCGGCGCTCCTTCTCGGCCTCCTTGGCCTTGCGGGCCTGCTCCTCCATGGCCTTCTGGGCAGCCTCGTAGTCCTTGCGCAGGATGCGGCCGCACAGAACCTCCTGCACCATGGTCAGGGCGGAGTTGGCGATCCAGTACACACACAGACCGGCGGGCATGGAGTAGCCGATGATGAGGGAGAACAGGGGGCTGATGAGCATCATGGTGCGGTTGGTCTTGGCAGCGGGGTCATCCTTGGAGGCGTTGCGGTTCATGTTGTTGGTCTTCTGAGTGACCATCATGGACACCAGAGACACCACAGCCGAGATGATGGGCAGCAGGAACAGACCGATGGCGTTCCAGCTCAGACCATCCTGCCAGAACTTGAGGGTGGGGGTCTGAGCCAGATTGATGCCCAGGAACTGGAAGTTGATGACGAACAGACCGGCGGCGGACAGACCGGCGGCGGTGACGGCCTCCTTGGCGGAGGCGATGTTGCCGGAGTTGAGGGAGGCGGCCAGGGTCAGCTCGCTGGTGCCGGCGCCTGCCACGAAGTCGGTGACGCCCAGCTTGGTGGCCACGGCAGAGGTGGCGGTCTCATTCAGGCGCATCATGTACTTCATGGGGCGGCGAATGATGGCGTACAGCGGCATCAGGATAACCAGGGGGATCAGGGACCAGCCGCAGCCGCCCATGGGACTGATGTTATTCTCGCTGTAAAACTTCTGCACTTCCTGCTGATAGCGCACACGGTCGTTGCCGCAGCGCTTCTGGATCTCCTGAAGCTGGCCGGACACCATGGTGGTCTTGATCATGCTCTTTTTTCCCTTGAGGGACAGGGGGAAGAGGATGATCTTGACGACCACGGTAAAGAGGATGAGGGCGATGCCGTAGCTGTTGAAGACATCGCAGAAAACCTTCAGCAGCCAGCTAAAGGGGGTCATGATGATTTGCCAAAAATCCATGTTATCCTCCTAATTTTCTGGTTTTTTTCGGGGGAACGGGGTCGTAGATGAAGTCTTTGTCCCTGTGAAAGGGGTGGCAGCGCAAAATGCGCCACAGCGACAGGAAGCCGCCCTTGATGGCGCCGTGTACCTCCACGGCCTCCAGCGCATAGCTGGAGCAGGTGGGGACGAAGCGGCAGCACGGAGGGCGGGAGGGCGAAATGTTCTTCTGGTAGAACCGGATCATGGCAAGCAGGATGCGCTTCATGTCCTTACCCTTCCTTTTTCAGCAGATCCAGCCGCTGCGCCAGCCGCAGAAAGGATTTCTCCAGCTCACGGTAGCTGCTGTGGGCGGCCCGAACACGGGCCACCACCACCACATCCATGCCGGAGACCAGTTCCCCCTCGTGGAGGCGGTAGATCTCACGCAGGCGGCGCCGGGTGCGGTTGCGCACCACGGCATGGCCCAATTTGGTGGACACGGTGAAGCCTAAACGATTGGTCTTGCCGCCGTTCCGCCGCACATAGAGGGCCAGCCGCCCGTCCGCCGCAGTATTTCCCTTTCGGTACAGGCGGCGGAACAGATGGTTTTCCTTCAATGACACGGTGATCTTCACAAGAATTCTCCCTTCATCCGGGGCGGGATATTCCGAAAACGGACATAGGGGCGAGGGAGAAACTCCCGCGCCCCGGTCGTATTCAATATCCCGATGTTGCCGCCATCAGTAAGACAGGCGGGCGCGGCCCTTGGCACGACGACGGGCCAGGACCTTACGGCCGTTGGCGGTAGCCATGCGCTTACGGAAGCCATGGACCTTGGAGCGATGACGCTTCTTGGGCTGATAGGTACGAACCATGCGGGAACACCTCCTGTACAAATTGGCGGGGCAAAGCCCGCCTCCACAACGCCCAAACGGGCGCGGTTGGTAAACAAAGCGCTTTTGCACCGCAAAAGAGCGCACCGCGAATTATACTTGATTTTTCCCCCTCTGTCAACCGATTTTCCAAGAAAAATCAGCACTTTTCCGGCAGACACAACATCTTGTGCCCCCGTTTGCGGAAGGTCACAATCGCACCGTCCCTCCGCAGCGCAGGGCACGCCGCTACATTATTATATAAACAATTGGCACAAAACCCTTGTGAAGCAGGGTAAAATTTGATATAATAAAGGAGTTAACAATATGCAAAAAATCAAGGAGGCCTGGGGCATGAAATCCGCCGCCGATGTATGGGAAAAAGTGAAAAGCCTGTTGGAAGGCGAGATGACCGCCGTATCCATCGAGACCTGGTTCGGCGATGTGGAGGCCGTTGCGCTGGAGGACACACGGCTGGTGCTGTGCGTGCCCACCGACTTTAAGCGGGGCATCATCAAAAGCCGGTTCCAGTCCGCCGTGGAGCGCAGCCTGAAGGAGCTGTTCTCCTTCGATGTGGAGGTGGCTATGCTGCTGCCTGAGGAGCGGGAGCGGTATCAGTCCGCCGGCGCCAACAATCAGTACCGGGACGACTCCATGCGCAGCTACACCTTCGACCGGTTCGTGGTGGGCCCCACCAACAAATTCGCCTTTACCGCCGCACAGAACGTGGCGGAGCAGCCCGGCGGAGCCTACAACCCGCTGTTTATCTACGGCAAGTCCGGCCTGGGCAAGACCCATTTGCTCCACGCCATCGCCAATCGGGTGCAGGCGGATCACCCCGCCTACCGCATCATGTACATCAAGAGCGAGGACTTCGTCAACGAGCTCATCGCCATCCTGCGCCACGGCGGGGATATGCAGAGCTTTCGGGAAAAGTACCGCACGGTGGATCTGTTCCTGATGGACGACGTGCAGTTCGTGGCGGGCAAGGAGTCCAGCGAGGAGGAGCTGTTCCACACCTTCAATACCCTGCGGGAGCACGGGAAGCAGATCGTGTTCACCTCTGACCGTCCTCCCCATGAGATGATCCGCATGGAGCAGCGGCTCAAGACCCGCTTTGAACAGGGCCTGGCCGCCGACATCCAGCCCCCCGATTACGAAACCCGTATGGCCATCCTCAAAAATAAATCGCTGGAGCGGGGCATTGCCCTGCCCGATGCGGTGCTGTCCTATGTGGCGGAGAACATTACCTCCAATGTGCGGCGCATCGAGGGCGTGGTCAACAAAATTATGGCCTTCCAGGAGCTGCTGGGGGCCGAGGTGGACGTGGAGAACACCATCCGTGCCATTCGGGACTTCCTCCACTCCAAGGAGGACTTCCTCCCCTCGGCGGACACCATCATTCAGGAGGTGGCCCGCTTCTACGAGCTGGATGGGGACGCCATCCGTGGCCAGAGCCAGAATAAGGAGACCAGCACCGCCCGCAACGTGGCCATCTACATCACCAGAGAGATGACCCAGCTCTCCCTCACCGAGATCGGTCAGCAGTTCGGCGGCCGCCACCATTCCACCATCCTCAACTCCGTCAACCGGGTGGAAAAGACCATGAAGGAGCAGCCGGAGCTCACCGAGATCATTCGGGATATTACCAATGCGGTGAATAATGCTTTTTAATGATAGAATATGCCTCCGGCGGCCTACTTTCGGTTTCGCCCGAAAGTAGGCAATGGGCGACTTAGGGATGAAATTGGTTCGCCTTGTCACGAAGGGCGTGACTTCGGCTCTCAAAATTTCACCCCTAAGAACCCCCTTTTTACGGGGGGAGCGGAATCGGTGCAGCGAAAGGGGACCCCGCAAAAACCCAACGAAGTGGTTTTTGTGGGGAGAGGAGGAGCAAGGAAGCGAGCGGAGTTTTCGCAAAAAGCGGAAACGGAGCATAGCGGACTTTGCGACGACGATGGCGTGAGGCAATACGGATCGTTTCTGCATTTTAGCCGCTCAGCCGCTTCGTGCCTGCTGTGTTTCGGTGCAAGCGTTTCCATTAAGCGCCTGGCATGGCAGATGGCTTGTTGCCCAAGGCATCCTATCGGGCGGGCGGGTTTAGAACCCGCCCCTACGGCGTACCCCATGGCTTTTCTGTAGGGGCGCACCTATGTGTGCGCCCGAAAAGGCGCATCAAGGATGCCTCGCCCTACGATATTGTCCATTATCTATTATCAATTATCAAATGATCTATTTCCACTTGTATCACTTCCACATTTCTGCGGACTGTGGTGTGGAAGGCTGTGGAAATCTGGCGGAGATCAAAAAAACCGGCATACCCTGTGGACATTCTGCGGAAGCCCTGTTGACGGCGTAAACCTTGCCTGCCAACGGCTCCGGCGGTTTTCCTCAACTTCCACCGCCTCTACTATGTACTACGAACTATATTAACTTCCCTTCCTTAACGGAGGGAGGGCGAGAAAGGAACCTGCCCTATGAAATTTTCCTGTGAAAAAGCCCTGCTCCAAAGTGCCGTCACCACCGCCGGACGGGTGGTGGCTTCCAAGAGCTCCATCCTCGCCTTAGAGGGTGTGCTGGTGGAGGCGGAGGAGAACGGCCTGCGTATCAGCGGCTACAACCTGGAGACCGGCATCGTCACCAAGGTGGAGGCCAACGTCACCCGTCAGGGTGCCATCGTGCTGTCTGCCCGCCTGTTCGGTGAGATCATCCGCAAGCTGCCTGATGACGTGGTTTCCGTGGAGAGCGACGGAAACGCCGTCCATATCTCCTGCGGCCCCACCTCCTTTGACATCATGGGCAGCAGCGCAGAGGAATTTCCCGAACTGCCCACCGTGGACGACGGCAACGGCCTGCTGGTCACCCAGGGCAATATGCGGGCCATGATCTCCCGTGTGATCTTCGCCGTCAGCGACAATGAGAGCCGCCCCATCCACACCGGCGCTCTGTTCGAGGTGTCCGGCGATGAGCTGACCATGGTGGCGGTGGACGGCTACCGTCTGGCCCTGCGCAGGGAAAAGATCGTGGGCAAGTCCGGTGCGGCCGGATTCTCCTTCGTGGTGCCCGGCGCCGCCCTCAACGAGGTGGACAAAATCTGCGCCGACAGCGATGAGGTGGTTTCCATCACCGAAGGCGCCCGCCACATCACCTTTGAGATGGGCAGCACTCTGCTGGTGGCCCGCCGTCTGGAGGGCGAGTTTCTCAACTACCGCCAGACCATCCCCCAGAACAACTCCATTTCACTGGAGGCGGCCACCTCTGATCTGCAGGTGTCCATTGACCGTGCCTCCCTCATCATCAATGACAAGCTGAAAAGCCCTCTGCGCTGCCGCTTTGAGGACGGCGTGCTGTCCATCACCTCCCGCACCGCCATCGGCTCCGCCTTTGACAGCTGCCCCATCGTGGGGGACGGCAGAGGGCTGGAAATCGGCTTCAATAACCGCTTTCTTATGGATGCGGTGAAGGCCGCCCCTGCCGACCGTGTGCGGCTGGAGCTGAACACCTCCACCTCCCCCTGCCTCATTCTGCCGGTGGTGGGTGCGGAGGACAACTTCCTGTATATGGTGCTCCCCGTCCGGCTGAAGGCCGGTGAATAAGTTGGGGCAGCGGCATAGATTACGAGAAAAAGGAGAACCAAAATGAGCAAAGAAGAGAGAAAGCAACTGCAGGATGAGATGAACCGGGAGCTGAAGAACATCCGTGAGAAGCACACGAGCGCCAGAAGCAGCCTGATCTTCCTGATGGCTGTCTGGGTGCTGGCACGTGTGATCATGCTGGTCATCGAGTACATGACCCTCAACCGCTTCAACCTGGAAATGAAAACCTTCTGGACCAATCTGGTCATCATGGTTGTGTGCCTGCTGTTCTCTTACATGGTGATCAACGGCAACAAGGGAGCGGCCATCCTGCCCATCCTCGGCGGGGCCATGACCCTTGTGGGTGCTTTTCGGGAATTCAACTCCATCGGCGGCGCAGACGGACTGTTCTTCATGCCTCTGATGGTCAAGGTGTACATCTACGGCCTGATCGCAGTGGGTATCGTGCAGATCCTCATCATGGTGGTGGTGATGCTGCGCAAGCTGCACAAGCCCTATTTCCAGGAGATCGCAGAGAAGCAGGCCTATTACAACAAGCTCCTGTTGGGGCAGGGCGGCCGCCGCTGAGAAGCGCCGTTCCCTTATCCCAGACTATTTCCTTTGAGTGAGGTTCCGTCATGCAGGAAGAAAAGATTCAAATCAACACCGAATTCATCAAGCTGGACTCCCTGCTGAAGTTCGCCAACGTGGTTGCCACCGGCGGGGAGGCCAAGCTGGCCATTCAGGAGGGGGACGTCACCGTGAATGGCGAGGTGTGCACCATGCGGGGCAAGAAGATCCGCCCCGGTGACCGGGTGGAGCTGGGCGGAGAAATCGCCCTGATCGTGGAATGATCGTCAAAGCCATCACGCTGGACTTCTTCCGCAATTACGTCCATCTGGAGGCCAGCTTTCACCCCGGTGTCAACGTCATCGTGGGGGACAACGCCCAGGGAAAGACCAATCTGCTGGAGGGGGTGGCCTACCTGTCCTCCGCCTCCTCCCATCGGGCCCGCTATGACAGGGAGATGATCCAGCTGGGCGTGGATTCCGCCTTTTTGAAGGGGGAGATCTCCAGCCGCGGCCGTGACTACACGGTGGAGGCCAGCCTTCACCGTGGGGCAAGGCGGCAGCTGTTCTCCAACGGGGTGCGGCTCAAAACGGCGGGGGAACTGTCCGGCCTGCTGAACACGGTGCTGTTCTGCCCGGAGGATCTGTACCTCATTCGGGAGGGTGCGGCGGCACGGCGGCGCTTTCTGGACGACTGCATCTGCCAGCTCCGCCCCCGCTATGCCGTGGCGCTGGCGGAATATCGCAAGCTCCACGAGCACAAGACCCGCATCCTGCGGGACAGCGAGGAGAAACCCTCCCTGCTGGACACGCTGGACGATTTTTCCCTGAGAATGGCCCAATGCGGTGCGCTTATCATCCATTACCGTGCCCATTTCATGAAAAAGCTGCGGCAGGTGGCGCCCGCCATCCATGCCGACTGCTCCGGCGGGCGGGAGAGTCTGGATCTGCGGTATGAAACGGTGTCCACTGTCACCGACCCGGAGGCCAGCCCCAAGGCGCTGCTGCCCCAGCTATTGGCTCACCAGGAGAGCCACCGGCGGGCCGAGATCGAGAGCCGCACCTGTCTATCCGGCCCCCATAAGGACGACATTTCCGTGGACATCGACGGCAACCCCGCCAAAACCTTTGCCTCTCAGGGGCAGACCCGCACGGCGGCGCTGGCCCTCAAGCTGGCGGCACGGGACATCTTCTTTCAGGATACGGGGGAGTGGCCGGTGCTGCTGCTGGATGACGTGCTCAGCGAGCTGGACCACCGCCGGCAGGAGTTCGTCATGAACCGCATCACCAGCGGGCAGGTGTTCATCACCTGCTGCGAGGAGGAGAAGCTGGCGCAGCTCAAGGAGGGCAAGGCGTTTCATATTAAAGGCGGCAGGTTGGTGTAAGGCTCGATGTCCTCATCGGCCCGCAAAAGGGATTCCGCCGTCTGCAGACGGCGGGACGCTCCGCTGGGGGGACTTTCTCTCACGCAAGAGAAAGTCACCAAAGAGTGCGGATAAGGGTTGCACCCTTATGTATCCTGCCGGTTCAAACCCTTTAGACAAAACCACTCAAGATCGGCGCTGTGGTAAAGGGACTGTCTCTACTCCTTTCGCCGCTCGTCGCTCACACTCAATCGTTAGAGCGTCAGCTTCTTAGGCGAGTGCGCCTAATCAGTTGTATACCTGTAATCCGTAGGGCAAGGGCTCTGCCCTTGCCGTGGTGATTGCGGGCCGATGTGGGCATCGGCCCCTACGCAATACCTGCAAGACGTCCCGTAGGGGCGCACCTGCGTGTGCGCCCGAATACACCTCTCAGTCAGCTTCGCTGACAGCGTGCCCTACCCCCTCTGTCCTGCGGACATCTCCCCCTGACAGGGGGAGTCGGCCTCAAGGGGAGCCTTTGAAGTACGCACCCCTTCATTCTGCATTCTGCATTCCCCAAGGAGCCCCCTATGTACCTTCACTTAGGACAATCCGCCATGATCCCCAAGGAGGACATCATCGGCGTGTTTGACATGGACAACACTTCCTGGTCCTTCCGCACCCGCCTGTTTTTGGAGCAGGCGGAGCAGGAGGGTCGGGTGATCCCGGTGGGCGACGATCTGCCCCGTTCCTTCGTGCTGTGCCACGTGGGGGAGGGGGAAACCGCCGTCTACACATCCCAGCTTACCACCGCTCTTCTCATCCGGCGGATGGAAGAAGATCATTATGAATAAGGAGGATACTCATATGGAACCCATCACTTACCTCTGGAAGGATCGCAAGCGTCACCTCGGTCTGCCCCTCAGCTTCACCAGATACCGCCTCAGCGAGGACCGTGTGTTCTGCGAGACCGGCTTTCTCAACCTGAAGGAGGAGGAAGTGCTCCTCTACCGTGTGCGTGATCTGGAGCTGAAGCGCTCCTTCTGGCAGCGCATCTGTCGGGTGGGCACTATTTGCGTCCACTCCTCTGACAAGACCAATGCCCACCTCGACCTGAAGAACGTCAAGGATTCCAAGATGGTCAAGGAGCTCATCTTCCAGAAGGTGGAGGCGGCCAAGGATGCCCGCCGGATGCGTCCCATGGAGATCATAGATGACAGCGTGGAGGATCTTGACGGCATGGATGAGGAGTTCTGCGAGGAGTAAAATCCTTTTTTGAGAACAGCAATCGGAGGAAATCATATGTCTGAACAACTGGAACACAATTCCACCGTGGTGGAGCACGAGTACGGCGCATCTGAAATTCAGGTGCTGGAGGGGCTGGAGGCCGTCCGCAAGCGCCCCGGTATGTATATCGGCTCCACTTCCTCGTCCGGCCTGCACCATCTGGTGTATGAGATCGTGGACAACGCCATTGACGAGGCTCTGGCTGGCTATTGTGATAAGATTACCGTGGAGATCCTGGAGGGGGACGTCATCCGTGTCACCGACAACGGACGAGGCATCCCTGTGGACATCCAGGCCCAGACCGGCCGTCCCGCCCTTGAAGTGGTGTACACCGTGCTCCACGCCGGCGGTAAGTTCGGCGGCGGCGGCTACAAGGTGTCCGGCGGTCTGCACGGCGTAGGTGCCTCGGTGGTCAACGCCCTGTCCGAGTGGCTGGAGGTGCGTGTCCACAAGAACGGCAGCATCTACGAGATGAAGTTCGCCCGTGGCAACATCACCCAGGAAATGACCATCGTGGGCGAGACCGACCACACCGGCACCGAGGTCACCTTCAAGCCCGACCCCGAGATGTTTGAGGACACGGTGTACGACTACGCCATCCTCCACAAGCGCATGCAGGAGCAGGCCTTCCTCAACGCCGGCGTGCGCATCGTCATGGCCGACCGCCGCTCCGGCATGGAGCAGGAGGAGACCATGTGCTACGAGGGCGGTATCCGGGAGTTCGTCACCTTTATCAACAAGAACAAGACCGCCATGCACGACGGCGTGATCTATATGGCAGGTACCAAGGACGACTCCATGGCGGAGATCGCCCTGCAGTACAACGACAGCTATAACGAGATCATTGTCTCCTTCGCCAACAATGTCCACACACCGGAGGGCGGTATGCACGAGGAGGGCTTCAAGCGTGCCCTCACCACCGTGCTCAACGCCTATGGCAAGAAGGCGGGCATTCTGAAGGGTGACGACAAGGTCTCCGGCGAGGACTGCCGTGAGGGTATGACCTGCGTTATCTCGGTGAAGCTCACCGAGGCCCAGTTCGAGGGCCAGACCAAGGCAAAGCTGGGCAACAGCGAAATTCGTACACTGGTGAACAACATCGTGTCCGACAAGCTGGAGCAGTTTTTGGAGGAGAACCCCTCCGTGGGCAAGACCATTCTGGAGAAGGCGCTTATGGCCAACCGTGCCCGTGAAGCTGCCCGCCGTGCCCGTGAGAACATCCGGCGCAAGAACGCGCTGGAGGGTGCCACCCTCCCCGGCAAGCTGGCCGACTGCAACGAGCGTGACCCGTCCCTCACCGAGATCTACATCGTGGAGGGTGACTCCGCAGGCGGCTCTGCCAAGCAGGGCAGAGATTCCCGCTTCCAGGCCATCCTCCCCCTGTGGGGCAAGATGCTCAACGTGGAGAAGGCCCGTGCGGACAAGATCTACGGCAACGATAAGCTCCAGCCGGTGATCACCGCTCTGGGCGCCGGTCTGGGCGAGGAGTTTGACGACAGCAAGCTGCGCTACCACAAGGTGGTCATCATGGCCGATGCCGACGTGGACGGCTCCCATATCCGCACCCTGCTGCTCACCTTCTTCTTCCGCTTCATGCGGCCCCTCATTGAGCGGGGCTATGTCTACGCCGCCGTGCCCCCCCTGTTCAAGCTCACCCGTGGCAAGACCACCCGTCTGGCCTTCTCCGAGGAGGAGCGGGACAGCATTTCCGCCGAGCTGCGTGGGGACAACCCCAACGCCAAGGTGGAGATCAGCCGCTTCAAGGGTCTGGGCGAGATGAACCCGGAGGAGCTGTGGGACACCACCATGAACCCGGAGACCCGCACCCTCAAGCGCATCACCATGGACGATGCGGTGAAGGCGGACGAGATCTTTACCCTGCTCATGGGCGAAAAGGTGGAGCCCCGCCGGGAGTATATCGAGCAGAATGCCTTTAAGGCTGTGAATCTTGACTATTAAGTAGAAAAGGCTCTCCTTGAGGAGAGCTGTCCGTTCACCTCTCCGCCCCCTGCGGGGGCACCTCCCCTCAAGTAAACGCTGATTAAATCGGCAAGAGCAGATTGCGAGGAAATTTAAGTTGCAAAGAGGCGCGATTTTACAGAAATAATCGGTTTATTTCAAGAAATCGCAACGAATTTGCGGCTGAAATTTTCCGTAAGATGCCGCAGACGCATTTATTCAGTGTTTACTCAAGTGGGAGGCTTTGGGGACGCTGACCGTATGAGGATTTGGGTGTGCAAAACAAGCAGGACCCGCAAGGAGTGAATTTTCTTGTCTAAGCAAGACGAATACCTGACCCGGGATATTTCCTTCCCCGATCAGAAAATTGTTGAGATCAATCTGGAGCACGAGATGCAGACGGCGTACATCGAGTACGCCATGTCGGTCATCGTGGGCCGTGCCCTGCCCGACGTGCGGGACGGCCTGAAGCCCGTCCACCGCCGCATCCTGTACTCCATGTACGAGAGCGGGCTCACCTCCGACAAGCCCTACAAGAAGTCGGCCACCTGCGTGGGCGATGTGCTGGGTAAGTACCACCCCCACGGCGACGCCTCCGTGTACGATGCACTGGTGCGTCTGGCGCAGGATTTCTCCATGCGCTACCCGCTGGTGGACGGTCACGGCAACTTCGGCTCGGTGGACGGCGATCCCCCCGCCGCCTACCGTTATACCGAGGCCCGCATGGCCAAGCTGGCCAACGAGATGATGCGGGACATCGACAAGGACACCGTGGACTGGGACCCCAACTTCGACGAGTCCATGAAGGAGCCCCGTGTGGTGCCCTCCCGCTTCCCCAACCTGCTGGTGAACGGTTCCTCCGGCATTGCCGTGGGCATGACCACCAACATCCCGCCCCACAACCTGCGGGAGGTCATTGACGCCGCCATCTGCGTGCTGGAGAATGAGAACGCCACCCTGGACGACCTGATGGAGCACATCAAGGGCCCCGACTTCCCCACCAAG
Organism: Candidatus Enterenecus sp.; assembly: GCA_045589915.1. Taxonomy (GTDB): domain Bacteria; phylum Bacillota; class Clostridia; order Oscillospirales; family Oscillospiraceae; genus Enterenecus. The sequence goes on from JAZNQA010000116.1 coordinate 37,425, forward strand.
GGCATCATTATGGGCCGCTCCGGCATCCGTGCCGCCTATGCCACCGGCAAGGGGCACATCCGTGTGCGGGCCCGCACCGAGATGGAGGAGTTCGGCAACGGCCGTACCCGCATCATCGTCACCGAGCTGCCCTATCAGGTGAACAAGTCCCGACTTGTGGAAAATATCGCAGATCAGGTGAAGGACAAGCGGCTGGACGGCATTTCCGGCCTGCGTGACGAGTCGGACGGCAAGAAGGGTATGCGCATCGTCATCGAGCTGAAGAAGGATGCCAACCCGCAGGTCACCCTCAACCGCCTGTTCGCCCAGACCCAGATGCAGACCACCTTCGGCGTGATCCTGCTGGCGCTGGTCAACAACCAGAAGCAGCCCCGTGTGCTCACCCTGCGCCAGATTCTGGACGAGTATATTGCCTTCCAGGAGGAAGTCATCACCCGCCGCACCCGTTACGACCTGAAAAAAGCCCAGGAGCGTGCCCACCTGTTGGAGGGTCTGCTCATCGCCCAGGACAACATTGACGAGGTCATCCGCATCATTCGGGAGAGCTATGACGATGCCAAGGAGAACCTGATGAGCCGCTTCGGCCTGTCCGACGTGCAGGCCCAGGCCATTTTGGATATGCGCCTGAAGGCGCTGCAGGGGCTTGATCGGGAGAAGCTCAAGCTGGAGTATGACGAGCTGCAGAAGAAGATCGCCTACTACAACGAGCTGCTCACCAACGAGGTCATGCTCCGTGGGGTGCTCAAGGATGAGCTGACCGAGATTCGGGACAAGTACGGCGACGAGCGCAAGACCGAGATCGGCTTTGCCGAGGACGATCTGGACATCGAGGATCTCATCGTGGAGGAGCAGTGCGTCTTCACCATGACCGCCAACGGCTACATCAAGCGCACCTCCGCCAGCGAGTATGCGGCGCAGGGCAAGGGCGGCATGGGCAAGAAGGGCATGGCCACCCGTGAGGAGGACTATGTGAACACCGTGTTCACCGCCTCCACCCACGACTATATCCTGTTCTTCACCGACAAAGGCCGTGTGTTCCGCAAGAAGGGGTATCAGATCCCGGAGGCAGGTCGTACCGCCCGTGGCACCAACATCGTCAATGTCCTCCAGGTGGAGAGCGACGAAAAGGTGTCCGCCATGATCCACACCCGTGATATTACCAGCGAGGATCGCTTCCTGGTGATGGTCACCCGCAACGGTACGGTGAAGCGCCTGTCGGTGTCCACCCTGCGCAACCTGCGCAACAACGGCCTGCGGGTCATCACCCTGGACGAGGGGGACGAGCTCATCACCGTCCGTGAGACGGACGGCACCCGCACCATCCTCATCGCCACCCATGACGGTCAGGCCATCTGCTTTGACGAGAACGATGTCCGCCCCACCGGACGCACCGCCATGGGCGTGCGGGGCATCCGCCTGCGTGAGGGTGACTTCGTGGTGGGCGCTGCCCGTGTCACCGAGGGCAGAACCGTGCTCACCATCACCGAAAAGGGCTTTGGCAAGCGCACTCCCGTGGAGGAATACCGCCTGACCAACCGTGGCGGTCTGGGTATCCGCAACTATATGGTCACGGAAAAGACCGGCAAGATCGTGGGCATCAAGGTGGTGGACGGCAGCGAGGATCTGCTGCTGGTCACTCAGGGCGGCACCCTCATCCGCACCGATGTGGACGCCATCCGTCTGGCCGGCCGTGCCACTCAGGGCGTCATCGTCATGCGCTTCAAAGAGGAGGGCGACAGCGTCATCGCCATGGCTCTGGCCGAGAAGGAGCCGGAGGAAGAAGTGCAGAATGCGGAGTGATAAGCCATGAAAAGACTGTTGGAGCGTATCCGCAGGTCGCTGGGAAGAGTCTACTGCGTTTTCTATGGCGTACTTTTCCTGCTGGGTGCGGTGGGACTGCTGTTGACAGTTACGATGCTGCCGGAGTATGGAGCGGTGGGTGCCACAGGCGGTCTGATCGCTCTGTGCTGTGCCATTGTCTTGTTCGTTGCCGCAACGGATGAATACGAGTAGTTTGCGGACGCAAAGGAGAGCAAAGGAAAATATGATAAAAAAGATCTTAAAGCGGATCAATAAAGCCCTCGGTTCCACCGGGTGCCAGATCGTGGCGGCCATGGTCGTCATCCCGTTCTATTTAATCATCCGTATCGGAGGGAGAAAGTGGCTGAGAAGCGGCCTGAGCGAGTCCGCACCTGCCCTCATCATCTTTGCTTTGGTGCTGCTGCTGGTGGCTGTGGTGATGGGGATGGCGTCCAAGCAGGGCGACCCGGAGGAGGACGAGCCTGCCGCTCCGCAGGAGAGCGAGCCTGCCGCTCCGCCGCAGCCGGAGCCGGAAGCAAAGCCGGAGCCCACCCCCGCTCCCGCCGCCGCTGAGACGGCTCCCGCAGAGGAGACCGTCCCAGTGGTGGACGACACCCAGTTCCTCTTCGCCGATCACGCCACCTACCAGAGCTTCTGCGAGCTGAAAGAGCAGTACGAGGACGGGTTGATGACGGAGGAGGAGTATAACCTGAAAAAGTGGCAGCTTTTGAACGGCAAATAAGCCTTCCCCTGGGGGAAGAGGTGAGCTATGACTTTGCCCAGAGAAAAGATCCTGTTATCCAATGCAAGAGATCTGCGAAAACAGATGACAAAGGAAGAGCGGCATCTGTGGTATGATTTTCTGCGCAGCCATCCCATGAAGTTCTACAAGCAGAAGATCATCGGTCGCTATATTGTGGATTTTTACTGCCATAGTGCGCAGCTTGCCATCGAGTTGGATGGTTCCCAACATTATGAGGATGCAGGTGCTGCATATGACAAGGAGCGTACCGCTATGCTGGAACAGCATGGTGTTAAAGTCATTCGCTTTTCCAATTTGGATGTGAACCGGAATTTTGAGGGTGTATGTCAGGCCATCGAACTGGCATTAAAGGAACAGCGAGAGGGGACACCTCTCAGTCAGCTTCGCTGACAGCTCTCCTCGAGGAGAGCCTAAAAAGCCTCCCCTTGAGGGGAGGTGGCACGGCGCAGCCGTGACGGAGAGGTGAACATTCCAAAGCTATGAAAACCGTAACCTTATACACCGACGGCGCCTGCTCCGGCAATCCCGGACCGGGGGGCTGGGGCGCAATTTTGATGTTCGGGGAGCACAAACGGGAGCTGTCCGGCGGCGAGCCGGACACCACCAACAACCGCATGGAGCTCACCGCCGTCATCCGTGGGCTGGAGGCCCTGAAGGAGCCCTGCATCGTGGAGCTGTACTCCGACTCCAAGTACGTCATTGATGCCCTGGAAAAGGGCTGGGCCCGTGGCTGGCGGGAGCGTGGCTGGGTCAAGGCGGACAAAAAGCCCGCCCTCAATCCCGATTTATGGGGCAGGCTGCTCGACCTGTGCGACCGCCATCGGGTCAACCTCCACTGGGTCAAAGGGCATGATACCAATCCATATAATAACCGCTGTGATGAGCTGGCGGTGTCCGAATGGCAAAAGTTAAAAACCCGGTAAACGGGGAAAAATAAAGAAAGAAGGAACGAAACATGGGTAAATTTGTGATCTTTAAGGCAAAGAACGGCGAGTACACTTTCCGTCTGGAGGCTGGCAACGGCGAGCCCATCCTGGCCGCCGGTGAGACTTTCTCCTCTCTGGCCGCCTGCAAGGGCAGCGTGGAGTCCGTGAAGAAGAACGCCAACGCCCACGTGGAGGATCAGACCAAGGAGGGCTATGAGACCCTGAAGCACCCCAAGTATGAGCTGTACAAAAATGACGCCGGTCAGTTCCGCTTCCGCCTGAAGGCCATCAACGGTGAGCCCATCGGCCGCAGCGAGGGCTACAAGGCCAAGGCCAGCGCCGTCAACGGCATCGAGTCCGTGGGCAGAAACGCTCCCGACGCCGACGTGGTGGTGGAGGAGTAATTTCCACAAAGAGAACAACGCCTGAGGAGCATCCTCAGGCGTGGTTTTTTGGTTATGAAGAGATTAAGCCTTCCCCTCTGGGGAAGGTAAGTCGGGAGGCCAAGCGGTCTTGAAGACAATTAGAGCTCCCAACTCCTTGGCTCCCAGAACGACATGGCTACGATCCGACTTGGTGGAGGAGTAATTTCCACAAAGAGAACAACGCCTGAGGAGCATCCTCAGGCGTTTTTTTTTGGTTATGAAGAGATTAAGCCTTCCCCTCTGGGGAAGGTGGCATTTGCGAAGCAAATGACGGATGAGGGGAGAGGAAATGCAGAATTCAGAATGCAGAATGCAGAATGAATGGACGCAGCCCATAGCCTCCCCTCGAGGGGAGGCTATGGGGTGCGCACTTGAAAGGCTCCCCTTGAGGGGAGCTGTCAGCGAAGCTGACTGAGAGGTGAATTCGGGCGCACACACAGGTGCGCCCCTACGGGCAAGCCATCGGTTCTCCCGTAGGGGCGGCTCCCAGAGCCGCCCGCTCTTTCACCTCTCCGCCTCGCTGTGCTCGGCACCTCCCCTCAAGGGGAGGCTATGGGGTGCGCACTTGAAAGGCTCCCCTTGAGGACGACTCCCCCTGTCAGGGGGAGATGTCCAAAGGACAGAGGGGGTAGGGCATGCTGTCAGCGAAGCTGACTGAGAGGTGTATTCGGGCGCACACACAGGTGCGCCCCTACGGGCAAGCCTTTGGGTACGCCGTAGGGGCGGGTTCCAAACCCGCCCGCACGGGCTCAACCCCCGTTCTGCTTCTTCTCCAAATGCTCCCGCAGCACCAGATTGATGTAGCTGGACAGGGAGCGGTCTTGATGCTCTGCAAGTTCTTTGACCTTTTCCAACACCGGCTCATCCAGTGAAATGCTAACAGTTTTCTTCAAGGGTTTCATATGACCACCTCAGGAATATCATACTATTTAGCACGAATGAATGTTGACTATTATTAAAACTTCGTGTAAATTAGTGATGAGGTGAATGGTATGAAAACTTCTGACCAGTTGGAACAAATTCAGGAGGCCATGCAGGACTTGCGGGAGGATGCCGCTCTGCTTCAGTTGGCGCTGCTGGGTGCGCAGGCATCCGTTGACCGCATGACCCTGAGCTGCCTGCTGCGGCTGAACGATTATTTGAAGCAGCATATACAGGATGTGGAGATGCTGCTGGTGGAGCATACGGCGTAGGGGGCGCCCCTCATCAGTCTCGCTGCGCTCGACAGCTTCCCCGAAGGGGAAGCCTAAAAGCCTTCCCTTGGGGAAGGTGGCACGGCGAAGCCGTGGCGGATGTGGGACAAAACGGGCCGCCCAGTGTGCGGCCCCTACAGGGGATTTCGGTGGTCTGTCGTAGGGGTCGGCGTCCTCGACGACCCATTTCGGGCGGGTCTGGGACCCGCCCCTACGGCAAGCCATAGTGTGTGTGTAGGGCCCGATGCCCCCATCGGGCCGATCAGGTGCGCCCCGACAAAAAGCGCCCGGAGTGATCTCCGGACGCTTTATTTTATGCTTCGGTTTCTTCCTCCACCGCAGAGCACATGATGTTGAGCTCCTCCAATTGCTTGGGTTCTACGAAGCTGGGTGCGCTCTCGTCGCCGCAAGCTGCATATCCCTCGTCCCGCCGCCAGCGGCAGGACTCGCTCATTTCGCTGCGGCTCCTCTCCCCAACGCAGCCGCTGGCGCTGGGCTTCGGCGGGGATCCCATTTTGCAACGCTGCAAAGGCCGCCCAGTGTGCGGCCCCTACAGGGGATTTCGGTGGTCTGTCGTAGGGGTCGGCGTCCTCGACGACCCATTTCGGGCGGGTCTGGGACCCGCCCCTACGGCAAGCCATAGTGTCTGTGTGTAGGGCCCGATGCCCTCATCGGGCCGATCAGGTGCGCCCCGACAAAAAGCGCCCGGAGTGATCTCCGGACGCTTTTTGTTATGCTTCGGTTTCTTCCTCCACTGCAGTACAGGCGATGTTCAGCTCGTCAAGCTGCTTCTGCTCCACAAAACTCGGTGCGCTCATCATGACGTCCTGCGCATTCTTGTTCATGGGGAAGGGGATGATCTCACGGATGGAGTCCTCACCGGCCAGCAGCATCACCATGCGATCCACGCCGGGGGCGATGCCCGCATGGGGGGGAGCGCCGTAGGTGAAGGCGTTGTACATGGCGGGGAACTTGGCCTTCACATCCTCCTCGCCCAGCCGGACGAGCTGGAACGCCTCGATCATGATCTCAGGGTCGTGGTTACGCACAGCGCCGGAGGACAGCTCCACGCCGTTGCACACCAGATCGTACTGGAAGGCGGTGATGGACAGGGGATCCACCTCGCCGGCGGCAGCCTTCTTCAAAATCTCCAGCCCGCCGTTGGGCATGGAGAAGGGATTGTGGCAGAACTCCAGCTCGCCGGATTCCTCGCCCAGCTCGTACATGGGGAAGTCCACGATCCAGCAGAACTCGTAGCGCTCCTTGTCCATGTGGTTGGGGCAGAAAGCGCCCAGCTTGGAGCGCAGCACGCCGGCGGTCTTCTGCGCCGCCAGCTTCTTGCCTGCCGTAAGACCCACGAAGCAGCCCTTTTCCAGACCGAGGGCGGCCACCACCTGCTCCTTGATAGGCTGGACGAACTTGGCGATGCCGCCCACAATCTCGCCGTTCTCATCGTAGCGGAACCAGTAGGCCTTGTTGCCGGACTGGACTTCCACCTCGTTGCACAGGCCGTCGATCTGCTTGCGGGTGCCCTCGAAGTCAGTGACCACGATGGCCTTGACGGTGTTGCCCTCGAAGGGGCCGAAACCGCAGCCGCCCAGCAGGTCGGTGGCGTCCTGCACGGTGAGGTCGATGCGCAGGTCGGGCTTGTCGGAGCCGTAGGTCTCCATGGCCTCCAGGAAGGGGATGCGCTTGAAGGGAGCCTCGGAGGCGATGTTGTAGGTGCCGTACTTGGCGAAGATGGGGGGGAGCACCCGCTCCAGCACGGCGAACACGTCGTCCTGAGTGGCGAAGGCCAGCTCCATGTCAAGCTGGTAGAACTCGCCGGGGGAGCGGTCGCCACGGGCGTCCTCATCACGGAAGCAGGGGGCGATCTGGAAATAGCGGTCGAAGCCGGAGGCCATCAGAAGCTGCTTGAACTGCTGGGGAGCCTGGGGCAGGGCGTAGAACTTGCCGGGGTGCTTGCGGGAGGGCACCAGGTAGTCACGGGCACCCTCGGGGGAGGAGGCGGTGAGGATGGGGGTGGTGATCTCCATGAAGCCCTCCCCGATCATGGCGGCACGCAGGGCGGCCACCACGTTGCAGCGCAGGATGATGTTCTTCTTCACCTCAGGGTTGCGCAGGTCGAGGTAGCGGTACTTGAGGCGCTGGGTCTCGTCAGCCTCACGGCTGCGGTTGATCTGGAAGGGCAGCTCGTTGTGGCGGCAGCGGCCCAGCACCTCGATGGAGGCGGGCACCACCTCGATGTCGCCGGTGGGCAGCTTGGGGTTCTTGCTGTCACGCTCACGGACAACACCCTCCACCGAGATGGTGGATTCCTTGTTGATGGACTTAAAGGTGTTCACCAGCTCCTCGGTCTCGGCCACCACCTGAGTGGTGCCGTAGAAGTCACGAACCACCACGAAGGCAAGGCTGGCGGACACTACACGGACGTTCTCCATCCAGCCGACGATCTTGACCTGCTGCCCCACGTGCTCCATGCGCAGGTCATTACAGGTGTGAGTGCGGGATTGAAACATGGTAAAATCAACTCCAGTTAGTAATATATAGGATGAGAATTACGGATTGTTTTCGGATTTCATGGGATTTTGCTGGATATAGGCGGCGCACTCCAGCCAGTCGTCCTCGTTGCGGATGACGTGTTCGTAGTAGCTGCGCTGCCAGA
>JAZNQA010000117.1:0-10128 GCA_045589915.1 Candidatus Enterenecus sp.
TACGGTGTGCTGATGGGCGACGAGATGCTGCTGGGCATTGCCGTGGAGGGCAAGATGGTGGAGTCCGGCGAGATCACCTTCCCCGGCAACAGCGTGGATGCCACCGACGAAGCGGCCGTCCAGCAGTGGGCTGAAAGCATGGATACGGAGAAGGTGCTGGATGCCCTGCGGGATGCGGGCGTGCCCGTGGACCTTTTCATGTCGATGAGTTGACAAGGCGGGGAACCCCTCCGCAAAAACAAGTACGAAGGGTTTGGCGCTGGTGAAATCAGCGCCAAACCTTTTATCGGGAGAGATTGCGCAATGCAGGTTCAGATCAACAACATCCAAAAACGCTATGGGGGCAAGCAGGTGCTCCGTGATGTCAGCTTTTCCGCCGAGAGCGGCCGCTGCATCGGCATTTTGGGCAGCAACGGCAGCGGCAAGTCCACCCTGCTGTCCATTCTGGCCGGTGTGCTGCGTGGGGACGGGGGCGAATTTTTGTGCGACGCCACCGACCTGCTCCACGACCCGGCGCTGCGCAGCCGCATGGTGGGCTACGTGCCTCAGGGCACGCCCCTCATCGAGGAGCTGACGGCGAAGGACAACCTGCGCCTGTGGTACGGGCGGCGGGAGCTGAAGGATGAGCTGGAAAACGGCGTGCTCAAGCTGCTGGGCATCGGTGAGTTTTTGAAAACGCCGGTATCCAAAATGTCCGGCGGCATGAAGAAACGGCTGAGTATCGGCTGCGCCGTGGCCAAGCGTCCCCCCATCCTGCTGCTGGATGAGCCCACGGCGGCGCTGGATCTGGCGTGCAAGGAGAGCATTGCCTCCTATCTGCGGCAATATAAGCGCTCAGGCGGCCTGCTGCTGCTCACCACCCACGATGTGCTGGAGCTGGATCTGTGCGACCAGTGGTACATCCTGAAGGACGGTGGGCTGGTGCCCTTCCGATACGACGGTGATTTGAGTAAACTGGTGAAGAGCTTGTAATATGGGAACGTATTTTAGGTTACAAATCAAGCGGCTGCTGCGCTTCCTGCCGGGCGCCATCTGCATCGTGCTGGTGCTGCTGGGCGGACTGCTCGTGGCGCTCCAGACGGTGATGGAGCGTGTGGAGGAGAGCGACGAGAACCAGGTGTTCCGCATTGCGCTGGTGGGCTATACCGACGACCCCTTCATCGAAATGGGGCTTGCCGCCATGGGAGCGCTGGACTCCACCCGCTTCACCCTGCACATTCAGGTGATGGAGGAGGGGGAGGCGGCCACCGCCCTCGCCCAGGGGGAGATCTCCACCTATGTGGTGGTACCCGATGGGTTTGTGAGCGCTGCCCTCCACGGTGAGACCCTGCCCCTCAAGCTGGTGACCACCGACGGCGCCGCCGGCATGGTGTCCATTTTCAAGGCGGAGATCACCCAGACCATCTCCACCATCCTGCTCAGCTCCCAACGGGGCGTGTTCGGGGTGGAGAGCCTGTTTTATGAGTACGGGCTGCACGCCCGTCTCCCGGCCCGCACTGATGAGCTGAGCTACAAATATGTGGACTATGTGCTCACTCGGGACGCGGTCTACACCGTGAACGAGTTGGGCATCGCCGATGCGCTGGGGCTGGAGGGCTATCTGCTGTGCGGACTGGCTGTGCTGTTGCTGCTGCTCACCTGCCTCCCCTTTGCGCCGCTGATGATCTCCGCCGACCCCTCGCTGGGGCAGATGATGGCGGCCAAGCGGCGCTCCGCCCTTCGCCAGGCATGGTGCGACTATGCCGCCTTCGTGGTGATCCTCACCATGCTGGTGCTGGTGCTGGGCGTGGCGGCGGCGGTGATTGTGCCCGGCGTGGGCTGGGGGCGGATGGCTGCGGTGCTGGCGCAGGGCTTTCCTGTGCTGCTTATGGCGGCCGGGTTCAGCTTCATGCTGTATGCGCTGGTGTCCGACCTCATCAGCGGCGTGCTGCTGCACTTTTTTGTCACGCTGGCCATGTGCTTCGTGTCCGGCTGCCTGTACCCCGTGGACTTCTTCCCGGTGGCGGTTCAGAAGCTGGCGGCGTGGCTGCCCACGGGCATTGCCAGGAGCCAGCTTGCAGGCTGCCTCACCGGTGAGGTGGCCGTCCACGCCATCCTTGCCCTGCTGGGATACAGCGCCCTGTTCTTCGTGGTGGGCGCGCTGGCACGCAGAGGACGGATCAGGGGGGCACGCCGATGAAACAGATGAAACGGGCCGCACTCTGGCTGGGTATGCTGAGTAAGCGGCTGTATAAAAAGGCGGCCTTTGTGGTGCTGCTGGTGCTCATCCCCGTGCTGGTGCTGGGTTACAGCGCCATTTCCGGCGGGGAGAGCGGCGTGCTCACCGTGGCGCTGGCGCAGGAGGGGGACGACCCGCTGGTCGGGCAGATCTTTGCCGAGCTGCGGGACGGCGGCCAACTGCTGCGCTATATCGAATGTGAAAGCCCCGAAGCGGCGGAGGAGCTGCTGCGGGGCGGCAAGGTGGATGCCGCATGGATCTTCCCCGATGACCTGGAGGAACATATTCGGGTGTTTGCCGCCCAGCCCAAGCAGTCCAACGCCTTCGTCACCGTGCTGGAGCGGGAGTCCAATGTGGCGCTCATGCTGGCACGGGAAAAACTCAGCGGCGTGCTTTATGAGCATACCACCCGTGCCGTGTACATAGACTTCTTACGGGAAACCGCCCCGGAGCTGGGGCATCTTTCTGATGAGGAGTTGCTGGCCTACTACGACGGCGCCGAGCTGCCCGAAGACCTGTTTGTGTATGCCAGCGCCGGCTCCGGTGCGATGACCAGCGCCCAGCAGGTGCACTATCTCATGGCGCCCCTGCGAGGTCTGCTGGCGGTCATCATCGTGCTGTGCGCTCTGGCCACCGCCATGTACTATATGCGGGACGCCAAGGGCGGCACCTTTGCCTGGGTGCCCCAGCGGTGGCGTGCCGTGCCGGAGCTGGGGTGCCAACTGGTGTCGGTGCTCCATGTGGGGGCGGTGTCCCTCATTTCGCTGGCGCTGGTGGGTCTGGCGGCGGGGCTGGGGCGGGAGCTTCTGGTGCTGGTGCTGTACAGCCTGTGTACCGCCAGCTTCGCCATGCTCCTGCGGCGGCTGTGCGGAACGGTGCGGGTGCTGGGTGCCCTGCTCCCCCTGCTCATCGTGGTGATGCTGCTGGTCTGCCCCGTGTTCTTCGATCTGGCCATGCTGCGGCAGGCGCAGCTCCTTTTCCCGCCTACCTACTATATCAATGCGGTGTACCACAATGGGTACATCCTCTATATGCTGGTGTATACTGCGGTGTGCGCCGCCCTCTACCTGCTGCTGGGCAGGGTGCGCAAGCGTGGGTGAGCCGTGTTCTGCCCGGCAAACGCAAAACCGAAGCAAGCCATTTGGCCTGCTTCGGTTTTGCGTTGTCCCGCCAAAAGCCTCCCCTTTAGGGGAGGTGCCGAGCGCAGCGAGGCGGAGAGGTGAAAAGCGGGCGGCTCTGGGAGCCGCCCCTACGTATCGAAGTGTGGGGGCCGCCGCCCTCGGCGGCCCGATCTGGGCGGGCCGGTGTCCCGCCCCTACAAGGTATTTCGCACATTCACCGTAGAGGCGCACCTGTTTGTGCGCCCGAATCCCCCTCATCCGTGCCGCCCTCCCAAACGGGGAAGGATTTTTTGAGCATAACGCCTGCCCCGACTGTGAATACTGAACGAAAAGGGGGCGGCGGCAATGTGTACAGCCATTAGCTATCGTGCAACAGACCATTACTTCGGGCGTACGCTGGACTTGGAATATTCTTATCGGGAATCGGTGACGGTGACGCCCCGCAATTTTCCGTTTCAATTCCGCAGGGCGGGGGTGCTGAAGCGACACCACGCCGTCATCGGCATCGCCCACGTGGAGGACGGTTATCCTCTGTACTACGACGGGGTCAACGAAATGGGACTGGCTATGGCGGGGCTGAACTTTCCCGGCTATGCGGTCTACCGCACGGAGATGAAGGGGCGGGACAACATTGCGCCCTTCGAGCTTATTCCGTGGGTGCTGGGGCAGTGCGCCACGGTGGGGCAGGCCAAAACGCTGCTGGAGCGGGTCAATATGGCGGACATCTCGTTCAGCGATGCGCTGCCGGTCACGCCCATGCACTGGCTGCTGGCTGACCGGGAGCGTGCCGTGGTGGTGGAGCCCATGGAGGATGGAGTGCGGGTGGTGGACGACCCGGTGGGGGTGCTCACCAACGACCCGCCCTTTGAATGGCACCTGACCCACCTGAACAACTTTCTGAACCTCACCGGGGAGGTGCCGGAAAACCGCTTTGCCCACGGGCTGGAACTCAAACCATACAGCCGTGGGATGGGCGCTATGGGTCTGCCCGGCGATCTGTCCTCCTCATCCAGGTTCGTGCGTGCAGCGTTCACAAAATGGAACTCCCCCTCCGACGGATCGGAAGGGGAGAGCGTCAGCCAGTTTTTTCACATACTCGGCTCGGTGGAGCAGACACGGGGCTGCGTGCGGCTGGGGGAGGGGGAAAGCGTGAGGACGGTTTATACCTCCTGCCATAATGCGGAACGTGGCATTTGCTATTATACCACCTACGAGAACCGCCAGATCACCGGCGTGGATATGCACCGGGAGGATCTGGAGGGGCGGGAGCTGGTGTCCTACCCGCTGATGCGGGAGGAACAGGTGCGGTGGGAGCGGTAGGGAGCGCATTCGGGCCGGGGAACCCGGCCCCTACGCCAACCTATCAATCATATCTGTGGAGACCGCCGCCCTCGGCGGGCTTTGCGGGCGGAGATCACCCGCTTGATTTGGGCCGCCGAGGGCGGCGGCCCCCACAATGTTCCTGCACCCCGTAGGGCCCGATGCCCTCATCGGGCCGCCACACCGCTGCATCGTAGGGTGTGGCATCCTGGGTGCACCTTTTCCGGGCGGCGACCTAGGATCTGGATGGGTTGTGGGGCAGGAGAATGGGGGTCAATCCTCCGAATCCCGGCTGAGGAAAATGGTGACGGCTACACAGATCAGGGCAACTACGGGGTAGACCACCCATGCCTGCCCCCACAGTTCCCAAGCCAGTCCGAGGCCAACGTAGATGGCCGTTGCAGCCACCATTCCGCAGCCCCACAGAGCGCCGATGCGCTGACTGCGGCGCTTTTCTTCAGGGGTAGGGTTTTGCTCCTTGTTATATTTTTCAATGTTATACTTGTCCTCCATGATGCCGCCATAGATGAGGAAAAAGACGGCGCCAGCAAGTATAAACAGCAGTCCGGATCCGGCGAAGGATTCGTAAGGCTCCTGTTCGGGGAAGAAACCAAAGAACAGGCACAGCAGAGCCACGGCGGCCAGAATTGCGCCCACGCTGCCGGAGATGTACCAGATGAACTTCCGATGAAAGGTCTCTTTTTGCTCCGGAGTGTAGAAGTCGGCGATGACCGGATGATGCTTGGTGAAATCATCGTACTGAATACCGCTGGCTACCAGCACCACTACGGAAACGGCCACCGCCAGGAGTAAGACGGAGACCGAAATCGCCTCCGGCGTCGCCAGACCGTTGAGCAGAAACGATAGTCCCACTCCGGCCAGGATGCCTGCTACCGACCCGGCGATGGAGCGGGCGAACCGGGTCATGAAACGGTCGTACCCGGCGCTGTCGGTGACGAACAGGCGGGATGCGTCGCCTCGAAGCAGAGTGTCCATGTCGCATGAAAACAGATCGCACAGCTGGATGATGGTATTCATCTCAGGGAAGGCAACGTCCGATTCCCACTTGCTCACCGACTGCCGGGATACAGCCAATTGTTCTGCCAGACCCTCTTGGGTCAGGTCATGTTGCTTGCGCAGAAATTGCAGGTTTTCGCCAAAACTCATGTGGATGACCTCCTTGTTGAAGTGTCTCCATGATAACGGGAGAACGCCCCTGTCACCACCAATTTGCTGTTGCATTTGGGGCGCAGGGGCGTAAATTCTTGGTTGCGCAGGGGTGAAATCACCCTTTGATGACCATCTCGGCCGTCTTGATGCCGTCCACGGCGGCGGAGGTGATGCCGCCGGCGTAGCCCGCCCCCTCGCCGCAGGGGTAGAGGCCCCGCAGGGCGGGGGACTGGAAGCTGTCATCCCGCAGGATGCGCACCGGGGAGGAGGAACGGGTCTCCACGCCGGTGAGGACGGCGTCCGGGTCGTTGAAGCCGTGGAGCTTGCGGTCGAAGATGGGGATGGCCTGCCTCAGCGTGTCCAGCACATAGTCGGGCAGGGTGCCGCGCAAATCGCCCCACACCACGCCGGGGCGGTAGGTGGGGTGGATGGAGCCGGGGCCGGTGGAGGGGCGGTGCGCCAAAAAGTCCTCCACCCGCTGGGCGGGGGCGAGGAAGCCCTCCTCCCCCTTACGCCATGCGGCCTGCTCCCATTGCTCCTGAAAGCGAACCCCTGCCAGCGGGTCATTGCCGCCGAAGTCATCGGGGGACACGCCCACCAGAAAGCCGCCGTTGATGTTTCCGCCATCCCGTGCCCGCAGGGACATTCCGTTGGTCACCACCTGCCCGTAGTCACTGGCGGAGGCCACCACCTGTCCGCCGGGGCAGACGCAGAAGGTGAAGGCGGAGCGGCCGTTGGGCAGGTGACAGGCCAGCTTGTAGTCGGCGGCGGGCAGCCTGTCCCACGCCTCTCCGAACTGAGCCTCGCTGACCTTTCGCTGGCTGTGCTCAATGCGCACGCCGATGGCAAAATTCTTCCGCTCCATGGGAAGCCCGAAGTCGTACAGCATTTGGAAGGTGTCCCGTGCGGAGTGGCCGGGGGCTAAAATGAGTGCGTCACAGTCCAGCTCATAGGGGCCGGTTTCGCTCATGACGGTGATGGCGGTGAGCTGACCGCCCTCCTGACGCAGGGAGTGGAGCCGATGCTCGAAGCGCACCTCGCCGCCCAGAGAGATCAGTTCCTCCCGCATATTGCGTACCACATGGCGGAGCACATCGGTGCCGATGTGGGGCTTGTGGGAGTAGGAGATGTCGGCAGGTGCGCCGTATTTTATAAAGGTATCGAATACATGGCTGATGCGGGGATCGTTGATGCCGGTGGTCAGCTTGCCGTCGGAAAAGGTGCCGGCACCGCCCTCGCCAAACTGCACGTTGGAGGTGCGGGCGAGCTGCCCTGTCTGCCAGAATCGTTCCACGTCCTCGGTGCGCTCCTCCACGCAGCGCCCACGCTCCAGCACGATGGGGCGCAGACCGGCACGGGCGAGGGTGAGGGCGGCGAACAATCCCGCCGGGCCCATGCCCACCACCACAGGGGGGAGGGGGGAAGTGCGCCCCACCGGGGGCAGCACATAGGGCTGCTCCACCACCTGGGTGACACCCTTGGGGGAGCGGCGGAGGACGGCGGCCTCGTCCCTGACTGCTACCCGCACAGAGCAGACCAAATGGACGTCCTGCTTTTTGCGGGCGTCGATGGACTGACGGGTGAGGGAGAGATGGGTGATGTCGCCCGGTTTGACCCCCAGCGCCTTGGCGGCTTTTCGGCGGAGCTGCTGCGGGTCTGCTCCCGGTTCCAGCCGCAAATTGGATAGCAGCAGCATCTTACAAAATGGCCGAGCCGTTGATGACCAGCCGGAACTCCAGCCCGAAGTACTCCGCCGCTTTGCGGCACAGCAGCATACGGGTGAGGAAGATCTCGAAGTAGTCCATGACGGCGCAAATCCCGGTGTCGATGGTGATGCTGAGGGTAAAGGTCTTGGCTGCAAGATCCAGCGCCACGCCGGAATCCTCCACGGCATAGTTCACCCGATCATGAATGTCGAAGCTGATGGTGGCACGGTTGCGCACACGGCTGCGGCGCACATCGGTCTTGTCTGCCAGGATGAGGGCGGCGGCCACGGCGTTCACGGGGTAGGCGGTGTGCTCATCATGGTTGCCGATGGCGGTGATGACCACGGCCACGTCCTCCGGCGCCATGCCCAGCTTGTCCAGAATGCGAAAGGCCATGACGGCGCCGCTCTGGGCGTGGTCGGCACGGTTGATGACGTTGCCGATGTCGTGCATATAGGCGGCGATGCGGGCCAGCTCCACCTGCCGCTCGTCATAGCCGAGCTGGGTCAGCAGGTTGGAGGCGGTCTCGGCGCACTTGGTCACATGGGCGAAGGAATGTTCGGTGTAGCCCAGCGCCAGCAGGGAGGCATCCGCTTGGGTGATATAGGTGCGGATCTCAGGGTTGTTTTTGATGGTCTCAAAATCAGGCTTCATGGGAGATCTCCTTGGAATCGTAAGGTGTGGTCTGGTACACGTAGTAGTTCAGCCAGTTGGTGTACAGGAGCTGCCCGGAGGAGCGCCAGTTGACCACCGGCGCCTTGGTGGGGTCGTCGCCAGGGAAGTAGTGGGCGGGCACGGCGATGTCCAGACCCTTGTCCACGTCCCGGAAATACTCCTTCGCCAGGGTGTCCGGGTCGTACTCCGGGTGGGCAAAGACGAAGAAACGGCGGTTGTCTGCGCTCTTCACACCGAATACACCGGCCTCCTCAGAGGTGGCCAACAGCTCCAGCTCCGGCTTTTCCAGAATGTCCTCCAGCGCCACCTCGGTGTAACGGGAGTGGGGGGCGTAGAAAACGTCGTCGAAGCCACGGAACAGGGGGGAACGCTTGCGCACGATGTCGTGCTCGAAGATCCCGAACAGCTTTTTGGGCAGGGAACGCTTGTCGATGCCGTAGTGGTAGTACAGTCCTGCCTGTGCACCCCAGCAGATGTGGAGGGTGGAGTGGACATGGGTGCGGGTCCATTCCATGATGCGGCACAGCTCCTCCCAGTAGTCCACGTCCTCGAACTCCAGATTCTCCACCGGTGCGCCGGTGATGATCATGCCGTCGTAATGGTTCTCCTTGATCCGATCAAAGGTGGTGTAAAAGGAGTCCAGGTGGCGGCTGTCCGTGTTCTGGGATACGTGGCTGCTGGTCTGAAGGAGTTCAACGTGGATCTGCAGCGGCGTGTTGGACAGCTTGCGCAGAAGCTGTGTCTCGGTGACGATCTTGGTGGGCATCAGGTTGAGGATGAGCAGATTCAGCGGGCGGATGTCCTGATGCAGGGCCCGATGCTCGGTCATAACAAAGATGTTTTCGCTCTCCAGCACGCTGGTGGCGGGCAGGGAGTCGGGAATTCGGATGGGCATGGAAGTACCTCCGTTGTCTTATATAATATATAATGTATAGTAAGCATACCATAGCAGGCACGGAAAAGCAATGGAAAAGGGTGCGGAGAAAAAGTTTGAAAAAATCGAATTTTGGTGTTGACAACCCAAATGAACTTTGGTATATTGATCGAGCGCCTGACGGAAGGCAAGCGGTTTGAGGACTGAAAATCAAAAAAGTTCAAAAAAGTGCTTGACAAACTTCCGCAGGTGTGGTAACTTATAAAAGTTCGCTGAAGCGGGCTGGGCTGGATGACAGCACAGGGGAGCTTGGCGGCGGGCTGTTCGGGAGAACGGGCCGGCCGAAAAAGTTTCAGAAAGTGCTTGACAGGGTATACTGAATATGGTATACTGAAGATCCGCTGACTGTGAGCGGTTTGTACCTTGTAAATTAAACAACGAAGAGAAACACGAAGCACCAGAAGGACACGAGTCCTTCATGGAAACTGGTAAACACAGTGAAATGAAGGGTCTCATCAATTCTATTTTGAAGCTAAGATTTAGTTTCAATAAAATTCGATTAGCTCGGGCTTAGGCTCGTGTTGATACCATTTTATTGAGAGTTTGATCCTGGCTCAGGATGAACGCTGGCGGCGTGCTTAACACATGCAAGTCGAACGGAACTCTTTGGATCAAGACTTCGGTCAAGTGAAGTTGAGTTTAGTGGCGGACGGGTGAGTAACGCGTGAGGAACCTGCCTCGGAGTGGGGAATAACAGTTAGAAATGACTGCTAATACCGCATAATGCATAGGGATCGCATGGTCTTTATGCCAAAGATTTATCGCTCTGAGATGGCCTCGCGTCTGATTAGCTTGTTGGCGGGGTAACGGCCCACCAAGGCGACGATCAGTAGCCGGACTGAGAGGTTGGCCGGCCACATTGGGACTGAGACACGGCCCAGACTCCTACGGGAGGCAGCAGTGGGGAATATTGGGCAATGGGCGCAAGCCTGACCCAGCAACGCCGCGTGAAGGAAGAAGGCTTTCGGGTTGTAAACTTCTTTT
>JAZNQA010000118.1:0-7506 GCA_045589915.1 Candidatus Enterenecus sp.
GAGGTGGGCTGAATGGACAGAACAGACCTGCCGCTGGGATTCAGCTTCGCCCTCTCCATGAACCCGGATGCCATGAAGACCTTCTCCAATCTGCCGGAGCAAAAGCAGACCGAAATTTTG
The DNA here is from genome assembly GCA_045589915.1 of Candidatus Enterenecus sp. Taxonomy (GTDB): domain Bacteria; phylum Bacillota; class Clostridia; order Oscillospirales; family Oscillospiraceae; genus Enterenecus. The sequence goes on from JAZNQA010000118.1 coordinate 121, forward strand.
CAGCGGGCTCACGCTGTATCATCCAAACAGGAAATGCAGTCGCTGGTCAATGAGCTGGGGACACAGGGCACAGGGGCCGCTCACTAAGTGAGCGGCTCTTTTTTGCGCCGCATAGTTTCTCCAAAAGGGCGCAAACTACCCACGGTGATAGAATGAACCATTCTCTCTGGTCTGAAACGGCCAAACTTCCCACATTTGATCCCCTTCCGGGGGACATCAAAACCGACGTACTCATCATCGGCGGCGGGCTGGCGGGCATTTTGTGCGCCTATCTGCTGGAGCAGGCCGGCGTGCCCTATGCGCTGGCGGAGGCAGACCGCATTTGCAGCGGCGTAACGGCCAACACCACCGCCAAACTCACCTCTCAGCACGGTATCATCTATGATAACATCATCCGACGGTTCGGCGTAGAGCGGGCAAGGATGTATCTGGAGGCCAACGAGAAGGCGCTTCAGAAGTACCGTCAGTTGTGCCACTCCATCCCCTGCGATTTCGAGGAGAAGGACAATTACGTTTACTCCCGCAACGGCCGCACCAAGCTGGAGCGGGAGCTGACGGCGCTGGACAAGCTGAATTTTCCCGCCAGCTTCGTCCAGCACCTCCCTCTGCCCTTCCCTGTGGAGGGGGCGGTGAAGTTTCCCCAACAGGCACAGTTCCACCCCCTCCGCTTTGTGGCGGGCATCGCCAAGGGGCTGAACATCTATGAGCACACCGCTGTGCGTGAGTTGGTAGGCACCACCGCCCTCACCGACCACGGGCGCATCACCGCCGACCACATCATCGTCACCACCCACTTCCCTTTCCTCAACAAGCACGGCAGTTACTTTTTGAAGCTGTACCAGCACCGTTCCTATGTGCTGGGGCTGGAGAATGGGCCGGATGTGAACGGGATGTATGTGGACGAGGCCAAGGCCGGCCTGTCCTTCCGCAACCACGGCAATCTGCTCCTGCTGGGCGGGGGCGGGCACCGCACCGGCAAGCGGGGCGGCGGCTGGGCAGAGCTGGTCGGCCTTGCCCAGTCCTATCAGTTCAGCGGCAGGGTCGCCTGCCGCTGGGCCACCCAAGACTGCATGACGCTGGACGGCGTGCCCTATATCGGCCGCTACTCCGCCCGCACCCAAAACCTCTATGTGGCCACCGGCTTCAACAAGTGGGGCATGACCTCCTCCATGGTGGCGGCCATGCTCCTCACCGACCTGGTGCAGGGCAGGGACAACCCCTACGCCCCGGTGTTTTCCCCCTCCCGCAGCATCCTGCGCCCCCAGCTTCTGGTCAACGGTGCGGAATCCGTGGTGAATCTGCTCACCCCCACCAGAAAGCGCTGCCCCCACATGGGCTGCGCCCTGAAATGGAACCCGCAGGAGCACTCGTGGGACTGCCCCTGCCACGGCTCCCGCTTTACCGAAGACGGCAAGCTGCTGAACAACCCCGCCACCGGCGGACTGAACAAACGGGACGGCTGACAGCCCGTCCCTTTTTTTGCCGGAAATCCCCCGTCCGCCCTTGACAAGGGCGAAAACTGTGATAAAATACAGAAGTTAAACGCCTTGACGAAGCCAAGCACGGCAGGCCGCCCGCAGCGAGAGGGGACAGTGAAAGCCCTCGGTTCAGCCGCCATGCACGCCACTTCACCAGCAGCCTGCGACGAGCGGGACGGCCCATCCCCGTTACCGGATGACGAGAGTGTCCTTGCCTAAGGATAATCAGGGTGGTACCGTGGAGCACGAGAGTACGGATCCGTCGCGAACAGGCGCAGCGTGATTCGAATGCTTCACCCCTGAGCCGGGCAGGGGCTTTTATTTTTGTTAGGAAAAAAATATGATATACGGAGGTCGATTTCCATGAAGAACCCCAAGCCCTTCGGGGTGAACGAGCTGCGTGAGATGTTCCTCAAGTTCTTTGAGAGCAAGGGTCATCTCCGCCTGCCCAGCTTCTCCCTCATCCCCCAGAACGATGCGTCCCTGCTGCTCATCAACTCCGGCATGGCGCCCATGAAGCCCTACTTCACCGGCGAGCAGGAGCCCCCCCGCCGCCGTGTGTGCACCTGCCAGAAGTGCATCCGCACCGGCGACATCGAGAACATCGGCAAGACTGCCCGCCACGGCACCTACTTTGAGATGCTGGGCAACTTCTCCTTCGGTGACTACTTCAAGCGGGAAGCCATCGCCTGGTCGTGGGAATTCCTCACCAGCCCTGAGTGGGTGGGTCTGGATCCTGAGCGGCTCTACCCCTCCATCTACGAGAATGACGACGAGGCCTTCGAGATCTGGAACAAAGAGATTGGAATCGCCCCGGAGCGCATCTTCCGCTTCGGCAAGGCGGACAACTTCTGGGAGCACGGCTCCGGCCCCTGCGGCCCCTGCTCCGAGATCTACTATGACCGTGGCCCTGAGTACGGCTGCGGCAAGCCCGACTGCACCGTAGGCTGCGAGTGCGACCGCTACATGGAGGTGTGGAACAACGTCTTCTCCCAGTTCAACAACGACGGCGAGGGCAACTACACCGAGCTGAAGCAGAAGAACATCGACACCGGCATGGGTCTGGAGCGTCTGGCCTGCGTGTGCCAGAACGTCAACTCCCTGTTCGACACCGACACCGTGATGAACATCACTAACAAGGTGTCCGAGATCACCGGCGCCCACTACGGCGAGAGCTACAAGGCCGATGTGTCCCTGCGCATCATTACCGACCACATCCGCTCCGCCACCATGATGATCTGCGACGGTGTGCTCCCCTCCAATGAGGGGCGTGGCTACGTGCTGCGCCGTCTGCTCCGCCGGGCTGCCCGCCACGGCAAGCTGCTGGGCGTGAACGACCCCTTCCTGTTCGAGGTGTGCGCCACCGTCATCCACGAGAACCAGTCTGCTTACCCCGATCTGGTGGAGAAGCAGGGCTATATCACCAAGGTCATCCGTGTGGAGGAGGAGAACTTCGCCAAGACCATCGACGGCGGCCTGAAGATCTTCTCCGAGCTGCTGGCCGAGCACAAGGCCAAGGAGGAGAGCACCTTCTCCGGCGCTGACGCCTTCAAGCTGTACGACACCTACGGTTTCCCCATCGACCTCACCGTTGAGATGGTGGAGGAACAGGGCATGAGCGTGGACATGGACGAGTTCCAGAAGCAGATGGAGGAGCAGCGCCAGCGTGCCCGCAAGGCCCGTGAGGCGCTGGGCGATCTGGGCTGGGCCGGCGTGGAGTTCGGCAAGGACGTGCCGGAGACCGAGTTCGTGGGCTACGATAACACCACCTTCGCAGGCTCCAAGGTGGTGGCTCTGGTGGTGGAGAACGAGCAGGCCGAGGAGATGATGGCCGGCGTGGAGGGCATTGTGGTGCTGGACAAGTCCCCCTTCTACGCCGAGATGGGCGGCCAGGTGGCCGACCACGGCGTGATCTGTATCGGCAACCCCGACATGGCCCTTGAGGAGCGCCTCGGCGCTGAAACCGCAGATGTGCGGTTTGAGGTCACCGACGTGCAGAAGAACAAGGGCGGCAAGTATATGCACTACGGCAAGGTGACCAAGGGCACCCTGAAGCTGGGCGACACCGTCACCGGCGCCATCGACGTGGAGCGCCGCCGTGCCATCATGCGTGCCCACTCCGCCACCCACCTGCTGGACAAGGCTCTGCGCACCGTGCTGGGCGACCACGTCCATCAGGCCGGCTCTCTGGTGGAGCCTGACCGCATCCGCTTCGACTTCACCCACTTCTCCGCCATGACCGCCGAGGAACTGGCCGAGGTGAGCGCCATGGTCAATGAGGCGGTGCTGGAGGGCTACCCCATCCGCACCGATGTGCTGCCCATCGAGGAGGCCAGACAGCGGGGCGCCATCGCCCTGTTTGGCGAGAAGTACGGCGACACCGTCCGTGTGGTGGACATGGGCGAGGGCTACTCCGTGGAGTTCTGCGGCGGCACTCATCTGGACAACACCGCCAAGGTGGGCGTGTTCCACATTGGCAGCGAGTTCTCCGTGGCCTCCGGCGTGCGCCGCATCGAGGCCACCACGGGCCGTGCCTCTCTGGACAACATGAACCGCAACCAGCAGATGCTGTTCGAGGTTGCCTCCGCTCTCAAGGCCAAGCCCGCCGACCTGCGGGAGAAGGCCGAGGCCACCGTCAGCGAGGTCAAGCGCCTGAACCAGCTTGTGGAGAAGTTCAAGGCAAAGGAGGCTGCCGGTGAGGCCGAGCGCATCCTGTTCGGCGCTCACGAGGTGGACGGGCTGAAGGTCATCACCGCCACCGTGGCCGAGGCCGACGGCAACAAACTGCGCACCATGGGCGACGGTCTGCGGGACAAGGCTCCCAATGTGGTGGCTGTGCTGGCCTGTGTCAACGACGAGAAGATCACCTTTGTGGCCGCCTGCGGCAAGGATGCCGTTTCCCGTGGCATCAAGGCGGGCGACATCATCAAGCACGTCACCGCCATCTGCGGCGGTAAGGGCGGCGGCAAGCCGGACACCGCCATGGGCGGCGGCAGCGACCTGCTCAAGCTGGACGATGCCATGGCTTCCGTGGACAATTTCGTGGCTGAAAAGCTGGGTTAAGCCGGAAAGGAGCGCACACCATGTCTGACTGTCTGTTTTGTAAGATCATCGCCGGAGACATCCCCTCCAACAAGGTGTACGAGGACGAGCTGTGCCTCGCCTTCTACGACATCGACCCTCAGGCCCCCGTCCACTTTCTGGTGATTCCCAAGGAGCATATCCCCTCCTGCGGCGCTGTCACGGCGGACAACGCCGCCGTGGTGGCCCACTGCTTCGAGGTCATCACCACCGTGACCCGCGGGCTGGGCATCACCGACTTCCGTGTGGTGTCCAACTGCGGCCCTCAGGCCGGGCAGTCTGTGCCCCACCTGCATTTCCACGTCCTGTCCGGGCGTGACATGACCTGGCCTCCCGGCTAACAACATCACAAAAGCCCACCGGCTGAGCCGGTGGCCTTTTTGAGCCTGTCGAAAAAGGCAAGCCTTTTTCGACAGGAAGTTTTGCGACCTGCTGCAGCGCACTCGTTGTCCATACGGCACGGACAACTCGCACGTTTGCAGGCCGAGAAGTGTTTTCCCCGACGCACATGTCGCCGGAGAAAACGATTTGTATTTTATTTCGCCGCAAGGCGGCGAAACTCTACGAGGTTTTTTGACATTCTGAAAAGCCCACCGGCTGAGCCGGTGGGCTTTTTGCTACCCTTGGGGCGATTCTTCAAACAGTTTGGCCACCCGCTCCCGCAGCACACGGTGTTCGGGGCGGGCAAGGGCGGGGTCGGCGGCGATGAGCGTTTCAGCCGCCCGACGTGCCTCCTGCAGCAGCTCCACATCGGCGGCGAAGTCGGCCACCTTGAGCTGGGGCAGGCCGTGCTGCCGCTTGCCGAAGAAGTCACCCGGCCCACGCAGGCGCAGATCCTCCTCCGCAATTTCAAAGCCGTCATTGGTGGCGGCCAGCGCCCGCAGCCGCTCACGGGCAGTATCCCCCTTGGTGGCGGTGACCAGCACGCAGTAGCTCTGGTGCCTGCCACGGCCCACCCGTCCACGGAGCTGATGGAGCTGGGACAGGCCGAAGCGCTCGGCGTTCTCCACCACCATGAGGCAGGCGTTGGGCACGTCCACACCCACCTCGATCACCGTGGTGGACACCAGCACATCCAGCTCCCCCGCCGAGAAAGCGGACATGACCGCTTCCTTTTCTTTGGACTTCATCCTGCCGTGGACGAAGCCCACCCGCAGGTCGGGGAACACCTTTTCCTGCAAATCACGGGCGTAGGTGGTGACCGCCTTCAGGTCTGCAAAGCCGCAGGGTTCCTCATCCTCGCAGACGGTCTCCTCCTCCACCGCCGGACAGACGATGTACACCTGCCGCCCCTCTGCCACCTGACGGCGGACGAAGCCGTACATCCGCTGCCGCTTGTCCTCCCCCACCACATAGGTGGCCACAGGGGTGCGGCCGGGGGGCAGCTCGTCCATGATGGACACGTCCAGATCGCCGTAGATGATGAGCGCCAGCGTGCGGGGAATGGGGGTGGCGGACATGACCAGCACATGGGGCTGGCAGTTCCCGCCCTTGGCGGCCAGGGCGCTCCGCTGGGCCACGCCGAAGCGGTGCTGCTCGTCGGCAATGACCAGCCCCAGATCGTGGTACTCTACCCCCTCGGAAAACAGGGCATGGGTGCCCACGACAAGGTCGATCTCCCCTGCCGCCAATGCCGCCAGCAGCTTCTTTCGTGCCGCACCCTTCACCGCTCCGGTGAGCAGACCCACCCGTACCCCTGCGGGTGACAGCAGATGATCCAGTGTGCGGGCGTGCTGCTCGGCCAACAGCTCGGTGGGGGCCATCATGGCGCACTGGCAGCCATTCTGTGCCGCCACCCATGCTCCGTAGGCGGCCACCGCCGTCTTGCCGGAGCCCACATCGCCCTGAATCAGACGGTTCATCAGCCGCCCGGAGGCCAGATCCGCCGCCATGTCGGCCATGGCCCGCCGCTGGGCATTGGTGGGAACAAAGGGGAGCAGGCGCTCGAACTGCGCCCGATCTGCCGTCAGCACCCGCCCGCTGCCCCGGCTGCGCCCCTCTTTCAGCAGGGCCAGACCGCAGGTAAGCAGGAAAAACTCCTCAAAAATGAGTCGCCGGCGGGCCATCTCCAGCCCCTCGAAATCGGCGGGGAAATGGATGTTGCGCAGGGCAAACTCCCGCTGGCACAGCTTATGCTCCAGCCGCACCTCACGGGGCAGGCAGTCCTCCCCCCGGATGGCGTGCTCCAACCCCCGCCGCATCAGGTCCACCAGCAGATGGTTGGAGATGCCCGCCGTCAGCGGGTAGACGGGCAGGATGCAGCCGGTACACTTCCCCACTCCCTCCCGCTCGAATACCGGGTTGGTCATGGAGCGGCGGCGGCCCATCACCTCCACCTTGCCGAAGAACACATAGCTTTCGCCGGAACACAGGGCATTTTTCAGATAGGGCTGGTTGAAAAAGGTGAGGTGGAGCACGCCTGTACCGTCCACCACCTTGACCTTCACCAGCTCCAGCCCCTTGCGGATGCGGGAGAGGATGGGGGTCTCCGCCACCATGGCGAACACGCAGCAGGGGGTATCCGTCGGGGCATCCATGATGGCATGGATGGTGCGGCGATCCTCATAGCGCATCGGGTAATGCCCCGGCAGGTCGCCCAGCCGCTCCAGCCCCAGCCGGGCCAGCGCCCGTGCCCGTGTCGGGCCGATGCCGGGCAGCTCGGTGAGGGGGGTGTGCTGGTTGTACGCCATGGGATCACCTCCGTTTCTCGTCATTTGACCACATTATACCATCTCCATGGAAAAATTCCAAGGGGTGCCGCAGCTATACCCGCTGATCCCTCATCCGTCACGGCTTCGCCGTGCCACCTCCCCCCAGGGGAAGGCTT
>JAZNQA010000119.1:0-12488 GCA_045589915.1 Candidatus Enterenecus sp.
CACCTAAAACCTTTGCCTTCCCTTTGGTGCAGAATGTAACAAAATACCCTCCCGGCTGGCTGTAATCATACCCGGAAAGGCGTATATTCTTCCGGCTCCTCATCGGGTGATTCCCAGAGCCTCCAGAATTCGTTCCTCCCGATCACGCATTTGGGCCTTCATGGGGCCTTCGTCCAGATGGTCGTAGCCCAGCAGGTGGAGAACGGAATGGACGGTGAGGTAGCACAGCTCCCGCTCCAGCGAGTGCCCAAACTCCGCCGCCTGTGCCGCTGCCCGCTCCAGCGAGATGCACATATCCCCCAGCGGCACAAGTCCGGTAGCGGGGTCGGCATCCTCTTCTCCGGGGTGTTCGCCGGGGGTCAGGTCAAACATGGGGAAGGAGAGCACATCGGTGGGCCTGTCCACCCCACGCATATCCAGGTTGACTGCATGGATGCCCTCGTCATCGGTGAGCAGCACATTCACCTCGCAGGGCAATTCCACCCCCTCCGCCCACAGAGCGGCGGTGATGACGGTGCGGATGCGTTCCTCGATGCCGGAAGCCAGTTCCACCTCGGCATCGAATATGATCTGATGGTTCATGTGGTTCCCTCCGTCAGCGCCCCTGCTTTTTCAGGCGGCGCTGCTCGTCGTCCTCATAGGCCTTGATGATGCGCTGGACGATGACATGGCGCACTACGTCTGCGCCGGTGAGATTACAGATGGCGATGTCCTCCACGCCCTTGAGCACCCGCATGGCCTCCTTCAGGCCGGACACCTTGTCCGCCGGCAGGTCGATCTGGGTGGCGTCGCCGGTGATGACGATCTTGGAGCCAAAGCCCAGGCGGGTGAGGAACATCTTCATCTGCTCCCGACTGGTGTTCTGGGCCTCGTCCAGAATGATAAAGCTGTCGTCCAGAGTGCGGCCACGCATATAGGCCAGCGGGGCCACCTCGATGTTGCCCCGCTCCAGATACTTCTGGTAGGTCTCGGCGCCCAGCATATCGAACAGGGCATCGTACAGGGGGCGCAGGTAGGGGTCCACCTTGGACTGCAAATCGCCGGGCAGGAAGCCCAGCCGCTCACCCGCCTCCACAGCAGGGCGGGTGAGGATGATGCGGTTGATCTGCTTCTCCCGGAAGGCGGCCACCGCAGCGGCCACCGCCAGATAGGTCTTGCCCGTACCCGCAGGGCCCACGCCAAGGGTAATGGTGTTGTTCTTGATGGCGTCGATATACTTCTGCTGGCCGATGGTCTTGGCCTTGATGGGCTTGCCCTTGGCGGTGATGCACACCACATCTCCCGCAAGCTGGGCGATCTTTCCCTCGTTGCCGGTGCGCACCAGCTCCACGATGTAGCGCACATTCTGCTGGCTGATGGCCTCCCCCTTGGCGGACAGGGACAGCAGACCCTGAATGGCCTTCACCGCCAGCATGACCGCCTCGCCGTCGCCGCTGATCTTCAGGTTGGACTCCCGATTCACCACCGACACGCCCAGCTCCTGCTCGATGATGCGGATATTCTCATCAAACAGGCCAAAGAGGTTGATGGCCTCCTCCATACGCTCGATGCTGACAAACTGCTCCGTCATGAACAACGCTCCTTACCGCTTTTATCCTTCGTCAAACACACGTCCCGTCTCGCCGGGGCGCTCCACCGTTTTGCCGATCTGCTCCTCGCACTCCGCCAGCAGGGTGACGGTGAGCCGATCCCCCTCCACCCGTGTGACAACGTCGGTGCGCAGCACCGTGCCGTCGTTGGCCTCCATGAGCTGCTCCAGCCGCCAGCGCAGCACCTGCTCCAACCGCTGGGCGGCGGCAGCCTCGTCCAGCGCCGTCTGCTCCAGCGTATATTCCCGCAGGGTGACGGTGGTCACCCCCACGGGAACCTCCCGCCCAAACAGGGCGAGATATTCCGTATCGGTTATTTTATCATATTTGTCCCATGAAATGCTACTGTTTTGAAAAAAATCCAACCGTCCCCATAAAAGCTGCACAGAGCGCAGGGTACGCTCCTCCCCGGTGTACCGCTTGGTGTCCACCGTGAGGGGGACAGTCTCCTCCAGCGTGCGCCATGTGCGGGCGGTGACGGTGCCTGAGGCGTGTACCACCAGGCTGCCCATGTCCACCGTGCTCCCCTCCGGTCGGCGCAGCTCCATGTCGCCGCTGATGAGCACCTCGCCCTTGGCCACGATGTCCCCGTCGGCAAAGAGGGGTCTGCCTGCGGCGGCGTGGATGTCCAGAATGATGCCGTCGGCGGTGGCCACGATGTCGGCAGGGGTGTCCTCGTCCAGCAGCTTCGGGGGCGGCACCGCCTCCCGCACCGACACCTCCACACGGGTGCCGCTGATGTTGATGGCCATGAAGGAGAGCTGGGGCAGCGCCAGCAGCGCCTGGTTGGCCACCGCACGCTCGTCAACGTTGGGGCCGTAGGCGCCGGGGCGAACCCCAAGGCGCTGCAGTTCCATGAGGATGACGGCAGTGGGCACCGTTTCGTTGCCCGTCACCTCCACCACCAGCAGAAAGCGGGACAACACGCTCACCGCCGCCACGCACAGCGCCAGCCCCAGCAGGAAGCCCCACCGCTTCCCCATGCCCAGCGCCACCGCCGTGGCGCCCCGCCGATGGCGCACGGTGAGCTCGCACATGGCACGCTGTGCCAGCTCCTCCAGCCGTTTTCTGTCCCGCAGGGAGATGCGGAAAATGAAACTGGTGCCGTCCAGCCACTCCAGCTTCCAGAAGGCCAGCCGGTGCTGGGCGCACAGGTTGAGCAGCCGCTCCGGAAACGCCCCTGTCACCTGTAATTCCAGATAGCCCAGCAGCAGGTTGATGAGTTTTTTCATGCCATCCCCCTCATACCAGCTCCACCCCGGTGATCTGTCCCACGATGAGCAGCTCCGTGGGGTTCATGGCCCGCAGCTCCAGTCCCGTTCCCTTCACCCGCACCACCATTTTCCCGCCGGAGATGTGGATCTCCTCCGGCCCGTAGGCCAAAATGCCCCGGTGCTGCTCCATGCGCAGCTCCTGCGTGCCGATCAGCTCAATGCGGGGCAAACCGGCGATCAGATCCGCCGGCAGGTCGAATGCCCGGGATGCCCGCACCAGCAGCCCGTCCTTTCCAGCCACTTGCATCACCTCAGGTAAGCCTATGAAGCTGACACAGGATTTTTGCCTGTCCATCTCACGGCATGGACAATTCCTCCCTTTCGTGGTATACTATACAAAAATGACCCAAGATAAGGCGGTAACGATATGGAACACAAGCCCAATGTTCGGGACAAGAGCCGGGAGACCAGCTACACCGTGGCTCAGGACACCACCCTGCTCCCCTTCCTGCTGGACACCATCAAAGGAAAGAGCCGCAACAACATCAAGTCCCTCCTTTCCCGCAAGCTTGTGGCGGTGGACGGGCGGCCCACCTCCCAGTTTGACACTCCCCTCGCCCCCGGTCAGGTGGTCACCATCCTGTCCGTGTCCGCACCTCGGCAGGATGCGCTCCCCTTCCCCCTGCTGTATGAGGACGAGCACCTCATCGTGGTGAACAAGCCTGCCAAGCTGCTGTCGGTGTCCAACGAGAAGGAAAAGACCCGCACCGCCTACCACATCGTCACCGACTATGTGAAGACCCAGCACATCGACAACCGTATCTATGTGCTCCACCGGCTGGATCGGGACACCTCCGGCGTGCTCATGTTCGCCAAGGATCCGGAGACCAAGGAGCTGTTCCAGTCCCGCTGGAATGAGATCATCACCCGTCGGGGCTATGTGGCGCTGGTGGAGGGCAACCCCCGCCACGAGCGGGACACCATCCGCTCCTACCTCATTGAGACCAAGACCCACATGATCTTTTCCGGCGATCCCGGCCCCGGAGCCAAAGAGGCCATCACCAACTATGAGGTGATCAAGTCGGGGGGCGGCTACTCTCTGCTGGACATCTCCATCGACACGGGGCGCAAAAATCAGATCCGTGTCCACATGAAGGAGATGGGCTGCCCCGTAGCCGGCGACAAGCAGTACGGCGCCCGCACCAACCCCATCGGCCGCCTGTGCCTCCACGCCGGCGAGCTGTCCTTCAACCACCCTGCCACCGGCCAGCCCATGACCTTCAAGGCCAAGACCCCAAGGGACTTCAATCGGGTATTTCGGTAAGAAACAGTCAACGCACATCCGCAATGCCGCAGGGCGTTGTTGTTTGTTCATGATTCTCTTACAGATCATGCGGGCGGGCCGGTGTCCCGCCCCTACACAGCTGTCGAAGGGCATGCCGTAGGGGCGCACCTATGTGTGCGCCCTTCGGAATGGCCACTTACAGTCCTTCCACCCGCACCGGCAGATGCTCCTCCGTATACTCGAACCGGCCGTTCCGCTCCACCACTTCCAGATTGCAGCGCACGCTCTGGGAGGGATCGGGGTGATCCTTCCACAGCTCGTAGAGTTTGGGCAGGAAAACGGGCCACTGGCTGGCCTCGTAATCCTCGTGATCGGTGGCCCAGTTGGGGGTGATCTTCACATCGGGGTCGGCCTTGAGCATCTCGATGATGAACCCCGGCGGGGCACTCACTCTGGAATTGGCCACGGTGGCGGTGATGTGTACGCAGCCCCCCTCCACATCCTCCCACATATGGATGGTAGAGTCCACCAGCTCGCCCAGATCGTTAAACACGCCCTCGCAGATGGCGTGCTTCAGGCAGGTGGTAAGGGGGTAAAACCCCTTCATGGGCAGGCGGTGGATCTCCACCCCCTCGCCGCCAAACACCGCCAGACCGGGTGCGCAGGACTCAGCGATCATGTGGACGGATCCCTCCATGCCGTACTGGGCGGGGGACTTGACCCAGTTGAACCGCTTGTGGGAGCCGGGTGCCCACAGGTAATAGCACTTCTCCATGTTGGCCCAGAACCAGTCCAGCATCTCCGCCGTCACACCGGGGAGGAAATGCTGCTTCTGGGAGGGGAGCACATAGCCCTTGTCCACCGCCTCCGCCGTCAGCTCCAGCAGGGGCAGCAGCGGGTCAGGCTTGGCAGGCGGCTCAAAGGAAAGAAAATCGACGTGGATATTGTCCTGAACCGGCAGATAGGTCTGCCCTCCGTTGGGGATATAGCTCATGATGCGCTCCTCCTTTTCTGTCACGGCTTCAGCGGGCTGGCGGCGTCGGACTCCTTCACCGCAATGCCGATGAGCTGGCCGGTCTCCGGGTCGTGGGGGGTGAGCACGAAGAAGCGGCCATGCTCCTCCGGCAGGATGGGATAGTCATAGACCATGCCCCGCTTCTTGCCCGGCAGGGCAAAGCAGGCTTCCAGCTTGTCCAGCATGGACTTGGGGAACAGGATGTCAAAGTGGGAGGACAGGAAGTGGTCAAAGGGCAGCTCCCACAGCCCATGCACCGTCCTGACGCTTTCCGCCAGCGGCAGGCTTTCCTGAAAGAAGATGCAGTACTGGGGGGAAAGGGCATCCCCTGCCAGCAGCAGCCGATCCTCCCGACAGAGCAGGCCGATGCTCCCCGGCGTATGCCCCGGCAGGGGGATGACCTCCACCGTCCTGCCGCCCAGCTCGATGACAGTGCCGCCCTCGATGGCGCACACCCGGCTTTTGTCGGTAAAGCAGCACTCCATGGCGGTCAGGTCTGCCTTCAGGGTCTTGGTCAGGGTGGGGATGCGCTGCGCTCCCAGCTCCATCAGGGACAGATCCTCCGCCCCCAGCCAGGCCCGCTCAAACTGCCAGTTGCCCCCCATATGGTCAAAGTGGCAATGGCTGTTGATGACCATGGGCTCCAGGGGGGTCAGCTCCGCCACATAGCCCCGCAGGTCGCCAAAGCCCATCATGGTATCGAACAGGACGGCTTTGCGCTCACCCGCCACCAGTGTGCAGTAGTTGCCCCGCCCGTCGGTGATGTGCCAGATGCCGTCCCGGATCTGTTTGTGCGAAAATTCCATGGTACTCACCCCTGTTGTGCAGAAAATAAGCGCCCTCTGTCCCTTTTATTATACATGGGACAGAGGGCGCTTTCAAGCGTGGAGTATGAACTTAGTCCTCGAAGTCGGCCTTATTCCAGCACAGCTCGCCGGTGTAGGTCTTGACCTCTTCCTCGCCCTTCAGGGCACGGATGGCGCCGGCAGCCATGGCCTCCATCTCGAACTCACCGGGGTAGGCGGTGACGGGGGCGATGAAGGAGCAGGCCTCGGTGATCTTGGCCACCAGCTCCTTGTTGTGCACCATGCCGCCGCCCAGCAGGATGCCGTCCACCTCACCGTGGAGCACGGCGGCCATAGCGCCGATCTCCTTGGTGATCTGGTAGATCATGGCGTTCCAGGCCAGACCGGCCACCTTCTCACCGGCAGCGGCACGGTTGGACACCTCGATGGCGTCGGAGGTGCCCAGCAGGCTGACAAAGCCGCCGGACTTGGTGGTGAGGGCCTTGGCGGTCTTCTTGTCCATGCCCTCGGAGAAGCAGTAGTTCACGACCTCGGCCACGGGCACGGCGCCGCAGCGGGTGGGAGTCATGGGGCCGTCGCCGCCGACGATGTCGTTGCCGTCCACCATGCGGCCCTTGAGATGGGCGGAGATGGAGGTGCCGCCGCCAATGTGGCACACCACATAGTTGCAGTCCTCATACTTCTTGCCCATCTTGTTGGAGTGCTGGATGGCAGTCTCCTTCAGGTTGAGGGCGTGGAGATGGACGTTGCGGTACACGCCCTTGATGCCGGTCATGCGGGCCAGGGGCTGGAGCTCGTCCACGTCGGGGGGATTGACCACGAACACGGGGCAGCCGATCTCATCGCCGAACTTCTTGGCGATCTGGGGACCCAGCTGGGCGGGGTGCTGGATGCCGTTGGCACCACGGACAGCGTGATCCAGCATGGTCTCGTTCATGCCGTACACGCCGCCCTCCATGGCCAGCAGACCGCCGCCACGGCCCACCACGGCGGCAATGCCGTCCAGGGACACGCCGCTGGCGGCCAGCAGCTCACGGATGGTCTTCTCACGGTAGGGGAGCTGATCGCTGATGCCGGCGTACTTGGCCAGCTCGTTGGCGTCATGGGCCACGTTCTCGGAGAACAGCTTGGTGGTGCCCTCGTAGATGGCCACCTTGGTGGAGGTGGAGCCGGGGTTGATGGTAAGGATCTTATACTCGCTCATGTCTGCGTCCTCCTCAGTTCTGCTTCATACCGGCGGAGCGGGCGGCGGAGATGATGATGTTGCCCTTCAGCTCGGACACGGGGGCGCCGCGGGAGCAGTCGCAGACCACCTTCTTGAAGCCCTGCAGCATGGGGCCATAAGCGTGGGCCTTGCCGAACTGCTGGATGAGCTTCACGGCCACGTTGCCCACGTTCAGGTCGGGCCAGATCACGATGTTGGCCTTGCCGGCCACGGCGCTCTCGCGCTTGACCTTCTTGGCGGCCACAGCGGGAACGATGGCGGCGTCCAGCTGGAACTCGCCGTCGATGTTCAGGTCGGGGCGGCGCTCGTTGGCGATGTTCTTGGCGGCGACCACCTTGTCGATGAGCTCACCGGAGCCGGAGCCCAGAGTGGAGTAGCTGACCATGGCGCAGCGAGGCTCCCAGTCCAGCAGAGCCTTGGCGGTGTCGCAGGCAGCGATGGCGATGGAGGCCAGCTGTTCGGGGTTGGGGTTGGTGCACACGGCGGAGTCACCGATGATGAGCAGGGAATCCTCGCTGCCCTGATAGCCGGGGATGTCGCACAGGCCGATGGAGGAGATTGTGTCCAGACCCTCCTGCAGGCCCACGATCATCTGGCCGGCCAGAATCACGTCGCCGGTGGTGTTGTCGATGCCGGCGAAGGTGACGTCGGCCTCGTCCACAGCCTGCATGACGGTGGCGAAGTAGAGGGGGTTCTCCATACGGCGGGCCAGAGCCTTCTCCTTCAGCATACGGCCGGGCTGGGCCACATACTTGGCAATCAGCTCGTTCTTGTAGGCCTCGTCGTGAATGTCCACGAAGGTGAAGGCGCTCTCCTCATAGCCACGCTCGGCGGCCAGAGCCTTCAGCTCCTCCACGTTGCCCACCAGAATGGGCTGGATGTAACCCTCGGTACCGCACTCATAGGCGGCCTGCATGATCTTGGCATCGGCGGCCTCAGGGAAGGCCACCTTCTGGGGATCCTGCTTGGCCTTGGCGTAGATCTTGTCCAAAACGCTCATTTCAAAATAACCTCCAAATTGAATCAAATAGGAGAAAAGGCGCCAGAAGCTGGCGCCTTTTCAATTTCTTAAGTTACTGCTTACAGCTCGGCCTCAACGGCGTCCACCAGATCAGCGATGGTCTCGCAGGCGGCGGCAACGGACAGCTGCACCATGACATCCAGCTCGTTCTCGATCTCGGAGACCAGACCCACCATCAGCACGGAAGCGCCGGACAGCTCTTCCTTCATCTTGGTGTCGACGGACAGCTCGCTGGCGTCCTTGTTGTAGGAGATGGCGACCAGCTCAATGATCTTTGCTTCCAGTTCTTTACGATCCATGTTTATTTACCTCAATTCTTAAAATTTTTGATTGATTATTCTTCCACCAGATCGAAGACCACGGTCTTGAAACCGGCCTCTCTCTGGAAGATAGCGGCCTTGACGGGCACGGGCAGCTTGCCGGCGTCCATGATCTCCTTGCGCTTCTTCTTGGAGATGCCACGCACCACGGCGTTGAAGCAGGCACCCTCTTCCAGCTCCACCTCGCCGTAGGCGAAGTTGCGCTTGCCCAGGTTGTCGTACTCGGGCTTGGAGGACAGGGCGGCGGGCATCACGATGGACTTCATCACGCCCTTGCCGCTGATCTCGTACCACTCAGTCTCCAGGTTGCCGCAGGTGTTGCAGGCGTACACGGGAGGGAACTCCACAGCGCCGCAGGCGGGGCACTTACGGCCCATGATCTTGCCCTCTTCCAGGCTCTGATAGAACTTCTCAGTTACTTTTTCCAGTTTGATAGCCATTTTCGTCCCCTCCTATATCAGTCGATGGTGCGCAGCAGCACGGCAGCCACGTTCTGGGCGCCGCCGTAACCACGGAGCATAGCGGTCTTGGGGTTGTTCTTCACCTGGCGCTCGCCGCACTCGCCGCGCAGCTGCATGCAGCACTCGTACACGTCGGCCATGCCGGAAGCGGCGTGGGCGTGACCAAAGGAGGTGCGGCCGCCGTTGGTGTTGATGGGCTTGTCGCCGTCATAGGCGGTGCGGCCCTCACAGATGTACTTCCAGCCCTCACCCCAGGGCAGATAGCCGGCGATCTCGGCGGCGATGAGGTGGGAGGTGATGATGAAGTCGTTGGCGTAGAACAGATCCAGCTCCTCAGGCTTCACGCCGGTGGCCTCGTACACCTGACGGACGGCCTCCTCGGTGGCACGGATCTCGAAGTGGGGGTTGCTGGCCTCCAGAGCGGAGCAGCCCACGCCCAGCACCTCGATGGGCTTGTGCTTCAGGTTCTTGGCGATCTGGGGGATCATCTCGGTGGCGCACACGATGCAGGCGGCAGCGCCGTCACACTTGCGCTCGATGCCCTCAGCACGCAGGAAGTCACCCATGCGGGGGTTGTAGGGGGAGCGGAGGTAGTCGATGGCGCTGTCGAAGCCCTTCTCCTTGGCGATGTCCTCAAACTCGGTGCGCTCCAGAGCCAGCTCGCACTTGGCGGCGTTGCGGCGGTTGTTGATGGCCATCCAGTTCAGGGTGTCGTCCATCTGCTCGGCAGTGATGCCGCGGGTGCGGACATAATCCTCGGCGGCGTCATCATAGATCAGCTCCATGGGAGCCATCAGGCCACGGCCATAAGTACGGTCGTACAGCCAGGCAGTGGTCTTGAGGAACTGCTCCATGGCGATCTTGTCACGCTTGTAGGGGTGCTTGGGGGTATCCACACGGTCGGCGGGAGAGGGAGCGCTGTCACCAAACTCCACGCAGCCGGTGAGTACGCAGTTGTACTTGCCGGAAGCCACGGCGTTGACCGCCTGCTCGATGGCCAGGTAGCCGGTGCAGCAGGCCTCGGAGTGGTGGATGGAAGCCTTGCCCTTCATGCCGAACCAGTTGGCGATCTGCACGTTGGGGGTGAGGTAGTTCATGCCGTTCAGGGGGTTGGCGGCGCCGTGGAAGTAGAAGTCCACGTCCTTGGCGGTGATGCCGGCGTCCTCCATCGCCTTCAGAGCGGCGTAGCCAAACATCTCGCCCTCGGTCAGACCATCCGTTTCGGGATTATCCACCGTGTACATAAAGGGAGTGCAGCCCACGCCGATGATGGACACACTTCTGCGGTAGGGGTTCACCTTGGTCTGGTTCATAAAGATTTTCTTCCTTTCCTATATAGTTTTGCGTTTCCGCTATTTCGCTATGGTAATCATCTCAAATTTGCGGCTGTTTTTCAACACAACCAAAAGGTAAGTGCCTACAAAAAACTGGACACCCTGTGCAGATATGTCCATTTTATTCTAAGAAGATTATACATTTAATTTGCTTTTTTTGCAAGCAAGTTATACAATATTCATAAATTATGGTGAAATAATGGATAAATGGTGCCTGACAAGCCGCTGCAAAAGGAGATGACCCATGAAAAATGCCAAAAAGCTGATCCAGAAGCAAATATTGGAGGTTCTCAAGACCACGGACATTCACAGTGTGCAGGTCAAGGCCATCACCGATGCCATCGGCATCAGCCGCAGCACCTTTTATATCTATTATGACTCTGCCTACTCCGTCCTGCAGGATATTGAGGATGAATACCTGAAGGGACTGGAGGCGGTCAATGCTCCGTTCTGGCACTACCCCCTCAAAAAGGAGTACATGACCCAGCCCCACCCCGTTTTGCTGGACATCCTGCGCTATCTGAAGGATCATCGGGATGTGTCCAACACCCTGCGGGGCCCCCACGGGGAGATGATGTTCCAGATCCGCTGCCGCAAGAGTTTACAGCAGAGCCTCTGCCCCGAACCGCTGATGAAGGTGTACTACCCGGAGGACACCGATCTGCACGTATCCTATCTGATCGGCGGCCACCTGGAGGTCATCCACAACTGGCTGTCCAACGACTGCACCATTCCCGTGGAGCAGTTTGCGGTGAAGCTCTATCAGCTCATGTTTTCCGATCTGTTTAACACAGGCAATTGAATGGTCATGGGGCGGGTCACGGACCCGCCTCCTTTCTTTTCCCACCGTCCTCCACGGCCGCAAAAAAGGATTGACATTCTGCCCTCTGTCTTTTACAGTAAATTTATGACAGGAGGGAACTGACATGAAACGAAGCAAATTTCTTGCAGGTCTGCTGGCGCTGGTGCTGTGCTTCACCCTGGCAGCCTGCGGCGGCAGCAAGGATGCGACCGGCCCGCTGCTCTACAAGGTGAGTGATGAAAGCGGCAACGTGGTGTGGCTCTTCGGCTCCATCCACGTGGGCGAGGAGGACTTCTACCCCCTGCCCGACTATGTGACCGACGCTTTTGAAGGTTCGGACAGCCTTGCGGTGGAATTTGACATCGTGGCCTTCGAGAAGGATATGAACGCTCAGGTGGCCGCCCTGCAGCAGTTGGTCTATATGGACGGCACCACCATCGAGGATCACATTTCGCCGGAGCTGTACGAGGAGGCGAAGGCCATTTTGGAGGATGCCGGTCTGTACAGCTTTGCGCTGGATTACTACCTGCCCGTCCTGTGGTTCAGCTTTATTGACAGCGCTTTCTATGAGAAGGTCGAGGCGGACAGCACCCTGGGCGTGGATATGCACATGATCAATCTGGCATATGAGCAGGGCAAAGATGTGTTGGACGTGGAGTCCGCCGAGTTCCAATACGGTATGCTGGCCGGTTTCTCCCCCGAACTGCAGGAGCTGCTGCTGGAATCTTCCGTGGAGTCTTATTACGATGACGACGGAGAGGCCCAACTGAAGCTGATGATGGAGACCTGGCAAAAGGGCGACGAGGAAGCCTTTGACGCCCTGATCAACACACCGCCCGTGTTTGAGGACGAACACGAGGAAGCTCTCTATGCTGAATACAATGACGCTATGGTGACGCAGCGCAATGTGAGCATGGCCGATTTCGCGGAGGACGCTCTGCTGTCCGGCGAGGAGGTCTTTATCTGCGTGGGTGCCGCCCACATCGTGGGCAGCGGCGCCATGGCCGAGCTGCTGGCCCAGCGTGGGTATACCGTGGAGATCGTGCGGTAAGAACCTCCATTACATCCTCACGAACCTTTCGGGCGCACACGCAGGTGCGCCCCTACGGCGTGAGCCGCCGAGGGCGGCGGCTCCCACAGGCAGGGTCGAATATCTGTCCCACCGTAGGGCGCAGCTTCCCAGATGCGCCGCCCCTGCATTTCCGTCCCTTGTAGGGCCCGATGCCCTCATCGGGCCGTTTGAACACACAAAAAATCCGGGCGTGCTGCGTTTGCAGCACGCCCGGATTTTATTCATCCAACAATTCTTCCGCCGACAATGTATGGACACGCACCTCAAACTCCTCCCCGGCGGCACAGGAGATCACATGACCGTCCCATTGGAAGGTGTGCAGGTGCCACGGCTGACCGCTGTTC
>JAZNQA010000120.1:0-4866 GCA_045589915.1 Candidatus Enterenecus sp.
CGGACGGACAGCTCCTTCCACCGGGTGGGCGCCACCGAGGATCGGGGCTTTAACAGCCCTCTCTCCTTCGGTTACGCCGGCATCACCCATTACAGCAGCGTCTACAACAAGGATGTGAATGCCGCCCTCAAGGGTCTGGGCTTCGCCCAGTCGTGGATGTGGAGCGCCTACTACGGCGCCACCCCCGCCGCCGACGCCCTGTTCTCCGTCCGCTACGTCATCAGCGGGGACGAGCTGTCCGGCTACGAGCCTGTGGCCCATCAGGGCGGGCTCACCCTGTGGGAGAACCCCAGCGTCCTCCCCCTCGTCTTCCCTGCCCATGCCGCTGCTTTGGACTATGCCTTCGGCAGCGACCCGTTTTTGGCGCAAAACCAACTGTTTTCCGCCCTTGCCGGGGAAAAGGCGCAGATCTTCACCCCCGTTATCCCCGTACTCGTCCATGACGGCGACGCCGTCAACCTCAGCTTTCACGGCACGGGGCAGCCCATTTCCGCCGTCCTGTCCGCCGGCGGGCTGACCGAGCGGCGGGTGGACGGGGAACTCCGCTCGTGCCTCATCACCAGCGAGACCCGCCGCCTCCACTATCTGGGCACTCCGGCGCAGGGGGACATTCTCACCGTCACCATCCGCAGCTCCGGCGCACAAAGCTGGGACGGCAAGTGGTACACCTGCGATCAGGAGGCGCTGGCCCATGCGGTGGCTCAACTGTCCTCCCCTGCCCCTGAAGTGGACGGCACCACCGTCCGTCTGACCGATGTGACCCTTGCTCCCGGTCAGGTGCTGGTGACCACCATCCCTGCCGAGCCGGGCTGGAGCGCCACGGTGGACGGCGAAGCCGTGGAACTCACCGAGTTTTGCGGCGCATTCCTCGCCCTGGAGCTGCCCAACGGCCGCCATGACATCACCCTGCGGTACACCCCGCCGGGGCTGTACGGAGGGCTGGCGCTGGGCGGCGTCGCCGTGGTGTGGGCGGCAGTCGTCCTCATTTGCAAACAGCGCAAAAAATGACAAAAAGCTGCGGAATATCGCCATTCAGCCATATTCCGCAGCTTATTTTTTGATTCAGTTGCAGGCCAGCAGGTCAGCGTAGAACCGATCCATCTCCTCACGGGTGGAGAAGTTGGCCACATACATCTGGTTGCCCATGGCGCCCGCCAGCACATCGGGGATGCGGTCCACCATGCGCATATTGGCGCCGTAGCGCTCCATGATGGCCTGATGATCCATGACGAAGTTCTTTCCGTCACGGCGGCCGGCATAGGCACAGAAGGCGTGCTCGCCGGGAGCCATCATGGTGCTGTCATAGGCGATCATGTCCGCCCAGATCTTGTACACATTGGTGGAGTGGGCGAAGTTGATCATATCGGGGGTGAAGCCGCCGCAGGGACGCATATTCACCTCAAGGCCGATGATCTCCCCCTTCTTGCCCAGCCCCTTCTGGTCCTGGGTCAGGCGGAAGAACTCGAAGTGGACGAAGCGGCTGCGCACGCCGAAGCTCTTCACCGTGGCACGGCCCGCCTTGCGGGTGTCCTCAGGCAGCTCCTTGAGGATGTAGTAGATGGAGTTATCTCCCTCGTTGACGATGTCCATGATGGACATGGGGGTGACGTTGCCCGTCTCAAACAGGGGCTCGCCGTTGGCGTCGATGATGGCATCGTAGGAGTTCACCTCGGCATGGACGAACTCCTCCATGATATAGCTCACGCCCTCCTCACGCTGGGCAAGGAACGCATCCAGCGCATCGGCATTGTTGAGCTTGTAGGTGTGGGAGGCGCCCACGCCGTTGTCCGGCTTGACCACCACGGGGTAGCCCACCTCGCCGATGAAGGCGAGGCAGTCCTTGCGCTCCTCCACCAGATGGTAGCGGGCGGTGGGGATGCCGGCCTGACGGTAGAATTCCTTCATCTCGGACTTGTACTTGATGCGGGGGATGTCGCCGCTCTGGAAGCCGCTCTGAATGTTGAACTCGGTGCGCAGCTTGGCATCCCGCTCCAGCCAGTACTCGTTGTTGGACTCCAGCCAGTCGATGCGGCCATGCTTGAAGATGAAAAAGGCCACAGCACGGTAGACCTCATCGTAGTTCTCCAGGCTGTCCACCTTATAATACTCGTTCAGGCTGTCCCGCAGCTCCTGCGTGAGCTGCTCATAGGGCTGGTCACCGATGCCCAGCACGTTCAGGCCGTTGTTTTTCAGCTCACAGCAGAACTGCCAGTAGTTGGTGGGGAAATTGGGGGAAATGAAAACAAAATTCTTCATCATACTTCTCCTTTTCTGTCAAGCCAGCAGGCGGGGCAGCAGATGGGCCACCTGCTTGTACCACCAGGGCCAGTCGTGGGCCACGTCATGGCCCCAGAAATCTACCCAAACGTTGATCCCCTTCTCACGGAAGATCTCCTGCATACGGTAGGTGGTCTCAGGCAGCTCCCAGTCCCCCTGACCCACGCAGAGGAAGCCCCGATTGCGGTTGTAGCGGGCAATGTAGGGGTGGTCGGCGGGCATATTGGCCAGATAGTCCACGGGGGAGTTGTGGTACACCGTGTCATCCATATAATCACCAAAGCCAAAGCTGGCGCTGTAAATGCCGCTGAGAGCCAGCAGCCCGTCAAACAGGTCGGGGCGGCGGAAGAACAGGTTGGCGGCATGGGTGGCGCCCAGGCTGCACCCGAAGGCGATGATGCCGGGATAGCCCTCCCAGCCGTTGCGCCAGTTGACCATATTGCGCATGAAGGGCACCATCTCATCGGTGATGTAGCGGAACCACTGCTCGTGGCGCTGGGCACGCCAGTAGGGGTCGCCGCTCTTGTTGGACCACGTTTCCTCATCAATGGTGTCGATGGAGAACACCATCACCTGACCGGACTCGATCCAGGGGGCCCAGGCATCGGTCATGCGATAGTTCTCAAAGTCGAAAAACCGCCCGTCCTGGCAGGGGATGAACAGCACGGGGCGGCCTGCATGACCGTACACGTTGCACTCCATATCCCTCCCCATGGTGGGGCTGTACTGCTTGAAATATTGCTTTTCCATATGGGTATTGCCTCCGTTATCCCCGCCGGTACAGCAGGGTGTTCATGAAGAAGGGGATCTGCTCCTCCCAGCAGGCCTCGCAGTGGTCGCCAAAGGGCACGATGCGGCAGTTGAGCATCACCCGTTTCTCCAGCAGCTTCTCGGTCACACGGCTGAACTGCCGTGCCATGCTGGGGTGGAAGTTCAGCTCACGGGAGCCGTAGTCCATGTAGAGCACCGTGTCCTCCCCGATCACTGCCCGCCGGATCATCTGGTCAAGCTGACCGCCGGCGAACCAGAGGGACGGGGACAGGGCCGCACCTCTGGAGAACACATGATTGTATTCCAGCACGGCGTACAGGCTCATCAGCCCGCCCATGGAGCTGCCGCCAATGAAGGTGTGTTCCCGATCTGGCAGGGTGGGGAACTCCTCGTCGATCATGGGCTTGAAGGTGTTCACCAGCCAGTCCATGGTTTCCTTTCCCCTGCCCTCGATGCGCCCGACTCCCGGCATCTGGCAGGTGAAGGGGCAATATTCCCGCAGGCGGCCGTGGTCAGGGCTGTGGTTGCACTCCACAGCGGCCACGATGACGGGGGTACCCGTCCGATCCAGATAGTCTGCCATGCCCCAGCTCTTGCCGTAGGCGGCATCTTCGTCAAAGAAGATGTTGTGACCGTCGAACATATATAACACCGGGTAGCGGGCATCGGGATTTTCCCGTGCCGCCTCCGGCAGATACACATAGGCCCGGCGGGGAAGATCCCCCGTCAGCTCCGGGATGGTGATGCTCCGTCTGATAACCATGATTTCATCCTTTACTCAAAGAGTCGGTTGGTAGTCTATCATAGAAAAAGAAGAATTTCAAGGCGAATTCGCCAGATTTCAAGCGTTTTCTTGGGTAATAATGCACAAAAACCAGCGCCACAGGGAGGATTCCCTGCGGCGCTGCCGTTCTGCTTATTTGCCCAGCATGGCCAGGATGGCGGCCTTTGGCTGCACTCCCACCCGACTGTCTGCCACCTTGCCGTCCTTCATGACCACCAGCATGGGGATGCTCATCACGCCGAACTGCATGGCCAGCTCCTGATTCTCATCCACATTGACCTTGCCCACCTTCACGTCGGTCAGCTCGTCCCCAAGCTGCTCGATCACGGGGGACAGCATCCGGCAGGGGCCACACCACTCCGCCCAGAAGTCCAGCAGCACAGGCTGCTCCGCCCGAAGCACTTCCTGCTCAAAATTCCCTTTGTTGATGTGGATAACTGCCATGAAGCATCGTCCTTTCTGTCCTTTGTAGTAATGCTATGATACCCCAAATCCTGCGGGATACACAACTCAGGCCTCCAGCACCTGTTTTCCGCAGATGTGCTCCGGTCTGAGCTTCAGCAGGAGGGTTTTGTGGGCAGCGCTCTTGATCTCTGTTTTAATGTACTCATCATCCTGGGTAAACTTATGGCTGAGCCTGGTCACGATCTCGATGACCTGCTCCAGATCGTCCACCAGCTCCATCCTGCCGAACACGATGACGCTTTTCACACTCCACGCCCATTGGCCATCCTTGCGGCAGCCCTTGTCATAGGTGCAGAAGGACACCTTGTCGTGCCGCTTCAGCGCATCCTGCCGGTGCCCCAGCTTTCCGCTGTGGAAGTAGATGCAGCCGTCCTCCTCATGATACCAGTGGTTCATGGGCATACCGTAGGGGTAGTCGTCATCCCCCAGCACGGACAGCACGCCCCGTGTCTCCTGCTTCAGCACCCCGATACAGTCCTCCATGGAGAGCTGCTGATTCTTTCTCGCCAATTCTCTGAACATCGTATCCCACCTGCCCATCCAAGTTTTCCTTGTTCCCCATTCTATCA
>JAZNQA010000121.1:0-18010 GCA_045589915.1 Candidatus Enterenecus sp.
TCCTGTGTAAATTTGCGGTGAGGCTTTCCTTTCGGTGCGCCCATAATCCCAACTCCTTTCCGGTTTTCTATTATACAAAAAAGTAGACACCACCAAAAACTCACGTTTTTAATGGTGTCTACTTTTATTTTACAGGTGCAAAAACTCACGTTTTTAATGGTGTCTACTTTTATTTTACAGGTGCAGGTTGGAACACCGTCCGGCAGCTTTTGCTTATTTCTTGTGCAGCAGGGGTTTGAAGTAACCAATGCGGGGCAGCACCCGCAGCAGCAGCGTACCCAACCCATAGCAGGCCACCACTTCTCCCGCCACAAAGGTGGCGGCGTTGAAGCCACAGGCGCTCCAGAATGCGCCGTTCAGCGCCCCGGTCTGGGCCCATGCCCACAATGGGGGCAGGATGAGGGCGTTGGCGATGATGGGGGGGAGCGCCGCCAGATACCAGCGGGGCATTTTTGCGGTGAGCCATGCGGCGATGGCTGTAGCCAGCGTGCCGAAGATCACGTCCACCGGCCCGTAGGGGGAGAGCAGATTGGTGATGAGGCAGCCCACGGCCAGCCCCGGCGCGGTGGCCGGGAACAGGAAGGGCAGCACGGTGAGGGCCTCGGCAAAGCGGATCTGGACGGGGCCAAAGGTCAGGCCAAATACATCGCCGAAATAGCCCAGCACGGCATACAGGGCGGCCACCACGGCGGCCAGCGTCAGGCTGCGGACAGAACTTTTACGCATAAAAAAACCTCCAGTTTATCTTTAGAGTGCCTGCGTGGGGCACAGCGGCAGGCGTTCCTACCGGGCAGCGTCACGCATTCGCTACCCGCGGCTCTCAGCCTGCCGGTTGGACCGAATTGGAGATCGGTCGGAGGTATTCTATCACACCGATCCCGTCCTGTAAACCGTTGATTTCGAGCGTTTTGTCCTATTTCCGCACATCCATCTTGAGCACCATGACGGTGCGGTCGTCGCCGTCCCCCATGCGGTGGCCGCTTTCCCGCAGGATGCGCCCTGCCAGCTCCTGAGGGGATGCGCCGTCAAAGTCGGCCAGCATCCGGCGCAGCCAGTCATCTTCCCGACCGGTGGCAACGCCGTCGCTCACCAGAGCCACGCAGTCGCCCGCCTCCAGCGTAAAGGGAAACACATCGGGCTGGCAGCCTGCCTCGCCGGACAGACCGGCGGGCAGAGAGCCGCCCTCCACCCGCTCCACCACGCCGCCCCGGCGCAGATAGGTGGGGGCGGCGCCCAGCTTGTACACGGCCCCCTTGCCGCTGTACAGATCCACCTGAAGCAGATCCACGGTGGTGAAGCCCCCCTGTTCCTCACCCCGAAGGGCCAGCGCCTCAGCCACCGTTTTCAGGGCTTCTTCTGCCTCCAGGCCCGCACGGAGGAACTTTTCCAGCAGGCGCAGGGCGCAGTCGCTGTCCGCCCAGGCGGCGGCACCGCTGCCCATGCCGTCGCACAGCAGCACATTGAGCCGCCCCCGCTCGTCCTTGAACCACGCACCCACATCGCCGCTCACCGCCTGACCGGCCCGCTCGGCGCTGGCCACACCGGCCAGGGCACTCAGCGGCTCCCGCTGGATGAGCACCGCCCTGCCCCTGCCATTCTCCTCCGCACGGAGGGGGCAGTCCATCAGGGTGGACAGACGGGTCACCTCGATGCTCTGGGCGAGCTGTTCAGCCCCCACGCCATCCACCTCAATGCGCAGGTGACCGTACTCATCGCTGTACACGGTACAGCGCCCCTCCAGACCCAGCGCCGCCATCCGCTGTTTCACCAGCCGCTGCCGCCGCACATCCACCACGGGCTCACGGGTGAGCTCCTCTGCGGTGCGATCCAGCACCTGGGCCAACTGCCCGTACTGGGCGCATACCGCTGCACGGCTCTCCCGCACACGGCTGTCATACTGCCGCCGCTGGAGCAGTGCAGTCAGCTCCCGATTGGCTGCACCCAGAAAGACATCAAATCGGACACATTGTCCCGAAAAGTGGGCGGGAAAGTCCTGGGGCTGCGCCTCGCCCCGATCCAGCATGGCGGGCAGGGCATCGGACAGGGCGGTGCGGGTGGTCTGGTACTCCCGCTGCCAGCACCGCTCCCGCTTGCGGCACTTGACGCACACCCGATCCGCCGCCCGGTCAAAAAGCCGTGCCGCATCGCCGTCATTGACGGGTCGGGGCTGGAACGCACCCTGCAATCCCCCTGACACCGCTCGGAATGCTGTGGCCGTCCGACGCAGTCTGCGTGCGGCCAGCTCCTGCGCCTGACCTGCCTTGCGGGTGGGCGCTTCCTGCCGCACCAGCGCAGAGAAGCGGCGCAGCAGCTTGTCCGGCAGGATGAGGAATACCACCGCTCCTGCCACCACCTCGTACACCAGCGCCGTGCTGGGGGTGTCCGCCCATGCCCACAGCACGGCGGCACCGCCGGACAGGATGTAGGCCAGCGCACACAGCAGGCGGCTCTGCCCGTAGAACACCCCCATCACCAGACCGGGGAAGGCATAGGCCATGGTGTAATAGGGCAGCATCCCTGCGGCGAAGTCCATGGCCAGCCCCGCCGCCACACCTGCGGCAGCACCGATGCCCACGCCGCCCTTCCATCCGGCGATCATCACCGTCAGCACCGCCAGCACCCGACCCAGGGAAAACACGTCGGCCACCGTGACCCGTGCCAGCGTCATGAGCAGGGTGGCGCTCAGAACCATCACCCCCACCGTCTGCTGTACGGTAAGCCTGGAGCCGGGGCGGTAGGTCTCCCACAGGTCGAAAGCCAGGCGGTAGAAGTACACCGTGCCCGCCGTGAGCACCACCTCGGTAATAAAGCCGCCCACAGCTTGTCCGCTCCAGCCTGCGGCAGATTGGTAGACGAAGCCCACCAGAGCGTTGAGGGCGGCAGCCACCGCCGGCATAAACCAGCGGCGGCGGTAGATGTTGAACTCGCCCAGCGCCAGCGCCACGGCATACACCATCATGGCCGCCGCAATGTACCGCAGTCCCCCCACAAAGCCGAGAAAGGACAGATAGCCCAGCGCCGCCCCCAGCAGGGCAGCCAGCCCCTCCACTCCGGGGCGGCACACGGCGATGAACGCCAGGGCGAACAGGGCGTGTCCTCCCAGCATCTCCGCTCCGGCCAGCACCGCCGCCAGCAGGAACCGCACCACACAGTCGGACAGCTTCATCGCCACGGGGACGGACAGCTTGCGCACCGGCTTGTCCTGTCCCGCATGTTCTTTTGCAGTCATAAAAACCCCTCCGATTTTGATCGTTTGCGCCATTATACCCCCTTTCCCCCAAAAACCTCGTCGGAACCTGTCTTGCCCCACGGTGAGAACTGTGGTATCATATATGCAATTTTGTAAACGGATGGAGGAACGCCCTCTTGAAGATCGGCAACATCGAGATCCCAACCAAAGTGGCCCTGGCTCCCATGGCAGGCGTCACCGATCTGGCCTTCCGCACCGTGTGTCGGGAGCTGTCCGGCTGCTATACCGTGTCCGAAATGGTGAGCGCCAAGGCCCTGTGCTACGGGGATAAAAAGACCCCCACCCTGCTCAAGCTGGGTGAGGGAGAGCATCCTGCCGCCGTGCAGATCTTTGGCAACGACGAGCCCTTTATGGAAAAAGGAGCTGCGCTGGCGCTGGAGCGCTCCGGCGCAGCCATCATCGACATCAATATGGGCTGCCCTGTGCCCAAGGTGGCCCATTCGGGGGACGGCTCTGCCCTCATGCGTGACCCGGACAAGGCGGTTCGGGTGGCCAAGGCGGTCATCCGTGGGGCGGCGGGGGTACCCGTCACCGTCAAGTTCCGTCTGGGCTGGGACAAGGGCTCCATCAACTGCGTGGACTTTGCCCGCCGCATGGAGGATGCAGGGGTGTCCGCCATCGCCGTCCACGGCCGCACCAAGACCCAGGGGTACTCCGGCACCGCCAACTGGGACTATATCCGTGAAGTGAAGCAGGCGGTGTCCATCCCTGTCATCGCCAACGGCGACGTATTCAAGGGTGAGGATGCCGCCCGCATCCTGCGCTACACCGGTGCGGATATGGCTATGGTGGGGCGTGGCTCCTTTGGCAATCCGTGGCTGCTCCAGCAGTGCGCTGCCGCCACCGAGGGGAGGGACATCCCGCCGCTGCCCCCGCTGGCCCAACGGTGCGACATTGCGGTGCGCCAATTTGAGCTGGCGCTGGCCCACAAGGGGGAAAAGATCGCCTGTCTGGAAATGCGCAAGCATTACGCCTGGTACCTGAAGGGCGTGCCCCACGCCGCCTATTGGAAGGAGCAGATCTGCAAAATGGAGCACGCTGAGGAGCTGTACAGGATCACCGAGGGCATCAAGCGCGACCTGACCTGATTCTGCATTCTGCATTCTGAATTCTTCATTACGAAGGGGGTGTTCTCTTGGAAGAAGCAAAACTGATCCAGCAAGCCAAATCCGGCGATCAGGCCGCCTTTGGTGCGCTGATGGAGCGGTACGAAAAACAGGTGTACCATCAGGCGCTGCGCCTGCTCTCCCATCCGGAGGACGCCGCCGATGTAACCCAGGAGGTATTCCTCAAGGTGTGGCGGAGCCTGCCCTCCTTTCAGGGGGAGAGCTCCTTTTCCACATGGCTGTACCGTCTCACCGGCAACGCCGCCATCGACCTGCTCCGCCGGGAGAAGCGGCGGCGGGGGGAGCTGTCGCTGGACGACGGCGACTATCAATGGGACAGCACCCTGGCCGACCCTGCCCCCACCCCGGAGGATGCGCTGGAGCGGCAGGAGCTGCGCCGTGCAGTGGCGGAGGGGCTGTCCCAATTATCGGAGGAGCATCGGCACATTCTGGTGCTTCGGGAGGTCAACGGTCTGCCCTATGATGAGATCGGACGCATACTGGGGCTGTCTGCGGGCACGGTGAAGTCCCGCATTGCCCGGGCACGGCTGGCACTGTCCAAGCTGCTTCGGGAAAAATAAAAACTTTTTTTGACGAAAGGGGAACTTTTTTCTCCCCCTTTCGTCTATCTAAGAGAGAAAGGAGGGATCAGCCGTGAGCTGTGACAAGTATCTGGAACTGATGAGCGCCGTTCTGGACGGTGAGGCCACCGCAAAGGAGCGAAACACGCTGGATGGGCATCTGGCTGACTGTCCCTCCTGTCAGGCGCTGTTTGACGAGCTGTCCGCCCAGTCCGGGGCGCTGCGGGAGCTGGATTGCCAACTCCCCGCCCACCTCCACGGGCACATCATGGACAGCCTGCCCCCCCAGGATGCCCCCGCCAAAAAGGGCAAGGTCATCCGCTGGCAGCGGTGGGGCTCGCTGGCCGCCTGCCTGGTGCTGGTGGTGGTGGCAGCCGTGGCCCAGCCGTGGAACAAGCTCAACACGCCCCGCAGCGGTGAAGATCCCGCAGCCGCCGAGGCATCCCAGCCCATCGAGTCCCCCACCCCCGGTGTCGTGGCGGAAATGCTCCCCACCGCCGCCAAGATCCAGTACCTGCGTGCCAGCTATGGCAGCACCCCCGATGCACCCTCTGCCGTGGTTCTGGACAGCGTGGATGGGCTGAACACCTATCTGACCCGCTTCCCCCACGATGATTTCTCCGCTTCCACCGCTCCCTACGATGCCGCCTATTTTGAGACTGGACGGCTGCTTGCCATCGTGCTGGAGGCCGACAGCGGCTCCATCTCCTACGAGCTGGAAACCCTGACGCAGGAACAGGTGGCAATCCGCACCATCCGCCCCGAGGTTGGCACCTGCGACATGGCGGCGTGGCTCATCCTCGCAGAGGTAGACACCGCATTTACCGGCGGCGACACGCTGGAAGTCGTCCTTTCCAACTGAATTGGTTCCCGTGCCCACGGCTGCGCCGTGGGCACTGTTTTTTGCAATTTACCCGACTAAAATCTTTTGGTCAAAATCATCAAATAGCCATTGCATATTCCCATTCTTTATTGTATAATTGCTGATAGTGGTGCTTCCAGAGAAAGCGCCGACCGCAAAATCGTAAGGAGTGGAAACAACTATGAGCTATTCTCCGCACAGTATTCGTAACATTTGTCTGTTGGGTCACGGTGGTAACGGAAAGACCACTCTGGTGGAGAGTTTTCTCCGCATGACCGGTGCAAGAGACCGTCTGGGCAAGACTGCCGATGGCAATACCATCTGCGACTATGACCCCGAGGAGATCAAGCGCCAGATTTCCATTTCCGCCGCTGTCGCCCCTGTGGAATATAACGGCTGTAAGATCAACGTGCTGGATACTCCGGGCAACTTCGATTTTGCCGGCGAGGTGGCCCAGTGCCTGTCCGTGGCCGACGCCGCCGTGCTGGTGTGCGCTGCCAAGGGTGGTATGTCCGTGGGTACTGACCGTGCATGGAAGCTGCTGGACGAGCGCAAAATGCCCCGCATCGTGTACATCTCCAAGATGGACGAGGACAATGTGGACTTCAACTCCGCTTTCAACACCCTGCGTGACCACTTCGGCAAGAACATCGCCCCCCTGATGGTACCCATCTGGGACGAGAACAAGAAGGTCACCGGCATTGTGGACGTGCTGCATAAGCGTGCCTTCGAGCCCCACGACAACAAGCGCATCGAGATCCCCATCCCCGAAGACAAGGTCGCCGTGGTGGATGAGATCTACGGCCAGCTCATGGAGTCCGTGGCCGAGACCAGCGAGGAGTTCATGGAGAAGTTCTTCTCCGGCGAGGAGTTCACCTATGCCGAGATCATGCAGGGTCTGAAGACCGGCGTGCGTGACGGTTCCCTGATCCCCGTGGTGTGCGGTTCCTCCTACACCGGCCTGGGCACCCTGCTGCTGCTGGACGTGATCGTGGACCTGCTGCCCAATCCTCTGGAAGGCCGTCCCTACTCCGGCACCGACCGTGAGGGCGAGCCCGCCGAGTTCATCGTGTCTCAGGGCGCTGTCCCCGCCGCTTTCGTGTTTAAGACCGTTTCCGATCAGTACGGCAAATTCTCCTTCATCAAGGTGCTGTCCGACCGCATCACCTCCGACATGACGCTGGTGAACTCCACCACCGGCCAGAACGAGAAGCTGGGCCGCCTGTACGTCATGAAGGGCAAGAACTCCGAGGAAGTCAAGGAGCTGCTGTGCGGCGACATCGGCGCCATCGGCAAGATGGACAAGGTCAAGACCGGCGACACCCTGTGCGACGCCCGTAAGTTCATGAAGATCGACCCCATCCCCTTCGCCGAGCCCAACTACTCCAAGGCCATCGCCCCCAAGACCCGTGGTCAGGAGGACAAGGTGGCTTCCGGTCTGAGCCGTCTGAACGAGGAAGACCCCACCTTCACCGTGGTCAACAACGCCGAGACTCACCAGATGGTGGTCACCGCCGCCGGCGACATCCAGATGGACGTGCTGGTGTCCAAGCTGAAGAACCGCTTCGGCGTGGATGTGGAGCTGTCCGAGCCCCGTGTGGCCTACCGTGAGAAGATCCGCAAGAGCGTGTCCAAGCAGGGCCGCCACAAGAAGCAGACCGGCGGTTCCGGCCAGTTCGGTGACGTGTGGATCCGCTTTGAGCCCAACCCCGAGAGCGAAGAGCCCGTCTTTGCCGAGGAAGTGTTCGGTGGCTCCGTGCCCAAGAACTTCTTCCCCGCTGTTGAAAAGGGCATCAAGGAAGCCTGCCTCCACGGTGTGCTGGCCGGTTATCCCGTGGTCAACCTGAAGGCTGTTCTGTACGATGGAAGCTACCACCCCGTGGACTCCTCCGAAATCGCCTTCAAGACCGCCGCTCAGCTTGCCTACAAGGCCGCTCTGCCTGAGGCCAACCCCTGCCTGATGGAGCCGGTGGGCGAGCTGAAGGTCACCGTGCCCGACAGCTACATGGGCGATGTCATTGGCGACCTGAACAAGCGCCGTGGCCGTGTGATGGGCATGGATCCCACCAGCGACGGCGGTCAGGTCATCTCCGCCGAGGTGCCCATGGCCGAGATGATGTCCTACGCCATCGACCTGCGTGCCATGACCCAGTCCCGTGGCTCCTTCACCTTCCACTTCGTCCGCTACGAGGATTGCCCTCCCGCAGCGCAGGAGAAGGCGATTGCGGCTGCCAAGGCTATGGCGGAAGAATAAGTTCTCCCATCTCCCCCGCTCATTTGGGCGGGGGAGATTTTTTGCGGACAATCCTCGTAGTCCGGCGGGCAACCATGTGGGGACCGCCGCCCTCGGCGGTCCTTGCGGGCGGGTCTGGGACCCGCCCCTACAAACAAGCCAAAGATATGCCGTAGGGCCCGATGCCCTCATCGGGCCGAAAACGGGCGCACACGCAGGTGCGCCCCTACATCGTCGGCACAAGCTCCGTATCATTCGTTTCCGCCCTTGTCGAAAACTTATTCACTTTGCTGTGCCTCCTCTCCCCACCGAACCCGCTTCGCTGGGCTTCGGCGGGGCCCCTTTTGCAAACCTCGCAAAGCCGCCGAGGGCGGCGGCCCCCACAGCAGGTTTGTAGGGCGCGGCATCCTTGATGCACCACGCAAAATGCCCTCCACTGGCTGGTGGAGGGCATTCAACTTTTATCAACTTACTGCACGCCGGTGGAGCCAAAGCCGCCTTCGCCCCGCTGGGTGTCGTCCAACTCGTCGGCGGGCTGGAACTGGGCGGTGAGGTAGGGGGCGATCACCAATTGTGCCACCCGATCACCACTCTGAACAGTACGGGGCTCGCCGCCGTGATTGTGGAGGGCCACCATCAGCTCACCCCGGTAGTCGGCGTCAATGACCCCCACCTTGTTGGCAGGCGCCAACCCCTGCTTGGTGGCAAGGCCGGAGCGGGCATAGACCAGCCCCACATAGCCCTGAGGGATGGCAAGAGCGATGCCGGTATGGATGAGAACGGTCTGGCCGGGGGCGATGGTCACCGGCTCATCGGCAAGGGCATACAGATCGGCGCCGGCGGCATCGGCGGAGCCATAGGCGGGCAGCTTGGCACGGGGATCCAGCAGCTTCACGGAAACGGGAGCAGTCATGGTGATGTCCTCCTTAGATCTTGATGGATTCGATGTTCATGGCGCCGTCCCACAGCACCACTTCACCGGCAGCAAGGGACTTTGGCACGTCGATAATGCGCTGATTGGACGAGCCACGGAAGCGCAGGGACAGATCCTTTTTCTCCTGCATAAATCTGCCGTCCACCAGCACGTCGATGAGGGAGAGCATTTCATCGGTGCATTCACAGCGGGCCCGGCTGTCCTGCCGCAGCTCATTGTCCAGCGTGTAGCCGGAATAGCACCAGATCTTCTTGTCGGGATAGGCCGCCTTCACCCGGCGCAGCAGGGGGAGCAGCCCCCGCTGGTTGTCCGGCTCGAAGGGCTCGCCGCCCAGCAGGGACAGCCCCTTCATGTGAGCGGGGGCCAGAGCTGCCACAATCTTGTCCTCCTCCGCAGCGGTGAAGGGCTGGCCGAAGCTGAAATCCCACGCTTCCTCATTGAAGCAGCCGGGGCAGTGGTGGGTGCAGCCCGACACAAACAGGGACACCCGCACGCCGGGGCCGTTGGCCACGTCGGCCCATTTGATGGTGGCGTAGTTCATGAGAATTCTCCTTTTGGTATAGGCATGGGTAGGGGCGCACCTGCGTGTGCGCCCGTTGTCACCTCTCCGTCACGGCTGCGCCGTGCCACTTTCCCTCAAGGGAAGGCGATTAAAACGGGGCGGGCTGAAGCCCGCCCCGTTGGTCACAGTACAGATCCAATTACAGGTGCAGTACCCGTGCCTTGATCTCCTTGGTCTTGCCTACGTTCCAGAAGTTCTCGCCCAGATAACCGCAGGTGCGGCGGGTGACGTTCATCTTGCCGTAGTCCTTGTTGCCGCAGTTGGGGCACTCCCAATGGTTGTCATCATTGACCATGATCTCGCCATCGTAGCCGCACACCTGACAGAAGTCGCTCTTGGTGTTGAACTCGGCGTACTGGATGTTGTCGTAAATGAAGCGCACCACGTCCTCCATGGCCTCCAGATTGTGGCGCATATTGGGGATCTCCACATAGGAGATGGCGCCGCCGGAGGAAATGCGCTGGAACTGGCTCTCAAAGCGGAACTTGGTGAAGGCGTCGATGTCCTCCCGCACGTCCACATGGTAGGAGTTGGTGTAGTAGCCCTTGTCGGTGACATCCTCGATGGTGCCGAACTTCTCCTTGTCAATGCGGGCGAAGCGGTAACACAGGGACTCGGCGGGGGTGCCGTACAGGGCGAAGCCGATATTGGTCTCCTTCTTCCAGCGGTCGGTGGTGGCACGCAGGTGGTTCATCAGGCGAAGGGCAAAGTCCTCACCCTCAGGCTCGGTGTGGGCGCAGCCCTTCACCAGCTTGGTCACCTCGTACAGGCCGATATAGCCCAGAGAGATGGAGGAATAGCCGCCGTAGAGCAGCTTCTCGATGGATTCACCCTTGTCCAGACGGGCGATGGCACCATACTGCCAGTGGATGGGGGACACATCGGAGCGAATGACCTTCAGAGCCTCGTGGCGGCACATGAGGGCCTCGAAGCAGAGCTGGAGGCGCTCCTCCAGGATCTCCCAGAACTTGTCCTCATTCTTGCCGGACAGAATGCCGATCTGGGGCAGGTTGAGGGACACCACGCCCTGATTGAAGCGGCCCTCAAACTTGTACTCGCCGTTCTCGTCCTTCCACGGGGAGAGGAAGGATCGGCAGCCCATGGGGGAGAACACGTTGCCCTCGTAATGCTCCCGCATCTTCTTGGCGGAGATGTAGTCGGGGTACATCCGCTTGGCGGAGCACTTGACGGCCAGTTCGGTGAGGTAGTCGTACTCGCCGCCCTTGAGGCAGTTGCACTCGTCCAGCACATACACCAGTTTGGGGAAGGCGGGGGTGATGTACACGCCCTTGCCGTTCTTGATGCCCTCCAGCCGCTGCTCCAGAACCTCCTGAATGATGGCGGCGTTTTCTTTAATATAGGGGTCGTCCTCCCGGAGCACCAGGAACAAAGTGACGAAGGGGGACTGGCCGTTGGTGGTCATGAGGGTGTTGATCTGGTACTGAATGGTCTGCACGCCGGAGCGCAGCTCGTCCTTGGTGCGGGCCTTGGCGATCTTCTCCACGGTCTCGTCGTCCAGTTCGGGGGCGGCCTCACGGGTCTTTTGGACGTACTTCTCATAGGTCAGACGGAGGTACTTACCCAGATGGCTCATCTCCACCGACTGGCCGCCGTACTGGTTGGAGGCCACGCAGGCGATGATCTGGGTGACGATGGTGCAGGCCACCTGGAAGCTCTTGGGGGACTCGATGAGCTTGCCGTTGATCATGGTGCCGTTGTCCAGCATATCACCGATGTTCACCAGACAGCAGTTGAAAATGTGCTGCACGAAGTAGTCGGCATCGTGGAAGTGGAGCACACCATCGTCATGAGCCTTGGAGATCTTCTCCGGCAGCAGAATGCGGCGGGTCAGATCACGGCTCACCTCACCGGCGATGTAGTCACGCTGGGTGGAGGCAATGGCGGTATTCTTGTTGGAATTTTCCTCGGCCAGATCCTTGTTGTCATTGCGGATGAGGGCGAGGATGGACTCGTCGGTGGTGTTGGCCTTGCGCACCAGGGCACGGGTATAGCGGTAGATGATGTAGGTCTTGGCCAGCTCATACTTGCCGGCGGCCATAAGCTTGGTCTCCACCATGTCCTGGATGTCCTCCACCAGCAGGCGCTGGCGGGTCTTGGCGGCAACGGAGTCGGCAATGGCGTCGATGGAAGCCTCGTCGATGCGGAATTCCTCATCAACGGCTTCGTTCGCTTTCTGGATGGCAATCACAATCTTGCTGCGGTCAAAATCCACGGTCGTACCGTCACGCTTGATGACTTTCATTGGATGAAACCTCCTGTCTCTCTGCGGCAGCGCTTATATGCAGTGGGCGGCTCAAACCCGCTCCACACAAAGGGCTTGGGGCCGGTGCTTGTTTAGGATACCATATCTTGTGTTGTTTGTAAACAATCTCACTCTTCGTATTTTACACAATATTGTGACTGTTTTTTTGTGAGGGTGACACAGCGCACTATATCTTGTGTGTGGCCCTCCGGCCGCCAGTGACCCTTTCACCCGCACATACATAGAATGGATTGCACCCAGGCGGCCACCGCCGCCACTTTGAAAGGAGCGTTCCTCATGAATCAAAGCTATCTGAATCGTCCCTCCGGCGGCGGGGCGATGACTGCGGAAGAATACGCCGCCGCCTACGGGCAAGGGGCTCCAAGCGACTGCGGCAGCAAGCCCTGCCCCTGCGACAAAACGCCTGACTGCAAGCCCGACTGCCCCACCCAAGTGGTGTGCTGCTGCCAGTCCATCCCCGTCCCCTGCCCCACACCTGTGGTGGAGGAGGGCTGCTGCTGCAAGGAGAGCTTCCGTGCCGCCCTTCAGCTTCTGTGCGACGACGAGCTGGCCTTCCTGCTGGACTTTGACACCACCGCCTTTGTCACCGACCACTATATTGCCGGTGCCGCCGTGACCGAGACCGTACCCACCACCACCCCTGCCGATAACCTCGTTGCCCCTCTGGCAGGCAGCTTCCGGCGGTTCTCTCCGTGCAGCTGCGACCTGCTGGATGTGGTGGCACCCCTCTATACCGCCCCTGAGACCCTCACTGGGCTGACCACCACGCAGGTCAACCTGTGTGAGCTGACCGCTGCCGTCATCCAGCTCGCTGCGGTGGACGCCGAGGGCGACCTGACCGCCGAGGAGGTGGCCGCCCGCAACCTGCGTCGGGTGCGCCGCATCCTGTCCGCCGGACTGAATCCCTGCGGCACCAGCTGCGGCAAGTGTAACTGTTCCTGCTCCGACTGCGAGGACTGCTGCTGCGCCGCCGGACTGCTGTCCGCTCTGTCGGAGAGCAATCTGAGCCGTCGGGTGTCCCTGGCCGCAGGGCCGCTGCTGCTGTCCGGCGTGACCCTGCTGGGCACCGTGGGCAACGTGCTGGTGCTGGTCAACGAGGATGCCCAGCGCTTCTACTTTGTCTGCGTGAACAAGATCGAATTTCTGGCTTAACCGCTAAAATGGCGCTGTGCAATGCACAGCGCCATTTTCTCGAACAAATGTTTGACTTTTAGCGAGAGATAGGGTATACTGAGGAAAAAGGAGGTGAGGAGATGGATCGGGTCATCTTCCATTGTGACTGCAACTGCTTTTTTGCCTCGGTGGAGCTGGTGTTTCACCCGGAGCTGCGGGACAAGCCGGTGGCGGTATGCGGCGACCCCGCCAGCCGCCGTGGGGTGGTTCTGGCAAAAAATGAGCTGGCCAAACAGCGTGGGGTAAAGTCTGCGGAAACGGTGTGGCAGGCTCGGCAGAAATGCCCCGATCTGGTGCTCCTCCCTCCACGCCACAAGCTGTATAAGGAGTATTCCCGCAAGGTCAACGCCATCTACGAGCGGTTCACCGACCTCATTGAGCCCTTTGGGGAGGATGAGAGCTGGCTGGACGTGACGGGTACCCTCCACCTCTTTGGCGGCGACCCGGTAGCGCTGGCCGACCGCATCCGCAACACGGTGCGGGAGGAGCTGGGGCTCACCATTTCGGTGGGGGTGTCCTTTAATAAGGTATTTGCCAAGCTGGGCAGCGACTATAAAAAGCCGGATGCCACCACCCTCATCTCGCCGGAGAATTTTCGGCAGATTGTGTGGCCATTGCCGGTCACAGACCTGCTGTTCGTGGGGCGGGCCACCACAAAGGTGCTGTCCCAGTACGGCGTAAACACCATCGGGGATCTGGCCGCCTTTGATCGGGATGCCCTTGTTACCCTGCTGGGCAAGGCGGGTGGGCAGCTTTGGAACTATGCCAACGGGCTGGACGGCAGCCCTGTGGCGCCGGCAGGACAGTACACGCCCCCCAAGTCGGTGAGTCACGGCTCCACCTTTCCCCGTGACCTCATCACACGGGACGAGGTGCAGCAGGGGCTGGCGCTGCTCACCGATCAGGTGGCCGCCACCCTGCCCCGCCACCGGCTCAAGGCCACCACGGTGCAGGTGACCATCCGTGACCCCAATTTGAAGGACATCTGCCGCCAGCGCCCCCTCCCTGTGCCAAGCTGCACCGCACGGGAGCTGAAGCGCACCGCCGCCGAGATCATGGCCCAGAGCTGGCGCTCCGGCGCCCCCATCCGTGCCATCACCGTGGCGGCCCACAACCTCATTCCAGAGGATGAGGCCACCGAGCAGTTGGGGCTGTTCGACCAGAGCGCCCCCGGACGGCGGGACAAGGTGGAGAAGCTGGAGCGCACCATGGACGCCCTGCGGGCCAAGTTCGGCCCCTCCGCCCTCGCCCCCGGCTCGCTGGTGGCTCCGCCGGAGCAGGATGACGACGAGGATCGGGTGCCGTTTTGAGCGCTTCGGGCGGATCATATCCGCCCCTACGGTGCGGTGGTTCGGCCCGATGAGGGCATCGGGCCCTACGAATCGCCTGGGGGCTGTCCGTAGGGGCGCACCTATGTGTGCGCCCGGTTTGGGCCGCCGAGGGCGGCGGTCCCCACACAAAACCAGCAAAACTGAGCAACAGGGGCGGGTCAACGACCCGCCCCTACGTTTTGTCCGCCATGACAAAGTTACTCAGCACAAGAGAAAGCCAACCACAGGGCCTAAAAAGATGGCAAGATAAATCAGCGAAATCCACGGCTGATAGTCAACATAGAACCCTTTGAACGACAAACTCCAAGGGTGCTTGATAATGACCCAGCCGAACACGTCAAACACAACGCAAATCGCCATCCAAATCAATCCCGTGACCAGCGCTTCACCCAGGGTAGGCTCCGCCAACCCGTGCATATACAGATACCCGAACAGGGAAAAGAGAATGATGTTGTATAGGGGATGCCACGGCTTCGTCTTCTCGTAGCCTTCGCCCATACCTTCACTGTCCATGGGCTTCATGTGGCGGACATAAATATTAAAAACCGTATGTAATATTCCCACCACAGTAACCAGAACATAGCAAATCCAGAACCATAACATCGACATCCCGAAATCTTGCATGGCAACCACTCTCCCGATCAAATAAATCACAGCCGTACGGCAACACCAACTATTATAGCAGCCTGCCGCTAAAAGTCAAACCAGCCGAAGTCCAAAGGACTACGGCTGGTCTCTTGTTTTATTCTTCCTCCGCCAGCGGCAGGGTAACGGTGGCCTTGAACAGGTCGCCGTCCACGGCGATGTCAAACCGCCCCTGCTGGAGGTCGGTGAGGGACTGGGCGATGGACAGGCCCAGTCCGCTGCCCTCGGTGGTACGGGATTCATCCCCACGGACAAACCGCTCCATGAGTGCGTTGGCATCCACATTCAGCTCATCCCGTGACACATTTTTGATGGACAGGGCGGCACATTCGCTGTACCGCACCACCTCCACATAGACACGGGTACCGGCAAGGGCATACTTGGCGCAGTTGGACAGCAGGTTGTCGATCACCCGCCACAGGTGCCGCCCGTCCGCCTCCACCCATACCGGCTGCTCCGGCAGGGTACGCACCACGGCCAGCCCCGCCTCGTCCAGCCGCTCGGTATACTCGGCCAGCGCCTGATCCAAAAGCTGCTTGAGATCCAGCCGTTCCCGAATGACCGTCAGGCTGCCGGTGGATGCCTTGGACGCCTCCACCAAGTCCTCGGTGAGCTTTTTCAGCCGCTGGCTCTTGCGTTCCAACACCTCGATATACTCGGCGGCTCTGGGGTTGTCGATATTCTCCTTCTTCAGCAGATCCACGTAGCTGATGATGGAGGTAAGAGGGGTCTTGAGATCGTGGGACACGTTGGTGATGAGCTCCGCCTTGAAGCGCTCGCTGCGCATCCGCTCATCCACCGCCACGGCGATGGCGTGGTTGAGGTTGTTCAGCTCGTCGGCGTGCCCCTTCATGTCGGAGAGCATCCCGTCGGTGTCGATCTGATAATCGGTGTTGCCGCCGATGATCTCCTGGGTGCCCTGCCGAATGCGCTTCCACTGGTACGCCCACAGGCACACAAAGGCAAGGAGCAGCACCGTCACGATGACCCACGCCACCGGCGGCAGGATGAGGGACACCAGAATGTACACCACGCCCACCGCAACGGCCTTCCAGATCACGGGGATGGCGGCAAGCAGCCTGGCAACGGCGGTATTGCTCAGCAGGGTGCGGCTCTTGATGCGGGCCACCAGCGTCACCAGCCCGCCGATGCACAATATGGCGGCCGCCATGCCCAGCAGCCCCACCCAGGTCATCTGCCAGCGCAGGGTAAACTCATAGTAATAGTCCCAGGGTGCCCACTCCAGCAGCGCCAGCACCAGCAGGATCACCAGCCCCGCCCACAGCACCAGCACCACATCGCCGGGGATACGGTGGAATCGGTTGAGGAAAATACCCTCGTGCCCACGGCGGTGCCCCGCCGCCACACACAGCCACAGGGTGAGCAGCACGCCCACCACGGCGCACACTAGCGTCAAGGTCAGCAGGAGCACCCGATCACCCTGCCAGCGTTCCAGCGTCTGCACCGCTGCACGATAATCGTCGTCCACGGGCAGATCTTCATCCAGCCACATGACAAGGTCCATATACTGATGGGAGTCGGCACGGTACCATGCCCGTCCATCGGGGTCGTAGCGGAAACCAAACTGGTTGGTTTGCAGCACCGCATGGATGCTGGGAGCAAAAAACTGCACTCCGTCCGGCGTCTCCACCAGCAGGATCTCGGTTCTGCCACCCAAATCCAGATAGACGGCATCGGGATCCAGTTCCTCCCCGCTTCCATTGGTGTAGCGGCTGACTGCCGTGATCAGCCGTTCATTCCAGCTCTCGTCCCGCACCTGAGCCGGCGCACCATCCGCCCACTTTGCGCCCTCTGCCCAGTTCTGCCAGTAGTCATAGGTGATCTGGGAGGGGTAGCCCTCCTCGATCTGGATGTCCATCCAGCGCAGATCGTAGGCATCCGTTGGCAGCTCACCGGCGATGTTGCCGTAGCGCAGGGTGCCGTCCGTGTCAAGCACCTGCCAGCGTAAATTACTGCTTGTCTTCCGCAGCCGGTTTTCCAGCTCATCCAGCCGTTGCTCATGGTAGAGATCCAGCTCCTCCATGTGTCGCAGGTTGACCAGATTGCGGATGTCCGCATAGTCCCGCTGCTGAAGGTAGCGCACCTCGTAGCCGGAGGCGGCAGAGCTTCCCCCCCACAGGATCT
This sequence comes from Candidatus Enterenecus sp., assembly GCA_045589915.1. Taxonomy (GTDB): domain Bacteria; phylum Bacillota; class Clostridia; order Oscillospirales; family Oscillospiraceae; genus Enterenecus. The sequence goes on from JAZNQA010000121.1 coordinate 17,107, forward strand.
CAAAATTGAGCAGTTGATACCAGCACATCACCGCCGCCGCAGCAAAGGAGACCACCGCCAGCAGGAAGGCCAGCACCTTCAGGGGCACATTTTTCTTGATGTTCACAGCATCATCTCCCTACTCGTATCAAATAGCCTCGCAGAGTTTCGCCGTGTCAGCGGCGAAAGCGATTCTAGAGCATTTTTCACGGCGACAGGTGCGTCGTGAAAAATACTTCTCAGCCCGCAAACGTGCGAGCGCAGCGAGTGCGCTGCGGCGGGCTGCAAAACAGCGTCGGAAAAGGCTCTGCCTTTTTCGGCGAGTTACATTTTCTCCATTTTGTAGCCCAGCCCCCACACGACTTTGATATAGCGGGGGTTGGCAGGGTCGATCTCGATCTTCTCACGCAGGTGCCGGATATGTACCGCCACGGTGCTCTCCGAGCCGAGGGCGGGGTCGTTCCACACCAGCTCGTAGATCTGGGCAGTGGAGTACACCCGTCCGGGGTTGCGCATGAGCAGGCGCAGGATACTGTACTCAATGGGGGTAAGGGAAACCGGCTCGCCGTTCACCGCCACGGTCTTGGCATCATCGTCCAGAGTGAGGTCGCCGTTGCGCAGCAGGCCGTCCTGCTCCGTGTGGGGCTTGCCGCCCAGCGTGGTATACCGCCGAAGCTGGCTCTTCACCCGTGCCAGTACCTCGATGGGGTTGAAGGGTTTGGTGATGTAATCGTCCGCTCCGATGTTCAGCCCCAGCACCTTGTCGGAGTCCTCGCTCTTGGCGGTGAGCAGGATGATGGGCACGTTGCCCAGCTCCCGCAGCTTGGCGGTGGCGTGGATGCCGTCCAGCTTGGGCATCATCACATCCATGAGGATGAGGTCGATGCCCCCCTCCCCAACGGCGGCGATGGCCTCCTCCCCGTTG
>JAZNQA010000122.1:0-15116 GCA_045589915.1 Candidatus Enterenecus sp.
AAGCTCCTGATAGAACTTTTGTTCCACACCTTGGACTATAATACATCCGTTCTATTTTGTCAAGCATTTTCTGAACGTTTGTTCGATTTTTGCTGTAATTTACGAGCGGCCCATTCGGGCGGGTTTAGAACCCGCCCCTACTGCGTGACCTGTAAGATACACCGTAGGGGCGCACCTGTGTGTGCGTCCAACACCTCATCCGTCACGGCTTCGCCGTGCCACCTTCCCCAATGGGGAAGGCTTTTAGGCTTCCCCTCTGGGGAAGCTGTCGAGCGCAGCGAGACTGATGAGGGCGAATGGGAAAACACCTCTCAGTCAGCCTTGCGGCTGACAGCTCCCCTCAAGGGGAGCCTTTTGGGCGGGCCGATGTGGGTATCGGCCCCTACGAACCATTTTGCGGGTCTGCCGTAGGGGGTCCAGCCCCGCCTGTTTCGCACCTCTCCGTCACAGCTTCAGACAAAAAAACAGCGAAGCCAGCACGCTGGCTTCGCTGTTTCATTGCGAATCTTACAGATAGCTCAGGGGGTTGACGGTCTTGCCGTTGACACGGATCTCGAAGTGCAGGTGGGGGCCGGTGGTGCGGCCGGTGAGACCGATGGTGGAAATGGCCTGACCCTGATACACCTTATCGCCCACGCCCACATACAAATTGCCATTGTGGGCATAGTAGGTCTGCTGACCGTTATCGTGGGTGATGATGATGAGCTTGCCATAGGAGCCCTTCCAGCCGGCGAAGGTGACGGTGCCGCCATCGGCCGCCTTGACGGTGGTGCCGTAGCCAGCGGCCAGGTCGATGCCGGTATGGAACTCACGGGAACCGAAGATGTAGCGGTAACCATAGCCGGAGGTGAGGGTACCACGGACGGGATAGATGTAGTAGCCCTTGGAAGCAGTGGCCGGCTTGGGGGTGGTGCCGGTGTACATATAAGTGGTGGTGGGCTCCTGCAGGGTGACGGAGGAGATGATGGTGCGCTCCTCCTCCACGCCGTTGACATAGGTCACCTGGGCGTTGACCTTGGCCACGCCGTCGGTACCCTTCTCCTTGACGGAGGTGTTGCCCACATACAGGTTGGGAGTCTTGATATACTCCACGGGGCTGGGGATGGCTTCCTCATAAGTCTCGTCGGTGTGGGTACGCACGGACAGGAAGGGGACGGCCTGCTTGATGACAAGCTGCTGACCCACGCTCAGACGGTTCACGTTCACGCCGGGGTTGAGGGCCTGCAGCTCGGCCATGGTCATATCCTGCTTCTTGGCGATGCCGCCGAAGGTGTCCCCCTTCTGGACGACATAGCGGCTCTCCTCCTCGTCAAACTGGGTGAGCTTGGCGTACAGCGCCTCCACATCCAGCTCGGCATCGGAGGGAAGCTCCACGGGGAGGATCTCCACATCCCCCACGAACTCGTAGCTGACGGTATCATCGGTGAGGTAAGGCTGGGCCACACGGTCCAGCACGGCCTGCAGCTCGGCCTCGGTGGCGGCATAGCCCACATCGTCGCCATTCACGGCGATGGCATAGGCTTCCTTCAGAACGCCGGACTCCTGAAAGAGCTGAGCCTCCAGCTCGGCAGCGTCGCAGGTCTTGGCCAGGGTGTAGGTGGGGGTGAGGGTGATGTCGGGATCGTAGTCATAATCCTCGCCCATGATGCCGGCAACACGGGTCTCCACGTTGCTGAGCACCACGTCCAGCTCCTCCTTGTCGGAGACCATGCCCACTTCCTCGCCGTCCAGATTGACCACGTAGGCACGGGTGTAATTGCCGGCAAAGGCGATGGCGCCGATGGCCACGGCCAGCACGGTGACATACAGCAGCGGAGACACGGGGTGGCGGGCCACGGCGGAACGCACCCGTCCAAAGCCGGCGGCCACTTTATCCTTTGCGGCAAGCAGCTTGCCGCGCACAAGATCCGTTTTATTCTGGTTGTCGTGATGAGCGTCGTTCATGGCGAGCCCTCCTGAATCAGTCGGTTTCCGTGGTTTACGAAAATCTGTAACAAAACGAATTGAAAGGTTACAAAACAGTTACAGGTTCATCCTACACCCATTTTTTGCGCTCGTCAAGGAAAAAGTGTTTTTCCGCCTTGGGGCACATCTTGCAAGAAGTGCGCATATCTTGTGGTATTTGCAGTATTTTGGGGGTCTAATGGCACATTTTGTTGTGGTTTCAGCAAAAGACACAAACATTTGGGTGTTTTTTCGCTGTTTTGCCCATTGGGGTTGACAGGCGATTTGTGGTGGATTATGATAGAAGCACCGCAAGTAAAGGGAATATCACAGGGGCGCTGGAAGTCATTTCCGGCTGAGATGTGGAGCAAAGCGCAGCTCCCGGTCCCTCGACCTGATCCGGATAATGCCGGCGTAGGAAGTGTATTCGACAAGAAGGGCCATTGTCGTTTCTTTCAGTACCGCATTGCATCCGTTTGCATTGCGGTATACTTATTTGAAAGGAAGAAATTACAATGAAGCACAATCACAAAGCTGTGCGTATGCTGTGCGAGGGCGCCATCATGATCGCCCTGTCGCTGGTGCTGGGTCTGCTCAAGATCTTTGAGCTGCCTCAGGGCGGCTCCATCTCTCTGGAGATGCTCCCCCTGTTCCTGTTCATCGCCCGCTGGGGCGCAGGCAGCGGTCTCGTCGCCTGCTTCGCCTTCGGCATCCTGCAAATTTTCGTGCAGGGGGCGGTGAGCTACGGCTGGGTGTCCATGATTCTGGACTACATCGTGGCCTTCGGCGTCATCGGTCTGGGCGGCCTGTTTCGGGGCAAGATCTATCTGGCGTCCATTCTGGGCGCTGTGGCACGGTTTATCGTCCACTTCATCAGCGGCATCACCGTGTACAAAATTCTGGTGCCCACCGAGCTGTTCAACATGACCTTTACCGATCCCTGGATGTATTCCCTTGCCTACAACGGCAGCTATGTGGCCATTGACCTCATCCTCTGTGTGGTGGTCTTTGCCGCCCTGTCCGCCACCCCGCTGAAGAAGTTCCTGAAGGCGGAAGACCTGAAATAATCTACCTCATATATAAAGGAGGCCCACCCCCATGGGGAAGTTTGACGGCGTGCTGTTATACAGCGATTACGACGACACCTTTTACAATTTGCAGCTCACCGTCTCGCCGGAAAACAAGGCGGCTGTCCGCTACTTCATGGACAACGGGGGGCGCTTCTCCATCGCCACGGGGCGGGCCCACCGCACCTTCACCCCCCAGATCCAGCGGGAGGGGCTGGAGTTCAACGCCCCGGTGGTGCTGTCCAACGGCGCCGCCATCTACGATTACGAGGCTGACCGCTATGTGGTGCGCACCCTGCTGGATGACAGCGTGCCCGAGCGCATGGCCGAGCTGTGCGATCTCATCCCCGAACTGGGCTTCGAGGCCTACCACGGGGAGGACATCTACGTTCACAACCCAAACCAGGTGACCCAGATCCATCTGGATCGGGTGGGGACGCCCTTCACCCTCTCCCCCATTGAGGAGATGCCCACGCCGTGGAACAAGGTGATCTTGGAGCAGGACGAGCCCATCCTGAAGGCTGCACAGGCCCACATCCTTCAGAATTGGGGCGGCTGCTGCGAAGCCATCTTCTCCAACCGCTATCTGCTGGAGATCACCGCAAAGGGCAGCAACAAGGGCACCATGGTGGCTAAGGCGGCCGAGCTGCTGGGCATCCACCCCCACAAGGTGTACTGCATCGGGGACAACCAGAATGACATCCCCATGCTGGCCCTGTCCGCCATCCCCTTCGCCGTGGGCAACTGCGCCCAGCCGGTGAAGGACTGGGGCGCCCATGTGCTGTGCCACTGCGATGACCACGCCGTGGCGCAGGCCATCGCCCTGCTGGACGCTATATATTAAAGGTATCAGAAAAACCGAGGCGCCGCCATGCAGCGCCTCGGTTTTTTGTCTTGTGGGGGCCGATGAGGGATTCCGCCACGGCGGGGACGAGAGCGCCACTACGCGTGGCGGCGGTTTCTTTTTGTATGCGCAAAAAGAAACCAAAAACGCACCTAAGGGTTGCACCCTTAGGTATCCTGCGGTTCAGGCCCTTCGGAAAGAGCAATTCCATACCGGCGCTGTGGTAAAGGGACTATCTCTGCTCCCTGCGCCGCTCGTCGCTCACGCTCAATCGTTAAACTCTCCAGCATCTTAGGTCAATGCGCCTGATCGGGTGTATTCCTGCACCCTGTAGGGCAAGGGCTCTGCCCTTGCCTCCGTGCGGCCCGATGAGGGCATCGGCCCCTACGGCGGTGCTCGGTGGTGCGCTGTAGGGGCGCACCTGCGTGTGCGCCCGTATTCACCTCTCCGTCACCGCCTGCGGCGGTGCCACCTCCCCTCAAGGGGAGGCTTTTGGCTGCGGTCATTCATTCTGCATTTCTTTCCCCTCATCCGTCACGGCTTCGCCGTGCCACCTTCCCCCAGGGGAAGGCTTTTAGGCTTCCCCTGGGGGCTTTTGCGGGCGCACGATTGAAAAGACCTCGCTTAGATTTTCCACCACATAAACAAATTCCAGTACAAAATATTAGCTGCGGCAGCGACCAACAGGAGCATTGTCATCACGTTGTAGCAGGTTCTCTTCTTGGTGGATCGATTTTTCCGCAGTTTCAGCACTCCGTATACGATAAGACCAATCATAAGCATGACCATGCCGCCTATGACCACCGTCATCCATGTGTACGAGGCTGCCCGTGCATAGCTGAGCGCCAGCACAGCCACGACTGCAAGCAACACCGCCGTCACCACCTGCGTGCCCGCTGCCAAGGCGCTCCATCCGCCCAAGGGTATGGTCATCTGCTTTTTCCTGCTCACACAAACGATCTTTCTGACCAGCTTCACAAGCAGACTCACCACAGAAAAGAGCAGCGCCGCAACCCACAGCAGAACCAACGCATATTCTAACACGACCTGCCAGACCGAGACACGCACATAATCTCCGTAGGGGAGGCAAACCTTTTCTACGCCGTTGCTTGTCTCCGCCAACCAATACTCATCCTGTCCCCAATATCCGTCGGACACAAAGGAGAAACTCATGAGCTTAAAGGGGCCCACCCGCACAGTTCTCGCATAGCGGTAGATCCCTTCCGGCGTGCTCCGCTCCGCACCAAAAAGCTCCTGTGCCGAGAACGCACCAAAGATCAGTTCCATCATCTCGCTGTTATAGACCTGCTCCTGTGCTTGATTGGTCATCACAACAGCGCCGATCCCGTTTTGCCGATCCAGCAGCAAATAGGAGGAACAGCCCGCTGTATTTCCACCGTGTCCAACCGTTTCCACTCCATACGGAACCGCCCAGAAACCGTGATAATTGGAGGGCAGATCACTATCACCCAAATATGCGGTGGGGGTAAACAGGGCTTGCCAGGTGCCCGCATCCTGAAACAAGGGGGACGTTTCGTTGAGCAGCGCCTTTCCGAAGGTCTCAAAATCAGCCAGCGTCGAGGTGCACATCCCCGCCGGATACAGAGGGATATAGTAGAAGCAGTCAGGGATCAAAGTGCCATCTGCCGTGTAGCATTGCAATTCCGTTCTCTTATCCTGCACCCAGGCGTTATCACTCAGATCGGCTGACAGGGCACTATGCTCCATGCCCAGGACTGCAAATATGTGCTGATGCACATAAGCATCAAAGGATTCCCCGCTGACCTGCTCCACAACATAGGCAGCCAGCGCAACACCCCAGTTTGAATAGGCGGTCACAGTTCCCGGCTCAAAGATCTGCTCCGGCGGATGTGCCTTCAGTGATGCTTCCAGCGTATCAATGGCATCATGCTCTTTGACAAACAAATCTGCGTAGACCTCTTGAAATCCTGCCGTATGATTCATCAGGTGGAGCATCGTGATGGGCGTGTCATAGCTGAGATTGGTAAGAAATCCATCGGGGAGGTATTCTCTGACATCCGTATCCAGATCGATCTTTCCCTGCTCCCAAAGCTGCATCACGCTGACCCAAACCAGAAGTTTTGTGGCAGAGCCCCATTCCATCACCGTGTCTTGATCGACGGCCAGACCGGCTTCCTTGTCGGCATATCCGAAATAATTGGTGTAGATGGAATTGTCCTGCCCAAAGACGCTGACTGCCATACCTGCGGTGCTGTCCTCATGTCCTGCCACAAATTCCTCTATTTTTTGCCCCAATTCACCGGGTGAGGGTTCGGAAGGAAGCCCTGCCGCCTGCGCAAATACAGATATCCCCTGGAACAGCATGGTACAGAGGAATAGTACTATCACCAAACACTTACCCGCTTTTTTCATTTCGTCTTTGACCTCCTATGTTCCTTTGGCTGACATGATGCAGCGGCGCATCTGGGAAGCTGCGCCCTACGGTGCGGTGGTTCGGCCCGACGGATCATTTGCGGGCATTTTGTAGAGGCGTACCTGTGTGTGCGCCCGTATTCACCTCTCCGTCACCGCCTGCGGCGGTCCCACCTCCCCTCAAGGGGAGGCATTCTCATTCTGCATTCTGCATTCCTGCATTCTGCATTTTAAGATCATCTCTCGCCCTCAAGGAAATAGGCCGCCTCCATATCCGCCGTGGCCAGGGCGAAGGCCAGCGGGTACTGCTGGAGGGCCTGACCCACGGTGCGCTCGTCCTCCGAGCCGGAAAAGCCCATGTGCCAGCGGATGGCCATGGCCTCCTCCCGGCTGAGACGCATAAAGCCGGAGATGATGTACACGCTCTTCTCCCCGTGGCCGTAGGGCAGCTTATCCTCGTAGAAGAAGGTGGGCACCTTTTCCCACTGGCCGGTGGTCTCGTTCTTCACATTGCGGGTGCCCGCCCTGTAACAGCCGATCTTGCACAGGTCATGGAGGAGGGACACAATGGCCACCGACTCCATATCGTAGTCCAGCCCGTAGGTCTCCTTCACCCGGGGACGGGCAAGGTAATCCTCCAGACAGCGGAACACATTCACGCTGTGGTCGCACAGGCCGCCCACATAGGAGCCGTGATAGCGGGCGGAGGCGGGGGCGGTAAAAAAGTCGCACTTGTTCATAAGGTAGTCCAGCAATTCCTCGGACCCCTCCCGATGGATGTACCGGCGGTAGATTTCGATGAATTCCTCTCTCGTGGCCATGGCAAGCCCTCCTTACGGTTTGTTTTCTTTATTATAGCAGAGGGAAAGTCCTTTTGAAAGGACTGAACGAAGAAAAAAGAACGCCCCGAAGGGCGTTCTTTCTGACTGCGGGATCTGTCCTCAGGCTGCGGGCACAGCAGTCTGAGACTTGTTGAACAGCTCCTTGAACTTGCCGGACAGCTTGCACAGCTTGCCGTAGATGTCGAAGGTGATCTCGGTGGTGGGGGCGACCTCCATGTAAGACTTCATGGTCTTGACCAGCATATAGCTGTCGATGAAGGAGGAGCGGATGACCGCACCGATCATGATGGACAGGATCACGGCGATGAGCCAGTGGATGTGCAGGGCGGAGCAGATCAGGCACAGGACAATGAGGGGCACGATCATGGCAGCTACGGTGAGGCCGATGACCACCAGAGAGGTGACCAGAGCATCCTTGAGCAGCTTCTTGCCGTTCTGGAAGTAGATGACCACGCCGTCGCAGCCGGCCTTGAAGGCGCTGTCGTCCTTCTTCAGGAAGGTGTAGCCCAGGCAGCACTCGTCCACATAGCCCAGCGCCACCTGAATGAAGATTTTGGCGAAGCTCACCACGGCGCTGACGCCGGGGATGTTGCCCAGCAGATTGTCCACGGCGCCCACGGCGTTCTGGAGCTGTCTGACAGCACCGCCCACCAGCTTATCCAGCACGAAGTAGACATTGGAGGCGGCGAAGCGCTCCTTCACCATGCTCTTGCCCACCTCGAACATATTGTCGGGCACCTGGCCGGTGGTGACCGCCGTGGTCAGCACCGCCACATGGGCCGCTTTCAGCATATATCCGAAGTAGTTCATCACCAGCTTGTTGGCGATGGCGGTAAGCACCACCCACACCACCAGCATGACATAGAGCAGGCTGCCCTTGGACAGAAGGGTGATGCCCATACAAATGGCCAGCAGCACGATGGAAAGCAGGATCATGGCTGCGCCCAGCGCCAGCTTCATCCAGACGAACTTCATCGTCTTGCTGTAAATTTCTTTGGTTTTCATCGTTGATGTCCTCCCTTTACTCAGGTTTCTCGTGCGGAACAATCTGTGTCCCGCCCGACGACATCAAGCATACCAAAGAATGGATCAGCCTTCTACCACCTCTAGTTTACATCTTTCCGCAACCCAGAGGTGCTGTTTGTATTCATTTTTCGCTTGATTTCGTTGATAATGGAGGTGATGGCATCCAGCGTATCCACGATGTCATCAATGCGTCGGCGCTCCGCATCGCTGATGGTGCCGTCCTGCACGATGTCAATGAGATCCTTGGAGATCTCGTCCATCTCCTGTGCGGAACCGAGGAAGCGGATGACCGCCCGATCCAGCCCGCCGCTGTGGTTGAGCTCCATATGTTCTTTTAAGAGGTAATCAGTGGATACGCCGAAGAAATCGCTGATGGCGATCACTTTGTCCAGTTCGGGCACGGTGGTGCCCATCTCCCATTTGGAGATGGCCTGACGGCTCACCCCCAACTGCTCGGCCAGACCCTCCTGGGAATAGCCACACTCCGTCCTCAGGATCCCCAGCTTCTCTCCAAATGTCATGTTACCGCCTCCATGAATGGTGCGCAACCGTGGGTTGCGTCCGGCGCAGACAGTTTTTTCGTCCGCAGCCCCGATGATGGGGGCTGTCACCCGATTTTCCGCCTGTCACACAAAGTTGCTCATAGCATAGCAGAATTTTTTCCATTCGTCTACCACCTTAGCGTTGCACTTTGGCAACCAGCAAGGGCGGATTTTAATGCAGAATGCAGGAAATGCAGAATGCAGAATGAATGACCGCAACCAAAAGCCTCCCCTTGAGGGGAGGTGGCACCGCCGCAGGCGGTGCCGGAGAGGTGTTGTCGAGCGCACACAGGTGCGCCCCTGCGGAAAGGCGCAAACACACAGGGAACGCCCTTGCGGGCGTTCCCTGTTACCGGTTCTTTTATATCAGGCGGGTCAGCGGACGATTTCCACGCCCAGCTCGGCCAGCGCCGCCAGCGTCTCGGTGGAGGTGCCCAGCAGCTCAAAGCTGATGCTCCTCTTCCATGCATTCGAGCGTTCCCACTGGAAGGTCAACTGCTGATCCAGCCGCTCAATCTGCGGCATGGGGTCATCCCACGGCTCTGCCACGGGGTAATCACTCCCCATGGCGTGGATCCCGATGCGTCCCGCCTCAAAGTCTGCCATGACGGCATCCCACAGGCGCTGGGCATCGTCGCCAAACCAGTCGGGATCACCGCTGAGGCTGGCCGCCCTCAGCTCTGCCCCCAGCCCACGCTGCGCCGCCAGCTCATCCAGCCCATAGGCGGCCTCACGCACCGAGGGCTGGTCGATGACCTCCTGTGCCAGCCCCAGCAGGGTGTCCCCCGCCTGCACATAGTAGTCACGGGTGAAGGTAGCGCCGGAGCGGAGGGTGTAGCGCACCTCGAAGCTGATCCAGGTGACGCCGTCCGTCTCCCCTTCGGGGCCGAAGTCCACCACCGCCTCATGGAGGGCGATGATGCGGGCAATGGCATCGGGGTCGCTGATCTTGGCGCCAAAGAGGCGGTTCCCATCGTCATAGGGGGAGGCGTGCAGGCCGCTGACGGTGACGGAGGCCACCTGCTCCGTCCGGGGGATGCGCTTCTCATAGCCGGTGAGGTCGAAATTCACCACAGCGAACAGCAGAACGAGCACCGCCGCCACCACCGCTGCGCCCTTCCATTTACGGAAGACCCGCACCGTCTTGTCCAGCAGCATCTGAGCCACGAAGTAGCCCACCACCGCCCAGACCACCATGGCGATCATCATGCCCGTGGTGCCCAGCCCCAGCATAGCCACGGTGAGCATACCGAGGAACAGACCGGCGCACACGGACACGCAGTATTTGAACACCGGCCGCATCACCCGAACAGCCACCACGTCGCCGGCGCTCTCCAGATGGCGGCGGCGGTAGAGCAGCAGGGCGCACACCGCCAGCACCACGGCCACCACGGCGTAAACGCCCAGCGTCGTGCCGCCCTCAATGCGGTAGACCAGTGTCCCCGCAGGATCCCATCCGCTGTCAAAGGACAGCGAATCGCCCAGCTTGAGCAGCGGGGTCAGCCAGAGCACCGCATCGGACAGCCATGCAGGGAAGTCGGAGAAGCCGAAATAGAACACCCGCATCACGGTGACGACCAGCATATAGGTGGCGATGACCAGACCGTTGAAAATGCCGTAGAACACGGGCAGCACCAGAATGTGCCCCACAAACATCCCCACGCACACCGCAAAGGAGTAGAAGAACAGCTCCATAGCGGACAGGGAGGCCAGCCAGAACAGCAGGGGGCCAAACTGGGTGGAGCCCATGGCCACCTGGAACAGGAAGGTACACAGGAACACTACCACATTGGGGCCGATGAGCATGGTCAGACCGGACAGGTAGTGGCTGACAAACTGCCCCTCCCGCCGGACGGGGAGCACACCCATGAAATTGGCGGAGCGGGCGGAATACAGATGGCTGCACACCGCCATGGCCACGATCACGCCGGCGACAAGGGCAAAGAGCATGGCATCCTGCGTGCCCAGCCGCCCCACGCTGAGGGCAAAGCTGTCCATGTACGCCTTCAGGTCGAAGTACGGCCCTGCATTCTGGAGGTTCAGCAGACCGTGCAGGGGAATGGCCATCATCCAGATCAGCAGGTTGATGACCCAAATGGGCCAGAACCGCAGGGTGGTCTTCTTATAGAGCGTGCCGTTAAAGAACGATGTCCCGAACCGCATAGTCCTCACCTCCCATCTCATAGATAAAGATCTCCTCCAGCGTCAGGGGGAGCGCCTCCTGAAACAGCGGATTGTACACCGCAAAGCGGTTGAGCGTCTGCTCGGTGGTGCCACGGACGATATAGGTGTAGATGCGTCCCACATTGGAGCGGTGGAGCACCTCCACGTCGGCGGGCAGCTCCGGGGGCTGCTCCTCCCGAAAGGCGATCTGCAGCTTCACGGTGCCCCCCTGCAGCTCGGACAGGGAGCGCTCCAGCGCCACCTTGCCGTGGCTGAGGATGCCCACATGGTCGCACACGTCCTCCAGCTCACGCAGGTTGTGGGAGGACACCACCACCGTGGTGCCGAACTCCGCCACGTCCCCCATGAGCAGCGACCACACCTGGCGGCGCATCACCGGGTCGAGGCCGTCCACCGGCTCATCCAGCAGCAGATAGTCAGGGCGGCAGCACAGGGCCAGCCAGAAGGCGGCCTGCTTCTGCATTCCCTTGGACATCCGGCGGATGGCACGCTTCTCGTTCAGGGCGGGAAAGGCCTCCTTCAGCTTTTGATACCGCTCCAGATCGAACTTGGGATAGATGCCCTTGTAGAACTTCATCATGTCCCGAATGGTGGCCGAGCCGAAGTGGTACAGCTCATCGGGGATGACCGCCATACGCCCCTTGACGGCGGGATTTTCGTAGACGGGCTGCCCCTCCAGCAGGATCTCGCCGGAATCCTGCCGGTATGCGCCGGACAGATGGCGCAGGATGGTGGATTTGCCCGCTCCGTTGGGGCCCACCAGCCCGTAAATGGCGCCCTTGGGCACCGTCATGGTCAGGTCGTCCAGGGCATGAAAACCGTCAAAGGACTTGACCACGTGTTTCACTTCGATCATTGTGTTTCCTCCTTCCGTTTGGCACAGCGTGCGGCGATCTCCTCCGGGGTCACACCCAGATACATCAGCTCGTCTGCCAGCTCATCCAGTTTGGCCAGCAGCGCTTCCCGTCGGGTGTGGTCGATCTCATCCCGCTGGGCGGCAAAGCTGCCCTTGCCGGGGATGGAGTACACATACCCGTCCTGCTCCAGCGCCTCATAGGCCCGCTGGATGGTGTTGGGATTGATGGCCAGCTGCGCCGCAAGGCTGCGCACCGACGGCAGCTTATCCCCCGGCGGAATGGCTCCCGCCACCAGAAGCTGCCGCAGTCCGTCCCGCACCTGCTCGTAAATGGGCCGTCCGTCCCGGTAATTCAAATGGAGCATTGGTATCCCCCTTTCTGTTGTGTCTGTATTCGTCTGTTGAGCACCTCTCCGCCTCGCTCCGCTCGGCACCTCCCCTCAAGGGGAGGCTATGGGGTGCTGCCCTTCCAAGGCCCCCCTTGAGGACGACTCCCCCTGTCAGGGGGAGATGTCCGCAGGACAGAGGGGGTAGGGCATGCTGTCAGCGAAGCTGACTGAGCGGTGTATGCAGGCGCACCACCGAACACCGCCGTAGGGGCGGGTTCTAAACCCGCCCGCTTGGGCCGCCGCCCTCGGCGGCCCATAAAGCCTTCCCCTTTGGGGAAGGTGGCACCGCCGCAGGCGGTGACGGATGAGGGGTCAAACGGGCGGCTCTGGGAGCCGCCCCTACGGCAGACCTGCAAAATGGTTCGCAGGGCCCGATGCCCACATCGGCCCGTAAAAAGGGATTCCGCCACGGGCGGGGACGGGAGCGCCACTACGCGTGGCGGCGGTTTCTTTTTGTATGCGCAAAAAGAAACCAAAAACGCACCTAATGGTTGCACCCTTAGGTATCCCGCTGGTTCAAATTCTTTGGATCGAACCATTCAATACCGGCGCTGTGGTAAAGGGATTGCCTGTGCTCCCTGCGCCGCTCGTCGCTCACGCTCAATCGTTAAACTCTCCAGCATCTTAGAATCATGCGCCTGATCGGGTGCCTTGCCCTACTTCAAAGGCTCCCCTTGAGGGGAGCTGTCAGCGAAGCTGACTGAGAGGTGAATGCGGGCGCACACACAGGTGTGCCCCTACATCGTCGGCACAAGCTCCGTATCACTCGTTTCCGCCCATGGCGAAAACTCGTTCACTTTGCTGCGTCTCCTCCCCCCACCGAACCCGCTTCGCTGGGCTTCGGCGGGGACCCCATTTTGCATCGCTGCAAAGGCCGCTCCTATGGCACACCCCCTGTAGGGCAAGGGCTCTGCCCTTGCCGTGGTGTTTGCGGGCCGATGTGGGCATCGGCCCCTACGGCGGTGTTCGGTGGTGCGCTGTAGGGGCGCACCTGTGTGTGCGCCCGCAAAAGCCTCCCCTTTGTAAGGGGAGGTGGCGGCAAAGCCGCCGGAGGGGATGTGCGTCGGAACAATCGCTGTATTAACCGTATTAGTACAGTTACACTACCACACCACCCAGTTCCTGTCAACACTTTTTTGAAATATCTTTTTTGAGGGGGCAATGTCACCTCTTTCCCCCGCTTTTTTGCGGGGTTTTTGTGGGAAGCAAAGAAATCGCAAGTTTTATGCAAAAAGTCCTTTCAAAATCAAAAGTGTTTGCTATAATGTAATTGGTACCATTGTGTGCAAACTCTATCCTGGAAAGGGCGTATCCCAAAATGGAACAGAATAATTTCGACGCCAAGCGGCAGGAACTGCTGGCCGCAGGCGTGTTGATGATGGATCCCGCCGCCGTCTATGTGGAGGACGGTGTCACCGTGGGCGAGGGTACTCTGCTCCTCCCCGGCACCATTCTTCGGGGCAATACGGTGATCGGCAAAAACTGCGAGATCGGCCCCAACACCATGCTGGTCAACTGCGAGGTGGGGGACGATGTGACCATCAACTCCTCCCAGTGCAACGACAGCCGTATCTGTGACCGCTGCGAGGTGGGCCCCTTCGCCCATCTGCGCCCCCACTGCGTGCTGGAGGCCGGCTCCAAGATCGGCGCATTCGTCCAGCTCAAGAACTGCAACCTGGGCGAGGGCACCAAGATGGCTCACCTCACCTATGTGGGCGATTCCGACGTGGGCGCCGGCTGCAACTTCGGCTGCGGCACCGTCACCTGCAACTACGACGGCAAGGTGAAGGCCCGCACCACCATCGGCAGCAACGTGTTCATCGGCTGCCAGACCAAGTTCATCCCCCCCGTGTCCGTGGGTGACGGCGCGTACATCGCCGCCGGCACCACCATCACCGACGAGGTGCCCGAAAACAGCTTTGTCATCGGCCGTTCCCGCCAGGTGGTCAAGCAGGATTGGAAAGATAAGCGGAAGTAACCTCCGCAACATTTAATACAACATAGAGAGAGGAAGATTCGAACTATGATCGCACACGGTAAGGATTTGAAGATCTTCTCCGGCAGCTCCAACAAGAGTCTGGCGGAGGCCATCTGTAAGGAGATCGGCATCCCTCTGGGCAACGCTGAGGTGGGCGCCTTCTCCGACGGCGAAAACTTCGTGTCCATTTACGAGACTGTCCGTGGCTCCGACGTATTCGTGGTGCAGTCCACCAGCTATCCCGTCAACGACAACCTGATGGAGCTGCTCATCATGATCGACGCACTGAAGCGTGCCTCCGCAGGCCGCATCACCGCCGTCATCCCCTACTTCGGCTACGCCCGTCAGGACCGCAAGACCAAGCCCCGTGACCCCATTTCCGCCAAGCTGGTGGCCAACCTCATCACCCGTGCCGGTGCTGACCGTGTGCTGACCATGGATCTCCACGCCAACCAGATCCAGGGCTTCTTCGACATCCCCGTGGACAACCTGCTGGGCTCCCCCGTGTTCGTGGAGCACTTCCTGCGCCGCTTCGCCGCCGTCCATGAGGAGACTATGGTGGTCTCCCCCGACGTGGGCTCCGTGGCCCGTGCCCGTGCCTTCGCCCAGAAGCTGGATATGCCCATGGCCATCGTGGATAAGCGCCGCCAGAAGGCCAATTCCTCCGAGGTCATGAACATCATCGGTGATGTGCGGGACAAGCACGTCATTCTGCTGGACGACATGGTGGACACCGGCGGCTCCCTCTGCCACGCTGCCAAGGCTCTGGTGGAGATCGGCGGCGCCAAGTCCGTCACCGCCGCCGCCTCCCACGGAGTGCTCTCCGGCCCCGCCTACGACCGCATCAACGACTCCGTGCTGGACGAGGTGCTCTTCCTCAACACCATCCAGCCCCGTGAGGACGTGGCTCAGATCTGCCCCAAGATCAAGTATCTGTCCGTGTCCCATATGTTCGCTGAGGCCATTGAGCGCATTTACGAGGAGCGGTCGGTGAGTAAGCTGTTTGTCTAAACTTCCTTGCACACTCCCGCCTAATTCGATTTACAAACG
>JAZNQA010000123.1:0-2324 GCA_045589915.1 Candidatus Enterenecus sp.
GCGCAGGGGCAACATCACGGGCAAAGGCGGCGGCATCATAGGGGGACAGCACCGAGCCGTCCTCCGCCACCACGGGCTTGCCCGCATTGGGCTTGAAGATCAGGGGCAGGTCGGTGTTCTCCGCAAACTCCCGAATGATGGGCAGGGCTCCGTCGGGGCCCAGGGAGCAGTTCAGCCCCACACCGTCCACCCCAACCTCGGTCAGCTCCTCCACGATGTCGGCCACCGAGTTGCCCATCATGGTTTTTCCACGCCCCTCAAAGGTCATGGTGCACAGCACGGGGATGCCAAAGCGTTTTGCTGTTTGTGCCGCCACCGTCATCATCCCCAAGTCCATAAAGGTCTCCAGCATGATGAGGTCGGGCCGCTCCGCCATGCCCGCCTCCATCACCTCACGGTAGATCTCCTCCACTTCTTCTTCGGTGAGGTCGCCATAGGGCTCCATGAACGCTGAGAGAGGGCCAATATCCAGTCCTACTTTGACACCGGTGCCCGCCGCCGCTTCCTTTGTCAGCCGCACGCCTGCACCTACCACCTCGGCCACCGTGTAGCCGGAGGAACGCTTCACCGTCAGGGCGTTGGCACCGAAGGTGTTGGTGAGGATGAGCTTGGAACCGGCGGCGATGTACTCCTGTGCCAGCCGGGTGACCAGCTCCGGGTGCTCCACATTATACTTCCACACAGGCTCTTTGGCAATTCCCTGCTCCTCCGCCATGTTCCACAGGCTGGTGCCCAATGCGCCGTCCATCAATACGATACCCTGTTTCATATCCATACCTCCGCTCCAAAGTAGAGTTCCTGCTCATATGATACCACAGCGCCATGTCAGTTGCAATGCGCTCTCTGCCGCCGGAACAGAAAAACCATACTGCTCCTCGTTAGAGAAACAGTATGGTTTTTACATTACAGAATCATTACAAGGATCTTCTTTACTCTGCGGGCATATTGTTTGCAAACAGCTCATCATAACATTCAGGGGCTTTTTCGCATTTCATGTAGTAAATAACCCCGTCAATCGTTGTTGTGTTTACACCACTCTCCACAATGGTTCCGTCCGCATACTCGATCCGAAAAGAGCGAGTATTTGTACCGGGGTCCAATTGGTCACCGGCCTTTTTGTCGATGGTGAATGTGCCGAGCCAGGCCGTCAGCTCTGTAAGGTGCTCATCGGGCACTTCAATGCCGTCCTCATGATGGGGAATGGAGAACAGCGTGATCCGACTGATGTTTTCCGTTTCAAAGACAGGTTTCGTTGTGTCGATTCTGGTTGAGGAACAACCGACTAAACCGAACACACAGATCAATGCGCAAACGAATGCCAAGCACTTTTTCATACAAATTACCCCCTTCAAAATAATGGTTCTATCTATTTAGACGGATTTGACAGCAAAATGTTCCAATCGGCTGATATAAAAAAGCGCTAACTGACCAACGGTCAGTTAGCGCTTTGTGTACTGCCAAAATACGTGCAGCTTCCCTCAAGAAAGTGGTGAACTGCCTGAATTGGCACATCCTGTTTGGCGGACTCAGCCCTGCTTGGGCTGGCGGGAGGGCGGAGTGACCACGCAGTCGTTCCACAGCTTGTACTTCTTGGTCTTTTCCTTGATCTCCTCCATGTGGGGAGCTACAAGCTCCTCACCATGGCGCTGGATCTCCGCCATATGGTCGTGCTTGCCGGCCAGAGTGAGGCGATCCTGGGGATCCTCCGGCCAGGTGTAGCTCAGGCCGCCGTCCTTCATGGACACAAAGCCCTTGCGGCCGCAGACGGCACACTCCACATAATCGTTGCCGGGACGGGCAATGACAAGGCTGGTGCGGCAGCCGGGGCAGGCTTCGCCCTCGTCGGGGCCGAGGTTGCGGCGGCAAAAATCCTCCTCCGGGTGGAGCACCGCATAGCCCAGATGTTCGCCCAGCTCACGGGCACGATCCATGTAGTCCTGCCGTAACACGGCCTCGCCGTGGGCCGCCACGCCGTAGACATCCATCTGATCCACGATGTTGGTCTGGGTGGAGAAGGCGGTGGTGTACAGGGTGGCCATGCCGAGGCTGGTCCAATGGCGGGTCAGGGCACCGCCCACCGAGATGAGAGCGCCGGGACGGTGTTTCATCCAGCCCTCCGCCCATTCGGGCACGCCGTACCGCTCCCAGCCGGCGATGTCCGCCTTGTAGCCGAACACACGGTCACGGAACACGGAGACAATGCTGGTGGGGGCAAGGCTCCACACGGGGGCAGCCATGATGTAGCCGTCGCTCTCGAAGAACTTGCGGGTGAGCCAGCCGCCGTCATCCTTGAGGATGCAGGCGTCGGGATCCTTACCGCAGGG
>JAZNQA010000124.1:0-2967 GCA_045589915.1 Candidatus Enterenecus sp.
GGCATCGGGGTCGATGTCCCCGCCCCAGATCTCATACTGGCCGTCAAACTCGTTGTCCATGGCCTCATCCGCCGCCTCCAGCCACAATCCGGAGGGCAGCCACGCCCACTTCTGGGCGGAGAAGGAACGGTTCAAGCCGGGGGCACGGTTTTTGGCAATGAGGGCGGCCTCAATGGGAATGGTACCCGAGCCGCAGAAGGGGTCGCACAGGGGGTCACGTCCCCGGTAACGGGTCAGGGCAATGAGGGCGGCCGCCAAAGTCTCCCGCAGGGGCGCCGCCACCCCCTGGGCGCGGTAGCCCCGCTTGTAGAGATTCTCGCCGGAGGTATCCAGCATGAGGGTGACCTGATCCTTCATGATGGAGAACTGGATCTGGTACATGGCCCCCGTCTCCGGCAGAGTCTCCATGCCGTAGACCCGTCCTAACCTTTTGGCCGCCGCCTTTTTCACGATGGACTGGCAGGCGGGGACGGCATGGAGCTGGGAGCCGATGGAGTAACCCTTCACCGGGAACTGACCCTCACGGGGGATATAGTCCTCCCACGGCAGGGCGGACACACCCTGAAACAGCTCCTCAAAGGAACGGGCGGGAAAGCTGCCCAGGGCGATGAGCAGACGGGCTCCCGTACGCAAATTCAGGTTGACACGGGGAATATCCGCCGGAGAACCGGCGCACAGCACCCGTCCGTTCTCCGTCCGAACATCGGTCAGACCCAGTTTTTTCAGCTCGTAGGACACCAGGCTCTCCACCCCAAGCGGGGTAGGCACCACAAATTGCAGGCTATGCTCCATGGAAACTCTCCGTCCAAAATAATTTCAAAACTCTCTTGACCTTCCACCCACTTCATGGTGTACCGTAAAGACATCGGTGGAGGTCAATTCCAGTATATCGGAAAAGAAAAACCTTGGCAATCCTTTCCCGCAATTTGTTTCCTTCCTCCAGTAGCTTTCTCACCAAAGATGTGGTATACTACCTTCAACTCTCATTTTCTGACAGCGAAACTTGAAGTTGCGGAGCGTTTTTTTCAAATGCAAATTGAAGTTGGTAGACGCTTGCGCACGCATATCGTATGATATGGACGAGAAAGGAGGAAACGCCGTGTCTTTTGGAGATCGGCTGCAGGCCCTCCGCCGCAGCAGCGGCATGACGCAGGAGGATTTTGCCCAGCAGCTCAAAGTATCCCGACAGGCGGTATCCAAGTGGGAGTCCTCCCGTGGATACCCTGAGATCGAAAAGATCATTTATATCTGTAATCACTATGGCGTCACCATGGATGAGCTGTTCCAGGACGAAGTTCCCTCCGGGCAGCACACAAAGGTGCCGGAATCCCAGCCGGCGGCGCAGCAGCCCATGAAGGCTCTGTCGCTGCGGGCATCCATCGGCAACTTCCTCGCCAACCTCTCCCCCCACCATCAGCAGTTTTTGGGCGGAGTGCTGGCGCTGGTGCTGCTGGCGCTGCTCATCCTGCTGGGCGCCACCATATCACCGAAAGGAGAAACGAATCTTATGACGTGGAAACTCATCTGGCTGGGTCTGCTGGTGCTGTTCACCGCAGGGGAAGCCATCACCGTGGGGCTGACCTCCATCTGGTTTGCCGCCGGTGCGCTGGCCGGTCTGATCTGCGCTCTGCTGGGCGGCCCGCTCTGGCTCCAGATCACCCTGTTCATCGTCATCAGCTTCCTGTGCCTTCTGGCCATCCGTCCGCTGGCGCAGAAATACTTCAACAACAAGGTCGAGCCCACCAATGCCGACCGTATCATCGGCTCCACCGCCCGTGTCACCGAGGACATCAACAATATTCTGGGCGAAGGCGCCGTATCCATCGAGGGCCTGACCTGGACGGCCCGCAGCGAACACGACGATCTCATCCCGACCGGCACGCTGGTCACTGTGCTGCGCATCGAGGGTGTGAAAGTATATGTTGAGAAACTAAAGGAGGACGTAAAATGTTAATGTTGAGAACTGACCTGAGCGAGCTGACCAGCGTGATCATCGTGGTCGCCATCATCGTCATCGTGCTGGCCATCCTGGCCGCCAACGTGAAGGTGGTTCAGCAGTCCAAGGCCGTGGTCGTGGAGCGTCTGGGCGCCTTCCGTGCCGTGTGGGGCGTGGGCCTGCACCTGAAGATCCCTTTCATCGAGCGTGTGGCCAAGACCGTGTCCCTGAAGGAGCAGGTGGTTGACTTCGCTCCCCAGCCCGTTATCACAAAAGATAACGTCACCATGCAGATCGACACCGTGATCTACTTCCAGATCACCGATCCCAAGCTGTATACCTACGGCGTGGAGTACCCCCTGAGCGCCATCGAGAACCTGACCGCCACCACCCTGCGTAACATCATCGGCGATCTGGAACTGGATCAGTCCCTCACCAGCCGTGACCACATCAACACCAAGATGCGCTCCATTCTGGACGAGGCCACCGACCCCTGGGGCATCAAGGTCAACCGTGTGGAGCTGAAGAACATCATTCCTCCCCGTGAGATCCAGGACGCCATGGAGAAGCAGATGAAGGCCGAGCGTGAGCGCCGTGAAGCCATCCTCCAGGCCGAGGGCACCAAGCAGTCCCAGATCCTGGTGGCCGAGGGCGAGAAGCAGTCCGCCATCCTCCGTGCCGACGCCGCCAAGCAGGCCAAGATCATGGAGGCCGAGGCTCTCAAGACCGCCAAGATCCTGGAGGCCGAAGCCGAGTCCGAGGCCATCATGAAGGTGCAGCAGGCCCCCGCCGACGCCATCAAGCTCATCAACGAGGCCGCCCCCGGCGAGGGCGTGCTGAAGATCAAGGCTCTGGAGGCCTTCCAGAAGGCTGCCGACGGCCGTGCCACCAAGATCATCATCCCCAGCGAGCTGCAGGGTCTGGCCGGTCTGTGTGCCAGCGCCAAATCCGTGTTCGACACCGTGGAGCCCAATGCCCCCAAGCAGTAAAAACGCTTTTCACCAAAAGAGGAGCGCCGTTTCCCACGGCGC
>JAZNQA010000125.1:0-1844 GCA_045589915.1 Candidatus Enterenecus sp.
AATGACGGTCAGCTCGCCGTCTTCGATGATGCAGCCCGGTGCGGTGCCCCAGTCATTTGACAGGACGATGCAGCCTTCGGGCAGATACACCTGCTGGAGGTTATTATCGGTCATAACCTTCTGACGGCGCTCAAAGTACGCCTTCAGCTTTTCGCCTTCAGCTTCGTTATACACCAGCTTTCTGCCCAGTGCTTCCGCGATGATGTTCTTGGTCAGGTCATCGCAGGTGGGGCCAAGGCCGCCGGTGGTGATGAGGATGTCGGCCCGACTCCTGGCCAGCTCCACGGCGGCCTTCAAACGGGCGGGATTATCCCCCACCACCGAATGATAGTAGACGTTCAGCCCCAGA
Source organism: Candidatus Enterenecus sp. (assembly GCA_045589915.1). Lineage (GTDB taxonomy): Bacteria > Bacillota > Clostridia > Oscillospirales > Oscillospiraceae > Enterenecus. Next base: position 350 of record JAZNQA010000125.1, read on the forward strand.
GCGGACAGCTCCCGGGAGAGCATCTGCCCGTCGGAATTGACGATGTTGCCCAGCAGCAGCTCGGTGCCCACTGCCAGCAGCTCTACGGTATGACTCACACAACCATCTCCTTTTCCTTTAGTATATCACAGACGGCAGCGGAAAAACAGCATTCCCTTCCGTCAATTTTACGCTTTGCCGTGTAAAACTTTTTCTTGCTTTTTACGCACGGGTGGAGTATACTGTTCACATCTATTTTAGCGAGGTAGCGACATGATTCTCAGCACCGCCCGTAACTTCATGTTCTCCTTTGGCTGGGCCCGATTTAGCGGCTACGGCTTTTTTGGCATGGAGAATCAGCGGGTGTGATTGAGTTTCCGGCTCCGTGGAGCCGATTTCAACAGATTTTTGTCTTTGGAAGCTCATTGACACGGCCGCTGTCAATGGGCTTTTATTATTTCACTTGGAAAGGAACGATCCTATGGTTATCGTAATGAAGCCGGGCACCCGGCAGGAGACTATCTTAGCGCTGGTTTCCCAGTTGGAAAGCGACCACGGCGTGAAAGTCGGCATTACCAACGGTGTTGGCTGCTCCATCCTGGGTCTGGTGGGCGACACCACTCACATTGATCTGGACAAGCTGTCCATGAACACCGATGTGGAGCGTGTCATGCGTGTGCAGGAGCCTTACAAAAAGGCCAACCGCAAGTTCCACCCGGAGGATTCCGTGGTGGACGTGGGCGGCGTGAAGATCGGCGGGGGCAACTTCTCCGTCATCGCCGGCCCCTGCTCCATCGAGAGCGAGGCACAGATCATCGAGGTGGCGCAGGATGTGAAGCGCTCCGGCGCCTCCCTGCTGCGTGGCGGCGCATTCAAGCCCCGCACCTCCCCCTACTCCTTCCAGGGCATGGGGGTGGCCGGTCTTGACCTGCTGCTGGAGGCCAAGGAGGCCACCGGCCTGCCCATCGTCACCGAGCTGATGAGCGCCAAATACTGCGAGCTGTTCGAGGAAAAGGTGGATCTGGTGCAAATCGGCGCCCGCAATATGCAGAACTTCGACCTGCTCAAGGAGGTGGGCAAGATGTCCAAGCCCATCCTGCTCAAGCGTGGTCTGGCCAACAGCTATGAGGAGTGGATCATGTCCGCCGAGTACATCATGGCCTCGGGCAACGAGAATGTCATCCTGTGCGAGCGAGGCGTGCGCACCTTTGAGACCTATACCCGCAACACCCTTGACCTGTCCGCCATCCCCGCCATCCGCCAGATGAGCCATCTGCCCATCATCGTGGACCCCTCCCACGCCGCCGGTATGTACTGGATGGTGGAGCCGCTGGCCATGGCCGCCGCCGCCGTGGGCGCAGACGGCCTGATGGTAGAGGTGCACAACGACCCTCCCCACGCCAAGTGTGACGGACAGCAGTCCCTCACCCCCGAGAAGTTCCAGCACCTCATGGACAAGCTCGACCCGCTGGTGGAGCTGATGGGGAAGAAACTGGTGTGATCGGGCGCACACACA
>JAZNQA010000126.1:0-9794 GCA_045589915.1 Candidatus Enterenecus sp.
TACCCCCGACTGGGGCGGCAGCGTTCCCAATCCCGGCCCCCCCGACTGGGGCACTGGTGACGACGGCAGCACCGATGACGGCACCACCGATGGTGGCACCACCAACCCCAACCCCAATCCCGGTCCGAGCTGGGACAACAACTGGGGCACCGGCGACGGTTCCACCGGCGGCAACTGGTGGGAGAACGACTGGACCGGCGGCACCACTCCTGACTGGGGTGGCACTACCCCCGACTGGGGCGGCAGCGTTCCCAATCCCGGCCCCCCCGACTGGGGCACTGGTGACGACGGCAGCACCGATGACGGCACCACCAACCCCAACCCCAATCCCGGTCCGAGCTGGGACAACAACTGGGGCGGCGGCACTACCCCCGACTGGGGCGGTACCGGCGACGGTACCACTGGCCCCAGCTGGGAAAACAACTGGGGCACCGGCGACGGTTCCACCGGCGGTAACTGGTGGGAGAACGACTGGACCGGCTCCTGGGAGAACAACTGGACCGGCGCCTGGGGTAATGACTGGACCGGCGGTTATCGGTCCGTCTCTATGACTGCCAACCGTTACTGAGAAATAACACCAGACTGAGGACAAAGCAGAAGCTCGGATACCTCTCCACGGGGTATCCGAGCTTCAATTTCCCGCAGGGAGCGGCCGTTCATGTGGACTGTTGCACATCAGGCGCAAAAGCGATTGACAAGCGGACGGAAATAAGGTATTTTATTTAAGCTCGATAGTATGGAGACGTATCGAAGTGGTCATAACGGGGCTGACTCGAAATCAGTTTGCGGGCAACCGCACGTGGGTTCGAATCCCACCGTCTCCGCCATCAAAGGGCTACAAAAAAGATATAGCCACAGAAAAGCTCTGATTTTATCAGGGTTTTTTCTGTTTTTATGGGTGAAATTTTACTTTTCGGTTTGTGCGTACAAAAAAGATATTTTTCTCAGAACAGACTCGAACTCTCACAAAGTCGCCACATTTAAGGAGCATAGAATAAACTATGATCCTTTTTTCTTTTGCCGTTCGACTTATGACTTTTTCGAAACAATCCCGAATAAACCCCTATTAAACCTTGAAAAATCCCGAGAATTGTGTTATGCTATATAATGTAAATTGTATTTTTGTGAAAACGGAGGGTTTCACCATGGATAACAACCTTGAACGCTGGTATTCAATGAAAGAGATTATGGAATATTTAGGCGTTAGCCGTGATACGGTTCTCGACTGGATTGAACGCCGCAATATGCCCGCCGCTAAGATCGGCAGACTGTGGAAATTCAAAGTCAGCGAAGTCGATGCCTGGATGAAATCCGGCGTTGCGGCTGATAAGTAATTAGAATTTGGAGGTACGGCATGCAGATCGAAACAATAATTCTTATAATAAGCAATATTGTTGTTCCTATTGTTGTTGCGTTAATAACAGGAATTGCACAAGCTAAGAAATACAAGAAAGAGATTCAGTTACTTGAACTATCACACGAGAGTCGAATTAAAGAAATTTCTCAAGAGTATGAACACAAGATTGAAATGCTTGAACTTGAGCACAAGCATAATCAGGAACTTGAATCTCAGAAATTTGGGAATTCTGTTGTAGAAAAGTTAACTGACAAATTGTCAGATGAGATTATTAAACAACCAGCAACACAAAGAATGATAAACCAAAAAACAACGCGAAGCTTTTTGAGCAAGAAACGTCGTTAGCATGTATAAAGCATTGGAAAAAGCAGAAAAGGAAGGGCAAGGCAGTGATAGACTACAATAATAGTCAATTGACAAAAGCGCGAAGAGCAAAGAATGATGAATTCTATACACAATTAACAGATATCGAGAAAGAACTTCGCCATTACCGTAGGCATTTTGAAGGAAAAGTTGTCCTTTGCAATTGTGACGATCCATTTGAAAGCAATTTCTTTAAGTACTTTGTGTTGAATTTTAACCGTCTCGGATTGAAAAAGCTGATTGCTACTTGCTATACCGGGTCTCCTATTGCAAATCAACAACTATCCATTTTTGATGTTATAGGCAAAGAAGATGATAATTCTAACAAACCTTATAAAGCTATAGTTACAAAAGTGTATGACAAAACCGGTGATGGTGGCGTTGATATGTTTGATGTTGCGGAATTGTTTAAATCAGGCGAAAATCAACTATCGGAATTGCAAGGAAATGGTGACTTTAGATCCGCTGAATGCTTATCATTATTAGCAGAAGCCGATATTGTAGTTACTAATCCGCCGTTTTCCTTATTCCGTGAATATGTAGCCACACTAATTGAATATGGCAAAAAATTCGTTATTATGGGCAATAAGAATGCAATTACATATAAAGAGTTTTTTCCTTATCTTATGAATAATAAGATTTGGGCAGGAGCTACATCTTTGAATGGTGGTAGGTGGATGATAATGCCACGTGCTGTCGAAGTAGAAAGTAAAAAGGCGAAAAGAAATGAACATGGCGAAATCATTTTGAATGTAGCCGGAGTTTGTTGGTTTACAAATCTTGATATTAAAAAGCGCCATGATAGTCTAATAATGATTAAGCGTTATAGTCCAGATGAATACGAAAATTTCGAAAATATGGACGGAGCGATTAATGTTGATAAAGTAGTCGATATTCCTATGGACTATCCCGGAGTTATGGGTGTACCTGTGACATTTTTTGAAAAGTACAATCCAGATCAGTTCGAAATCGTGGGATGTGCCGATGCGGATATCGTTCCAGATGAATGGAAAGGAATGTCGCAAAAATTTGTAGATCTATATTATCTGCAAGGCAATACGGGCAGTTACAAGCAAGGAAATAGATTGGCGTGCTACATATCTCATGCTGGTGAGGCTAAAGTTCCATTTAAGCGCGTCCTCATTCGCAACAAACATCTTGAGGAGGTAAACAAATGATTATTGAAGAAAGAAAAATAACAGTAGGCGAAGTCTGCGAAGGATATTTTAACGATGCCGAGGAAGGTGTCGTCGGTTATGATGAAAGATTGGATATTAGACCCAAATATCAGCGTGAATTCGTCTACAAGGATGCGCAACGTGACGAGGTGATCCGCACAGTCCTTAAAGGACTTCCGTTAAACGTAATCTACTGGTGCAAAACCGGCGAGGATACATACGAGGTTCTTGACGGACAGCAAAGAACAATTTCTCTTTGCGAGTACGTGGATGGTTCTTTCTCGGTAGATGATAAGTATTTTTACAATCTGCCTGCCGACGTTAAGAAAAAAATACTGGACTATCCTTTATTCGTTTATGTATGTGACGGAACAGACAGCGAAAAGCTTGATTGGTTTAGAATCATTAACATTGCAGGTGAGCAACTGACCGATCAGGAATTGCGGAATGCGGTGTATGCAGGCTCTTGGACTTCCGATGCCAAAAGATACTTTTCCAAAACGGGTTGTGCCGCAGATGCGCTCGCCGGCGACTATTTGAAGGGTTCAAGCATTCGTCAGGAGTATCTTGAAACGGCCATACTGTGGGCAGCAAGTGCCGAGGGTAAAACTATCGAAGGCTATATGTCAGAGCATCAGCACGACCCGAGTGCTGTAACCCTTTGGAATTATTTTCGCTCGGTGATTGACTGGGTACAAGCCATCTTTCCGAAGAAGCGCAAAGAAATGAAAGGTTTACCTTGGGGCTTATTTTACAACGACCACGGCAAGCGCACCGATCTCGACCCTAAAGCCCTTGAATTAGAGATTCAGCGCCTTATGGGTGACGAAGATGTTACAAAGAAATCCGGCATCTATGAGTATTTACTGACCGGAGAAGAAAAGAAACTTTCTATTCGTGCCTTTGACCGCCGTGATGCCCTTGCGGCTTATGAAAAGCAAAATCATAAGTGTGCAATCTGTGGCGAAGAATTTGAGTTCGAAGATATGCACGCTGACCACATCAAAGCCTGGTCAAAAGGCGGACATACCACCCCTGAAAATTGCCAAATGCTCTGCCGCGACTGCAACTTAAAGAAAGGTGCACAATAATTTTGTTGTTTTGTGAAAGTTCAAAACTATACAATAATTTTAAGAAAATATCTTTTTTGTAGCCCATAGCCAGAAAAAGCACTTGCGAAAGCGAGTGCTTTTTCAATTAAATCCACCCTTGCGGGTGGGTGAAAGTGTCTTCAACAAGGAAAACTCCTGCGGAGATGAAAAGCGCCAAATTTTTCTTGAAATAGCATCTCATTTATGGTACAATCAGCCTATAAAAAAGACAGGAGGAATCCAATATGTTTTGTCCCAAATGTGGTAAAGAAGCCAGCGGCAAGTTCTGTCCCAACTGTGGTGCTACTCTGGATGGAGCTCAGCCCAATGTAGAGAAGCCCACCGTCAGCGGCGGTTCTCTTCCGATGAATTATCACACGATCCTGAGCACCCTCGGCTGCTTTCTGCTGGGTGCAGTGATGGTTCTGTTCGGTATTCTGTACCTGACCGGCGTGATGGGCTCCGTTGAGGGTGTTCCCGCTTCCTGGGTCTATCGTCTCTACCCCGGCTTTAAGGTCATCGACATCATCGTGGGCATTCTTCTGTGCCTGCTCGGTATCGTAGCAGTGATCAGCCGTGGCCGTCTGGCTGCCATGCAGTGGAAGGGTGTTTCCGCCGTCACCGGCTGCATGGTTGCTCTGTTCCTGCTCATGCTGCTGGATCCCTTTATCTGCTCCATCAGCGTCAAGTACGCCAAGTTCTTCGAGCTGGCTTCCGTGTTCGAGTTCATTCTGATCATCCTGTTTGGTGTGATCGCCGTTGCTTCCGTCCTCTACTACAAGAAGCGCAAGCACCTGTTCTCCGCCAACTGATCTGCTGTCCGTAAGATACATATTACAGAAAAAGAGAGGGAAACTATTATGACCATTCTTGGCGTTATTCTGCTGATTGCAGGCGTAATTTCCGCTGTTTACGGCGGCATCCTGAACAACAGTATTGAGGCCCAGCTGGAGAGCCTGCTCACCAAGGGCAGCGCAAATCCCGGCAGCGTCTGGCTCTATGTCGGCATCGCTGCTGCTGTGATCGGTGTGATCCTGATCGTAGTTGGCCTCAAGAAGCGCAGCCAGAAGTAATCAAAACACCCGCCGTCTCAGACGGCGGGTGTTTTTTCTTCAAAAACAAGGGCAGCGGTCGATAAACCGCTGCCCTTGACTGTTTACACGCTGCGTTGAATGCTGTCGCTGTTTTCCACGACGACATAGGAGAAATCGAAATCCTCCATATCCTGATAGACAAGGGAACCAAAGGCTTTTTTCGCAACGGAGACGAAGGGACGAATGAGCCTCACGCCAAAGCCCAGGATGCGGCTGAACCGCAGCTTTTTGCCCAAAGCCAGAGCCATATTCTCCGCCAGATCAATGGTGGTGACATACTGGCGGTTCTGCGGGAAGAACAGGCCGCCCAGTCTGCGGTCAACGCACATACGCACAAAGGAAACGAAGTTGTCGATGTGGATCAGGCTGCGCTCGTTACTTAGCTTGGGAAACACCGGCAGCTTTTTCACCAGCTTCAGGATCTTCTGGAAGTTGCCCTTGCAGTCCTTGCCGTAGATCATGGGAGGGCGGAGGATGCACACGGTGAAGCTGTCATCCGCCAGAGCCTCGATCTGCTTTTCCGCCTTTAATTTGGATTTGCCGTAGATGGTGTTGGGGGCGGGCACCGTCTCTCTGGTGATGACGCCGGTTTCCATGCCGTACACGCTCATGGAGCTCATGAAGATGAACTGGGACACGCCTTCGCTCTTGGCTTTGGCAGCGACCTCCGCTACCAGATCCACGTTCACGCTGTAATAGCGCTGTTTCTCCTCATCGGTCAGGTTTTTGTTCTCCATATGTACCAGCGCCGCCACATGGTATATCGCATCGTAACCGGCAAAGCTCCGCTCACGCCAGGTGCCGTCGATCATATCCACTGTGTCCACCTGATAGTCATCAGGCCACTGCTTCAGGTAAGCCTCCAGAGAAGTTCCAATGTAGCTGCCTGCGCCGGTGATCAGGATTTTTTTCATCATATGTTTCTCCCTTCTGCATCAGCAGGAAAGTGCACTACTACAAGCTATTGTAACACCAAGTGGGAGAGCAGGCAACAGCTTTCCGTGAAATCCTGCGCTTTGGCGGAAAGGTTCACTTGAATGTAGACCGCTGTCATGGTAAACTCATGATATACTGTCGAATAAGAGGTATGCTATGAGCTTTGACCGCAATCTGTTTTTGCCTGTCTCACGGGAGGATCTGCTCCAGCGGGGCTGGTATTATTATGACTTTCTCATCATCACCGGCGATGCCTATGTGGATCACCCCTCCTTTGGCCCCACCATCATCGGGCGGGTACTGGAGGCGGCGGGCTATCGGGTGGCCATCCTGTCTCAGCCCGACTGGCGTGACCCGCAGGCATTTACCGTTTTGGGTAAGCCTCGGTACGCCGTCATGATCTCGGCGGGCAATCTGGACTCCATGGTGGCCCACTACACCGCAGCCAGGAAGCGCCGCCATGATGACGCCTACTCTCCCGGCCGCAGGGCAGGTCTGCGCCCTGACCACGCCACCGTGGTCTACTCCAACCGCGTCCGTGAGGTGTACGGTGACATTCCCATCATCATCGGCGGCCTGGAGGCCAGCCTGCGCCGCTTTGCCCACTACGACTACTGGGAGGACAAGGTGCGCCGCTCGGTGCTGTTCGATGCTCAGGCCGACATCCTGACCTACGGCATGGGCGAGACCGCCACGCTGGAGATCGCTGCCCGTCTGGCCAGCGGCACGCCGGTGGGGGAGATCACCGATGTGCGGGGCACCTGCGTGGCTGCCAAGCGCCCTGATGTGTGCGCCTACCCCCGTGTGGAGGTGCCCTCCTTTGAGCAGGTTTCCTCCAGCAAGGAGGCCTATGCCAGGGCCAACATGGTGGAGTATAACGAGCATGATGCCGCTGTGGGCAAGGCCATCATCCAAAAGCACGGCAATCAGTTCCTTATCGTCAACCCGCCCGCCTATCCGCTGCCCCAGGCGGAGCTGGATCGGGTGGCAGAGCTGCCCTATGTGCGGGAGCCCCACCCCATGTACGACGATATGGGCGGCGTGCCCGCCATCGAGGAGGTGCGCTTTTCCGTCACCCACAACCGGGGCTGCTTCGGTGCCTGCAACTTCTGCTCGTTGGCCTTCCATCAGGGCAGAACCATCACCGCCCGCAGTCACGAATCCATCATTCGGGAGGTCACGCTGCTCACCAAGCACCCCGGCTTCAAGGGCTACATCCACGATGTGGGCGGCCCCGCCGCCACCTTCCGCCGTCCGTCCTGCCAGAAGCAGCTCAAGCACGGTATGTGCAAGAACCGTTCCTGCCTTGCCCCCGATGCCTGCCCCAATCTGGATGCCGACCACACCGATTACCTGCTGCTGCTGCGTAAGCTGCGCCAGATCCCAGGCATCAAAAAAGTGTTCATCCGCTCCGGCATTCGGTTTGACTACCTGATGAAAGACCCCAGCGGCGAGTTCTTCGCCGAGCTGGTGCAGCACCACATCTCCGGGCAGCTCAAGGTGGCGCCGGAGCATTGTGTGGACCACACTCTGGACTACATGGGCAAGCCCCACATCGAAGTATATGAGAAGTTCCGCAATAAGTTTTACAGGCTGAATCAGCGGTACGGCAAGGAGCAGTATCTGGTGCCCTACCTCATCTCGTCCCACCCAGGCTGTACGCTGGAGGATGCGGTGCAACTGGCGGAATGGCTCAATAAAGAGGGTCATATGCCGGAACAGGTGCAGGACTTCTATCCCACCCCCGGTACGCTGGCCACCTGCATGTGGTATACCGGCATTGACCCCCGCACCATGAAGCCGGTATTCGTGCCCAAAACGCCCCATGACAAGGCGCTCCAGCGGGCGCTGATGCAGTGGCGCAAGCCGCAGAACCGTGCGCTGGTGCTGGAAGCGCTCCACAAGACGGGCAGGGAGGATCTCATCGGCTTCGGCAAAGAGTGCCTCATCCGTCCCAACCGTCCCAGCGGCGGTAAACCTGCTGCTTCGCCAAAGAGCAAGGTCAAGCCTGCTTCCGGCGAGAAAGCCCCTCAGAAGCCCTCTAAGCCCGTCCGTAAGGCGGGTTGGGCAAAGCCAAAGCCCAGGAAAAAGGGCAAATAATAAGCATACCAGAGGTCAATTATGAATCAAACCAATCGTGCCCGTGTGATGCTCATCGCATCCATGGCGATCTTCGGCACGCTGGGCCCCTTTGTTCGCCACATCCCCGTGTCCTCGGGGGAGCTGGCGCTTTATCGGGCCATTCTGGCGGCCATCCTCATCGGCCTGTTTCTGCTGGTCACCAAGCAGAGAATACCCTTTGGCGGCATCAAGAAGGCCATACCCCTGCTGCTCATTTCCGGCATGGCCATGGGCATCAACTGGATCCTGCTGTTTGAGGCATACAAGTATACCACCGTGTCGGTGGCCACCCTGAGCTATTACTTTGCTCCGGTCATCGTCACCGTCGTCTGCCCCTTCCTGTTCCGTGAACGGCTCACCGCCCGCCAGATCGTCTGCTTCATCATGTCCACCATAGGGCTGGTGCTCATCATCGGTGTGGGCGATGTGGGCAGGGGAGGGACGGATCTCATCGGCATCCTGTTCGGCTTGGGAGCGGCCGTGTTTTACGCTGCGGTCATCCTGCTCAATAAGTTCATCAAGGGCGTGGAGGGCATCCACCGCACCTTCCTGCAGTTTTTGGCGGCCATCATCGTCCTTGTGCCTTATGTGGCCTTCACCGGCGGCGTGAGCCTCGGCGGGATGGACGGCACGGGCTGGGTATGTCTGCTCATCGTGGGCCTTGTCCATACCGGCGTGACCTACTGCCTGTATTTCTCCTCCCTGAAGGAGCTGCCAGGGCAGAAAGCGGCCATTTTGAGCTATATCGACCCGCTGGTGGCGGTGCTGGTCTCGGTGCTGGTGCTGGATGAAATCATGACTAAGTGGCAGATCGTTGGCGGCGTACTCATCCTCGGTTTCACTCTCTGGAACGAGCTTTCCGCCGGGAAAAACAATGTGGAGGAATGAGGAATGTCCACCAGTAAAGACTGTCTGTACTTCATATTAGATCAGCTATCCGGGCTGGACGGGATCACCCACCGTGCCATGATGGGGGAATATATCATCTATCACCATGGCAAAATTGCGGCCTATCTCTGTGATGACCGCCTGCTGGTCAAGCCTGTGCCCAGTGCAGTGCGCATGATGCCCCACGCCGGCTATGAGCCGCCCTACGAGGGCGCCAAGGATATGCTCCTGGTGGACAACGTGGACGACCGTGACTTTTTGAAAGCGCTGTTTGAAGCCATGTACCCGGAGCTGCCGGAGCCGAAAAAGAAAAAGCCGAAACGTGAAAAACCGACATGCTGACGCATGTCGATTTTCATGTTGTGCAGATAAAAAATCCGCCGTGGACGGTTGTCCTCGGCGGATTGGTCCGAGTGACAGGACTTGAACCTGCGGCCTCTTGACCCCCAGTCAAGCGCGATACCAAACTTCGCCACACCCGGATATAAAGTTGTCGGCTCAGATGAGCCTTGAGTATATTAACACATCGGGAAGAAGAATGCAAGAGGAAAATGAAAAAAACTCAGTTTTTTTCTGTGGAGGAAAATGCGGCCGCCCACCGGGGTCATGGTGGGCGGCCAAGGATTCGAGAAGAGAGAGGGGAGATGTCATTGGATGACAATATTAAAATAACAAATCTGGGAATTGATTGGTGTATAGTTTTTGAAGAGACTTTGAACAAATTGTAAATGTGTACCAAGTCGTGGCCTCACAACAGGGTGATGAA
>JAZNQA010000127.1:0-29056 GCA_045589915.1 Candidatus Enterenecus sp.
TGACCTCAGCGCCGAGACCTTCGAGGCCATCAAGCGCCATGTGGGATCCATCTGAATGTACGCCTTCCTTCACGCACCTGCCATGGGGCAGGTGCGTTTCTTTTGCCGCTTGATAGCGTCCGCTTTCCTTGATATACTGAACAAAAAAACACAGGAGGCACTTATGAAATACGACCTCATTGTGATCGGCGGCGGCCCGGCGGGGCTCACCGCCGCCATCCACGCACGGGCACGGGACAAGTCTGTGCTGGTGGTGTCCAACGAGCCCACCACCAGCCCCCTGTGCAAAGCACCCCGTATGGACAACTACCCCGGCCTGCCTCAGGTGACCGGACTGGAGCTGGTGGAGCGGCTGGTGGGTCAGGCGGCGGAACTGGGTGCAGAGCTGAAGATCGGGCGTGTACTCAGCCTGATGCCCATGGGCGATCGGGTACTGGTGTCCATCGGCAGCGAGATGGCGGAGGCAGATGCCGTCATTCTGGCGGTGGGTGTCACCCGTGCCGCTCCCCTCAAGGGGGAGGAGGCCCTGCTGGGTCGGGGCGTGAGCTACTGCGCCACCTGCGACGGGATGTTCTACAAGGGCCGCCCCATTGTGGTGGCGGGAGATGCCCCAGATGTGGAAGAGGAAACTGCCTACCTGCGTTCCATCGGCTGTCTGGTCACGCCGGTGCGGCTGGCGGGTCTGGAGATTTTGGGCGAAGGCAAAGTCACCGGCGTGCGCACCCCCAAGGGGACGGAGATCCCCTGCGACGGCGTGTTCCTGCTGCGCTCCTCCATCGCCCCCGCCCAGCTTGCGCCGGGGCTGGAGCTGGAGAACGGATATATTAAGGTAGACAGCCGCATGGCCACCAATCTGCCCGGCGTGTACGCCGCCGGAGACTGCACCGGCCAGCCCCTCCAGCTTGCCAAGGCTGTGGGACAGGGGCAGCTTGCCGCCCACTATGCGCTGGGCCTGTGACAGCACTTCCACGGTTTTTTGGAAATTTCACAATGATGTATTGAAATTTGCCGCCAAAGATGGTAACATAGTCACAACAACGGGGGTCACCCCCAAACCAATCCAAACAAGGAGTGATTGTGATGGTCAAGGTAATTATGGGCCAGAAGGGCACCGGCAAGACCAAGCAGATGATCGATCTGATCAATACGGCTGTGGAGACAGAGCATGGTAACGTGGTTGCCGTCGCTCACGACTCTAAGCTGACTTATGATATTAGCTACAAGATCCGTCTGGTCGACACCTCTGAGTACGCTATCCCCAACTACGACACCCTGAAGGGCTTCCTGTACGGCCTGTACGCCAGCAACTACGACATTACCCACGTGTTTATCGAGAGCCTGAACAAGCTGGTTCCCACCGTGGGCAACGCCGATGTGGAGCCTTTCCTCGACTGGCTTGAGTCTTTCTCCGAGAAGAACGGCGTGAAGTACACCGTTTCCATCAGCGAGGATGCCTCGCTGGCCAGCGAAGGCGTGCGCAAGTATTTCTGATCCCATACACAAAGCCGGGCGCACCGCCACTGCGGTGCGCCCCTTTTCATCTTACTGACATACAAGGAGGCGCTCTATGAAACTTACCTTCTTTGGTGCGGCCAAGGCCGTCACCGGCAGTTGCCACTGTGTGGAGTGCGGCGGACGGAAGATCCTTATCGACTGCGGTCTGCAGCAGGGTCAGGATGAGCGGGACAACCACGAACTGGACTTCGCTCCCGGCTACATCGACGACGTCATCGTCACCCACGCCCACATCGACCACTCCGGCCGCATCCCTCTGCTGGTCAAGCAGGGCTTCGCCGGCAACATCTACTGCACCCGCCTCACCGCCAACCTGCTGTCCATCATGCTGCGGGACTCCGCCCACATTCAGGAGAGCGATGCCGCATATGAGACCAAGCGCAACAAGCGGGCGGGCAAGCCCGCCGTGGAGCCGCTGTACACGCTGGCCGACGTGGAGAAGACCATGCGCCATATCGTCACGCTGGAGTACGGGCAGGAGTTCCAGATCTCCGACGGCATCCGTCTACGCTTTACCGACGCCGGTCACCTGCTGGGCTCCGCCTGCGCCGAACTGTGGCTCACCGAGGAGGGGCAGACCCGCAAAATCGTCTTCTCCGGCGACATCGGCAACCGTGCCCAGCCCATCATCCGTGACCCCCAGCCCATCACCGAGGCCGATTTCGTGGTCACCGAGAGTACCTACGGCGACCGCCGCCACGATATGGACATCGACCCCGACTATACCGGCGATCTGGCTGCTATCATTGATGATACCCTGGGCAAGGGCGGCAACGTTATCATTCCCTCCTTTGCGGTGGGACGCACTCAGGAGCTGCTCTACTTCATGCGTGAGATGAAGGAGCAGGGGCTGGTAAAGAGCGTGCCCGACTTTCAGGTGTATGTGGACTCCCCGCTGGCGGGTGAGGCCACCCGCATCTTCTCCGGCGACCTCCACGGCTATCTGGACGAGGAGGCCATCGAGGCGCTGGACGGCGGCGCCCTGTTCCAGTTCCCCGGCGTGAACATCACCGAGAGCAGCGACGAGTCCAAGGCGCTCAACACCGACAGCGCCCCCAAGGTCATCATCTCTGCCTCCGGCATGTGCGATGCCGGTCGTATCCGCCACCACCTGAAGCACAACCTGTGGCGCAGGGAATGCACCGTGGTGTTTGTGGGCTTCCAGTCTCAGGGCAGTCTGGGCCGCCGCCTGCTGGACGGGGCGGAGAAGGTGAAGCTGTTCGGAGAGGAGATCATCGTCCGGGCCAGGATCGTCAACTTCCCCGGCCTCAGCTCCCACGCCGATCTGGACGGTCTGCTGAACTGGATCCACGCCTACACCCCCAAGCCCCGCCACGTGTTCGTGGTTCACGGCGAGAGCGAGGTCACCGAAACCTACGCCCAGACCCTGCGGGATCAGGGCTTCCAGGCCCACTCCCCCAACCATGAGGAGGTCTATGACCTGCTGGCCGACACCATGCTGGCCCCCGGCGTGATCCTCCCGCCCAAGTCCTCCTCCAAGGCCGCCAAGGCCGATGCCGCCTCCCCCGCTTTCCGCCGTCTGGAAGAGATGGGTCAGCGGCTGGCGCAGGTCATCAACGGCAACAAGGGCGGCTCCAACAAGGATCTGGGCAAGTTTGCCGACCAGCTCAAGGCCCTCATTGACAAGTGGGAGCGGTGAGCCCCTCCCCCCGCCTATCCAAATCCAACCGCCGTCTGCTCCCGCAGACGGCGGTTTTTTCCAGTAGGATACGCGGTTTGTTTGTTATTTTGTTGACATATATTCCAAGAAAAGTTAGAATACTAAATAGCGAATATGCTTCATTGATTACATTTCGAAAGGATGACCTGTATTATGGCTAACCGCATCGTTCTCAACACCATCTCCTATCACGGCAAGGGTGCCATTGAACACATTGTGCCCGAACTCACCGCCCGTGGCTATCAGAAGGCCTTTGTGTGTACCGACCCTGACCTCATCAAGTTCGGCGTGGTGGCGAAGGTGACCGACCTGCTGGACGCCGCCTCCTTCCCCTACTGCGTGTACAGCGACATCAAGGCCAACCCCACCATCGAAAACGTTCAGAACGGCGTGGCCGCCTATCAGGCCAGCGGTGCCGACTGCATCATCACCATCGGCGGCGGCTCCTCCATGGACACCGCCAAGGCCATCGGCATCATCATCAATAACCCTGAGTTTGCCGATGTGCGCAGCCTGGAGGGTGTTGCCCCCACCAAGAAGCACGCCGTGTTCACCATCGCCGTGCCCACCACCGCCGGCACCGCCGCCGAGGTCACCATCAACTACGTCATCACCGACGTGGAGAAGAAGCGCAAGTTCGTCTGCGTGGACACCAACGACATCCCCGAAGTGGCCGTGGTGGATCCCGACATGATGGCCACCATGCCCCGCAGCCTCACCGCCGCCACCGGCATGGACGCCCTCACCCACGCCATCGAGGGCTATATTACCAAGGGCGCCTGCGCCATCTCCGATATGTTCCATCTGGAGGCCATCCGCCTCATCTCCAAGCATCTGCGGGGCGCCGTGGAGAACACCGACGAGGGCCGTGAGGGCATGGCTCTGGGCCAGTATATCGCCGGCATGGGCTTCTCCAACGTGGGGCTGGGTATCGTCCACTCCATGGCTCACGGTCTGTCCGCCCTGTACGACACCCCCCACGGCGTGGCCTGCGCCATCATCCTGCCCACCGGCTTGGAGTACAACGTCTCCGTGGCCGGTGACCGCTACCGTGCCATCGGCAAGGCCATGGAGGTGGACGGCATCGACACCATGAATGACGAGCAGGCCGCCGCCGCCACCATCGCCGCCGTGAAGAAGCTGTCCGCCGATGTGGGCATCCCCGCCGACCTGAAGGGCATTTTGAAGGAGGAGGACGTGCAGTTCCTGTCCGAGTCCGCCTTTGCCGACGCCTGCTGCCCCGGCAATCCCCGTGACACCAGCGTGGAGGAGATCGCCGCTTTGTACCGCAGCCTGATGTAATTCAAACTCAAAAAAATCCCTGCCGCAGCAGCGGCAGGGATTTTTTATGTCAGTGACCGGTATGTAACAGGTGGTGGGCCTTCTCGCTCAGGGGCTTGCCCAGATAGGCGTGGTACAGCTCCAGCACGTCGGGATTCTCGTGGGAGAAGCGCATGGGAGCGTCGGCATCCATCTTCCACAGCAGGTCGCCACGGGCGGAGGCCATCTCCACGCCGTCATGGATGGGCTGACCGCCGCCGCCGGCGCAGCCGCCGGGACAGGCCATGACTTCCACAAAGTCGTAGTCCACACGGCCCTCGTCCACCGCCTCCATCAGGGCACGGGCGTTGGACAGACCGCTGACCACCGCCACCTTCACCTCGCCCGCACCGGGGATGGTGAAGGAGGCTTCCTTCCACGGCTTGTCGCCACGGACGACAGAGAAGGCATCGGCATCAGGATTCTTGCCGGTGACCAGATAGTAGGCGCTGCGCAGGGCAGCGTCCATCACGCCGCCGGTGGCGCCGAACACCACGGCAGCGCCGGTGCCGGTGCCCAGAGGACTGTCAAACTCCATCTCCTCCAGATCGGCAGGCACCAGACAGTCGCTGCGGAACAGGCGGCACATCTCACGGGTGGTGAGCACCACGTCCACATCGGGATCGCCGCAGGCATCCTTCATGCCGGGCAGTTCGCACTCGGCCTTCTTGGCGGAGCAGGGCATGATGGACACCACGAACATCTTGTGGGGATCCACGCCGATACGCTCGGCAAAGTAGCTCTTGGCCACCGCGCCAAACATCTGCTGGGGGGACTTGGCGGTGGAGGCACAGTCCAGATAGTCGGGGAACTCGGTGCGCAGGAAGCTCATCCAGCCGGGGCAGCAGGAGGTGAACATGGGCCAGTGGTGGCGGTTGCGGTGGGTAAACCGCTGGAGGAACTCGCTGCCCTCCTCCATGATGGTCAGGTCGGCGGTGAAGTTGGTGTCGAACACGTAGTCGAAGCCCACCTTCTTCAGCGCCGCCACCATGCGGCCCAGACTGGCCTGACCGGGCTCCATGTCGAAGCTCTCCGCCCAGGCGGCACGGACGGCGGGGGCCACCTGCACCACGGTGGTGATGCCGGGGTCGGCAATGGCACGCAGCACCTTGTTGGTGTCGTCACGGACGGTGAGTGCGCCGGTGGGACAATGGGTGACGCACTGACCGCAGAAGGTGCAGTTGGTATTCTTCAGGGTGCGGTTATAGGACACGTCCACGGTGGTGCGGGAGCCGGTGCCCGCCACGTCCCAGATGTTCATGCTCTGGATCTTGTCACACACCTGCACGCAGCGCATACACTTGATGCACTTGCTGGCCTCACGGACGATGGGGGCGCTCAGATCCACACGGGAGCGCTCCGGCTTCACCTCGTAGGGCTGGAAGTGGATGTTCAGGTCGTGGGACAGCTTTTGCAGCTCGCAGTTGCCGCTGCGCACGCAGACGGTGCAGTTGGAGTCATGCTGGGAGAGGATGAGGCGCAGGTTGGTCTTTCTGGCCTGACGGACACGGTTGCTGTTGGTGCGGATGACCATGCCCTCGGACACTTCCGTATTGCAGGCGGGCACCAGACGATCCACACCCTCCAGCTCCACCACGCACATACGGCAGGCGGCGATCTCGTTGAGATCCTTCAGGAAGCACAGGTGAGGGATGGGGATGCCGGCCTGCTGGGCGGCCTCCAGCACAGTGAGGCCGGCGGGCACGGTCAGGGTGCGCTCGTCGATCTTGATCGTTACCATTTTTCCACTCGACCTCCTTTGAAGCTTCCGTAACCGAAGTGGTCACACCGCAGGCAGCGGGATGCCTCCTGCAGCGCCTCCTCATCGGTCATGCCGCACTCGATGCAGCTAAAGTCGCACTTGCGCTCGCTGGCCTCACGCTCGGTGCAGTCCACACGGCCACGGGGACGCATCTCGGCGTAGCCGGGCAGGGGCACCTCCACGTCGGCCACGATCTCGTGATGGTAGCCCAGATACTCGTCGATATTGGCGGCTGCCACCTTACCGGCGGCGATGGCACGGATGACGGTGGCAGGGCCGGTGACGCAGTCACCGCCGGCGAACACGCCCTGCATCTCAGGCAGACGGGTGCTGGGATCGGCCAGCAGGGTGCCGCCTCGCTGGATCTGCACGCCGCTCTCCTCCAGACCGTGGGTCTCGATGCCCTGACCGATGGCCACGATCACATAGTCGGCGGGGATGCGCTGCTCCTCCACGGCGGCAGCGCCCGGCTTGGGACGGCCCTGAGCGTCCATGACGCCGATGATCTGGGGCTGAGTCCACAGGGCGGCCACACGGCCATTCTCGTCGGCCTCGATGCGCAGGGGAGCCTGCAGGGTGAGCAGCTCGGCACCCTCAGCCACGGCACCGTCGATCTCCTCGGCCAGCGCAGTCATGTCCTCACGGCGGCGGCGGTAGACACAGGTCACCTTTTCCGCACCCAGACGGATGGAGCTGCGGGTCACGTCCATGGCCACGTTGCCGCCGCCAATGACCACCACCCGCTTGCCCTCGAAGTTGGGCATATCGTTGTCGCCGATGCGGCGGAGTATTTCCACGGCGGAGATGACACCCTCGCTGTTCTCACCCTCGATACCTGTCTTCTTGTCGGTGTGAGCGCCGATGGACAGGTACAGGCAGTCGTACATCTCCTTGAGCTGATCCAGAGTGACATCGGTGCCCACGTTGGTCTCGGTGTACACCTTGATGCCCAGCGAGAGGATGGAGTTGATCTCGGCCTCCAGCAGCTCACGAGGGAAGCGGTAGCTGGGAATGCCGTAGCGCATCATGCCGCCCAGATGCTTCTGCTTCTCGTACACGGTGACCTTGTGACCCATGAGCGCCAGATAGTAGGCGGCAGACAGACCGCCGGGGCCGCCGCCCACAATGGCCACGGTCTTGCCGGTGGAGGGGGCGCAGGCGGGCTGGGGCACATCGCCGGCCTGATCCACGGCATAGCGCTTCAGGCCACGGATGTTGATGGCATCGTCCATCATATTGCGGCGGCAGCGGGCCTCACAGGGATGCTCGCAGATGTAGGCACAGGCGGTGGGGAAGGGATTGTCCTTGCGGATGAGGCGCACCGCATCATCACAGCGTCCCTCCTTGATGAGGGCCACGTAGCCGGGAATATCCACACCGGCGGGGCACAGAGCCACGCAGGGCACGGGATTCTTCAGGCTGCCCAGGCAGCGGTGGTGGAGGATGTGCTCCTCATAGTCATCCCGAAAGCCCTTCAGACCCATCAGAACGAGCTGGGCGGCATCGGTGCCGATGGCGCAGTCCGCCGTGTCCACGATGACCTGAGCGGTCTGCTCAATGCGATCCAGAATACGCAGGTCAGGCTCGCCCTCCAGCACCTCACGGATCATGTTGGACAACTGGGCCAGACCGATGCGGCAGGGCACGCACTTACCACAGGTCTGCGCCTGGCACAGGTTGAGGAAGTTCAGCGCCATGTCCACGGGACACAGACCCGGAGGGCTGGCGGCGATGCGCCGCTCCATGTTGCGGTAGAGCTGCTCCACCACGGCTTGGGATTGGCTGGGTGTTTTGACATCCAATCGACTCATCAGTTTCTTCTCCCTTCTCGGACAGTTTTGGGATACAGACGGTGCTGCATCCGCTTTTCCACTATACTTAACTAAAGATTATACACATTTTCTGACAACTTTCAATGACAAAACGCAAATTTTCCCTCCGCTATATGACTAAAATTCATCTCCCCTTACCTGTCCATCCGTGACAAAAGAGAGAAAATCCAGATTTTTTACAATGTAACAGGGCCATACACCAGAAGATCACGGCGAAAAAAGGCAGGATTTCTGGTGACAGCACCCGCCCCATTTGCTATAATGGGTGCAGCATCCATCATTTGGTTAGGAGGCCGTCTGTTATGAAACGCATGGCAAAGATCATCCCTCTTTTCATTGTTCTGGTGGCGGCTTTGGCCACCCGCATACTGATGCGTCCCACGCAGGAGCCCACACCGCCACCTTCCTCCGCCTTGGAGCAGCTGGATCAGGCGCTGGAGGATCGGGAGGAAATAGTTCGTCTGGAGCAGGAGGACTGGGATCGCACCGACGGCCGCTGGACGGATGCGCTGGCCATCATCGAGGATCACATCAACGAAACGCCGGAGCGGTACTGGGTGGACTTCACCAAAACCAAGGTGTACTACTATGTGGACGGCAAGCTCTCCCCCGACGTCTATTTTTCCGATGACGTGATCCCCACCTCCATCGAGCTGCGGCTGGCCTATTTTACCGAGCTGGATCTCAAGGAGGCCCAGCAGCGCATTGACGATGCCGCTCAAAGGATTCTGGATCAGGTGCCTGCCGGTGTCAGCGACTGGGAGGCCGCACGGATCATCCATGATGAGCTCATCCGCCATGTGACCTATGTGCAGGGCGATTATGAGCAGACCATCTACGGTGCTCTGGTGGAGGGGGAAGCGGTATGCAACGGGTACGCCATGGCCTATGAATACCTGCTCAACGAGTATGGCATCCCCTGCGACACGGTGGTGGGCTACACCGATGAATTTTCCGCCGGCGCAGGCGGCTCCATCAATTTCCTCTACCGCCACGCATGGAATATTGTGACCCTCACCGATGAAAACGGCACGGAGCAGAGCTATTATGTGGACACCACATGGGACGACACCGACTATTACGATGCCGACGGCCATGAGTACATCAGCTACAACTGGTTCTGCCTGTCTCAGGCCCAGATGGATGCCGTGGGACGTGCCGGACTGGAAGACATTTACGACTTCACCCGCTGGGATATGAGCTCCGATGCCCTCAATTACTATGAGGTGACCGACAGTGTTGTGGAAGGATATGATCTGGACGACATCATTGATGCCTTGCTGCGCCAGCGGGACGAGGGGAACAACCTCCTGTCTGTGCGCTGGGAGGATGAGAGCGAGTATATGGCCGCCATGACCGAGCTGGAGGACGAGGGACTGAGCCACATCGTGGACGCCCTTGATGAAGACATGGTAGAGTACAGCTTCACCGACCATCTGTTGTCGGACGGCAATTTCTGCATGAATGTGTTCATCAACGTGGCGGAGGACTGACAGGGGCGTTCCCTGCGCAATCAGGCGTCCCTCCCCCGCAGATCAATCCCGCCGTTTACTTGACTGAAAAGACGAAAAGGGAGCAGCTTTCGCTGCTCCCTTTTCCTCTTTATTCAGCGCTGAACTGGTCCTTGCCCACGCCGCAGAGCTCACAGACGAAATCTTCGGGGAGATCCTCCCACTTTACGCCCTTCTCCTCCTCGTCGTAGACCCAGCCGCACACGTCACACACATACCGCATGACCGTTCCTCCTTACTTGAAGTAACGCTCCAGCAGGCCCTTCAGAGCCTTGCCGTGGCGAGCCTCGTCACGGGCCATCTCGTGGACGGTGTCGTGGATGGCGTCCAGGCCATTCTTCTTGGCGCAGACAGCCAGATCCATCTTGCCCTGAGTGGCGCCAAACTCGCAGTCCACACGCCAGGCCAGATTGTCCTTGGTGCTGGCCTTCATGTTGGGCTCCAGAGTCTCGCCCAGCAGCTCGGCAAACTTGGCGGCGTGCTCGGCCTCTTCATAAGCGGCCTTCTCCCAGTACAGACCGATCTCAGGGTAGCCCTCACGGTGGGCAATGCGGGCCATGCACAGGTACATACCCACCTCGGAGCACTCGCCGGTGAAGTTGGCCTTGAGCTGCTCCAGGATGTACGCCTTGTCCTCGGCGCTGATGTCGGGGTTGTTGGCCACGGTCTTCTCATAAATGCCGTACTCGTGCTCGGCGGCCAGCTTCAGCTCACCGGCCTGCTCAATGAACTTGGAGCCGGGAACGTGGCAGACGGGGCACTCGGCAGGGGGATTCTCACCTTCGTGGATGTAGCCGCAGACGGGGCAAAGCCATTTCTTCATGATAAGTTCTCCTTTACTAATTTGTTTTCCTTACAGGATTGACATACACCTTTTAGCATGAACTCGTGTCCTTCCACCACGAATCCATATTGCTCGCACAGCGATTGAACATACCCTTCGTCCGTGGGGTCGTCGGGCAGGTCGATCACCACACCGCAGCAGTTGCAAACAAAATGTGCGTGGGGGCTGGTATCCGCATCGAAGCGCTCCTGCCCCTGGATGACACCCAGCCGCCGGATGATCCTCTCCTCCGATAGCTGGTTCAGGTTGCGGTAGACCGTACCCAAACTCAGGTCGGAAAACTCCGGCTTCATCTGCCGGTAGATCCAGTCCGCCGACGGGTGGCTCTTGGTGCTTTGCAGCAATTGAAGCATGGCGTCACGCTTTCTGCTGCGCCGTACAATGGCCACCTCATCGCCCCCTTTATCAATAATAGTTCCTGTTTGCATTATCAATATAACACGCCTTCACCCATTTGTAAAGAGGAATTTTTCTTATTTACGAAAAAATTTTTTCTGCCTTCCAGCCGAATGTAAAACAGATAGCGCCAAGCTAACGAACCAGATGGTGGACACCCACTTGTTAGTACCAACAGCGTCATGCAGCTCTGGAAAAATTCGCAAGCATATGCTATGATATAGAAAATCCCCGAACATTCGACTGGAGGAACACGCCATGACAGACGCACAACGGAGAGCCGCCGCCAAACAATTCGCCGCCGACTGGGCGGGCAAAGGCTATGAGAAAGGTCACAGCCAGACCTTTTGGCTTGCGCTGCTTCAAAAGGTCTACGGCGTGGCCGAGCCGGATAAATTCATCACCTTTGAAGACCAGATCATGCTCGACCACACCTCTTTTATTGACGGCTTCATCCCGTCCACCCATGTCCTCATTGAGCAAAAGGGCATCGGCAAGGACTTGAACAAGCCCATCAAGCAGTCCGACGGCTCTCTGCTGACGCCGTTCCAGCAGGCCAAGCGCTACGCCGCCGAGCTGCCTTACTCCCAGCGCCCACGCTGGATCGTGACCTGCAACTTTGCCGAATTTCATGTCTACGACATGGAGCGTCCCACCGGCGAGGCCGAGGTCATCAAGCTGGCCGACCTTGAAAAGGAGTATTACCGCTTACAGTTCCTCGTGGACACCGGGGACAGCCACATCCAGAAAGAGATGGAGGTCTCTTTGAAGGCCGGCGAGCTGGTAGGCGTGCTGTATGATGCGCTGCTCCGGCAGTATAAAGACCCTAACGACCCGGAAACGCTGAAAAGCCTCAACGCCCTGTGCGTCCGGCTGGTATTCTGCCTGTACGCGGAGGATGCGGGTATTTTCGGCTCTCACGGCATGTTCCACAACTATCTGGAACACCATCAGGGTCAGGATGCCCGCCGTGCTCTGATCGACCTGTTCAAGGTTCTGGACACCAAGCCGGAAGACCGAGACCCCTACATGGACGATGACCTCGCCGCCTTCCCCTATGTCAACGGCGGTCTGTTCGCTGACGAAAGCATCGTTGTGCCCAAGCTGGACGACAACATCGTGGATCTGATCCTCAACCGTGCAAGCGGTGAGTTCGATTGGTCTGCCATCAGCCCCACCATCTTCGGCGCTGTCTTTGAAAGCACCCTGAACCCCGAAACACGGCGCTCCGGTGGTATGCACTATACCAGCATCGAGAACATTCATAAAGTGATCGACCCGCTGTTTCTGGACGGCCTGCGGGAGGAATTGGCGGCCATCAAAGAAATCGCCGTTGACCGTACCCGTGACAGCAAGCTCCGGGCGTTCCAAACCAAGCTGGCCGGGCTGACGTTCCTCGACCCGGCCTGCGGCTCCGGCAACTTCCTGACCGAAACATACATCTCCCTGCGGCGGCTGGAAAACGAAGTGCTGATACTGTTACAGCGAGACCAGATCACCATGGGACTTGACTTCAATCCCATCCAGGTGTCCATCGGCCAGTTCTACGGCATCGAGATCAATGACTTTGCCGTGACCGTCGCCAAGACCGCCCTGTGGATTGCGGAGAGCCAGATGATGAAAGAGACCGAGGACGTTGTCCATATGTCTCTGGACTTCCTCCCGCTGAAATCCTATGCCAACATCGTGGAGGGCAACGCCCTGCGGCTGGATTGGGAGAGCGTTGTGCCCAAGCATAAGCTTGACTACATCATGGGCAATCCGCCGTTTGTGGGTTTTTCGTTGATGAATCCTGCGCAAAAAGAGGATGTTGCTTGTATCTTCCCGGGAACAAAGAATGTGGACTATGTTGCCTGTTGGTACATGAAAGCTATCCAGTACATAGGTGAAACACGCATTGAATGCGCATTTGTGTCTACGAACTCTATCTGTCAAGGCGAGATTGTTCCGGTTTTGTGGCCGAAGCTGTTGGCCGAAAATCTTGTAATCAACTTTGCACATCGGACATTCGTGTGGTCGAGCGAGGCAAAAGCAAAAGCCGCCGTCCATTGTGTAGTTATCGGTTTTGCAACATTTGCGCGAAGCACTAAAATGCTTTACGATGGGAATCAGCCCCGTACAGCGTCGAACATAAATCCCTACTTGCTTGATAGCGCAGATGTTATTGTATATGCCCAAAGAAAACCTTTTGGTGCTGTGCCTGCAATGGTGTATGGAAACAAGCCTGCGGACGGCGGAAATCTGATAATTGAGAAAGATGAATATGACAGTTTTCTGGCGCAGGAGCCGAATGCTCAGAAATTTATTCGTCAATATGTTGGCGCTGTAGAATTCCTGCATAATGACAAGCGGTATTGCCTTTGGCTCAAGGGAGTTAGCCCCAAGGAACTCAGAAGTATGCCGTTGGTTATGCAAAGAATTGAAAAATGTAAAGAGATGCGAAACAATAGCGTTGCCGCGGCAATACGAAAGTTTGCCGAAACGCCGACTTTATTCGCGCAAATCACACAGCCAGAAGGAAAGCCATATATAATTGTTCCCGCACATAGTTCTGCTTCGCGCAGATATATCCCATTGGGATTTGTCGGGCCAGATGTTATTTCCAGTAATGCGGTCTTCATTATTCCCGATGCAACCGTTTTTCAATTTGGCGTGTTAATGTCAAATGTACACAACGCTTGGATGCGGACAACTTGCGGACGACTAAAAAGCGACTACCGCTATTCCAAAGAAATCGTCTATAACTGCTTCCCGTGGCCGACACCCACCGGCGCGCAAAAGGCCAAAATCGAGCAGACCGCACAGGCCATCCTCGACGCCCGCGCCCTGTACCCCGACGCCAGCCTTGCTGACCTCTACGACGAAGTTGCCATGCCGCCGGAACTGCGCCGTGCCCACCAGCAGAACGACAAGGCCGTCATGCAGGCTTACGGCTTCGACATCAAGACCACCACCGAGACCTCCTGCGTCGCAGAACTGATGAAGATGTACCAGCGCCTGACAGAACAGAAGTGAACGAAAGCAGCCACGTTTCCGAATACAGAGCTTACAAACAGAAAGCCTGTTCATCATCCATCTCATAGCTGCATCTTACAGCACGCAAAAGCCCCCTGCTGATTTTGAGAACCAAAATCAGCAGGGGGTATTTTTGTGCGGTCAACCGCTGTCTTTTTTATCCTGTTTATTCGGCCACGCCGCTGGCGCTGCGTGCCTTGCTGCGGCTGCGCAGGGCGGCCAGCTTCTGGCCGATGCTGCCGTACACGATGCAGTAGGCCATGGCGCTCACCAGCAGACCGGCCACGATGTCGAGAATGGAGTGCTGCTTGAGGAACACGGTGGAAACGCTGATGAGGGTGGTGGAGACGGCAAAGAAGCAGGTCCAGCCCTTTGTGCGGAAGCGGGGGCATTGGCGGGAGGCAAACTGCACCGCAAAGGAGCCCACCACATGGAGGGACGGCAGCACGTTGGTGTTGGTGTCAAACTGGTAGAAATTGCGCATGAAGTCGGTGAGGAAATTATCTCTGGGGAACTCCACCGGGCGCAGATTCTGGCAGTTGGGGAAGATCGCAAAGATCACCAACGATGTGGTATATGTAACGGCCACAAAGAAGATCAGCTTGCGGAAGGCGGCCACATCAAAGAGAGCCGTGTACACGTGCATACCCACCATATAGACGAACCAGAACACGTACGGGATCACAAACCACTCGCAAAACGGGATGTAGGCGTCCAGCACGCTCTCGATGGGGTAGTAAAACTCAGCGATGAGCACATTCTCCGCCAGATAGAACAGCACGCCGAACACCGGCCAATAGGCCAGCAGCAGCAAATGGCGGAGCTGATGCCAGTTGATACGCCCGGTCTGCGCATCTCGGATATGGGCAAAGCAGCAGGTCTCTTTCATAGTTCCCTCCAGCGTCACATCATGTCTCTTTCTGCTTTCTGTTTCTGTCTGCTACATTATAAGCAGTCACACCGAAAAAGGAAAGTGTACATTTCTTAAATTTCCCTTAAAATGTTTCCAAGACAGCCATTTTGGTACAGTTCAAATCACACCCGATGCACATTGCATCGGGTGTGATTGATTTGCCTGAATTTTGAGGTTGCGGCGGATCAGCGCTCGGTTGCTGTCACGCTTCGCCTGTTCGCAACGCTCGCTTTCCTTTCGACTCGCTTCACAAACAGAAACACGGTGTGTTTCTTGGTTTGCAAAGCTCGCTCCAGTCCAAGCTCGCTGCTCACGACGGCTCAGCGCTTCTGATTACCGCAGGTTGAAGAAAGCCTTGCGGCCCAGGTACTGAGCGGAATCGCCCAGCTCCTCCTCGATGCGGAGCAGCTGATTGTACTTGGCCACACGGTCGGTGCGGCTGGGAGCGCCGGTCTTGATCTGGCCGGCGTTCAGGGCCACAGAGATGTCGGCAATGGTGGTGTCCTCGGTCTCGCCGGAGCGGTGAGAGACAACGGCGGTGTAGCCGGCACGGTTGGCCATCTGGATGGCGTCCAGAGTCTCGGTCAGGGTGCCGATCTGGTTGACCTTGATGAGGATGGCGTTGGCAACGCCCTTCTCAATGCCGGTGGACAGACGCTCCACGTTGGTGACGAACAGGTCGTCGCCAACCAGCTGGACACGGTCGCCGATGGCCTTGGTCAGCATGGCCCAGCCTTCCCAGTCGTTCTCGCCCATGCCGTCCTCCAGGGAGATGATGGGGTAGTTGTCAGCGAACTTCTTCCACATATTGACCATCTGCTGCTTGGTCATGGTCTTCTTGGCCTTGGGCAGGTCATAGCAGCCGGTCCCCTCGTTGTACCACTCGGAGGTGGCGGCATCGATGGCGATCATGAAGTCCTCGCCGGGCTTGTAGCCGGCCTTCTCGATGGCGGCAACGATGACCTTCAGAGCGTCCTCGTCCTTCTTCAGGTTGGGGGCGTAGCCGCCCTCGTCTCCCACGCCGGCAGCGGGAGTGCCGTTCTCCTTCAGAACCACCTTCAGGGTGTGGAACACCTCGGCGCAGCGGCGCAGAGCTTCCTTCCAGGAGGGAGCGGAAACGGGCATGATCATGAACTCCTGAATGTCCACGTTGTTGGTGGCGTGAGCGCCGCCATTCAGGATGTTCATCATGGGCACGGGCAGGGTCTTGGCGTTGATCCCGCCGATATAGTTGTACAGGCTGGTGCCCAGGGACTCGGCAGCGGCCTTGGCGCAGGCCATGGAAGCGCCCAGAATGGCGTTGGCACCCAGACGGCTCTTGTTGGGGGTGCCGTCCAGCTCGATCATCAGCTTGTCGATGGCCACCTGATCCAGCACGTTCATGCCGATCAGAGCCTCAGCGATCTCGGTGTTCACATTGGCAACGGCCTTCTCCACGCCCTTACCCAGGTAACGGGACTTGTCGCCGTCACGCAGCTCGCAGGCCTCATAGATGCCGGTGGAAGCGCCGGAGGGAACAGCAGCACGGCCCACAACGCCGTCATCCAGAGTGACCTCCACCTCAACGGTGGGGTTGCCACGGGAGTCCAAAATCTCGCGGGCGACAACATCAACGATCTCGATCATGCTCTTCATAGGTATCAGTCTCCTTATAATAATAGAATGGACTATGGGGATTACTTACTTTTGGATGAGGGTCTCGCCGCTCATCTCGTCAGGCTTTGCCAGACCCATCAGATCCAGCATGGTGGGGGCCAGATCGGCCAGGCGACCATCCCGCAGCTTCACATCCGCACCCACCACACAGCAGGGCACCAGATTGGTGGTGTGGGCGGTGAAGGGGGAGCCATCGGTATCCACCATGTGCTCGGCGTTGCCGTGGTCGGCGGTGATGATGGACACGCCGCCCATCTTGGCGGTGGCCTCCACCACCTTGGCCACACCGGCATCCACCGCCTCAGCGGCCTTGACGGCAGCCTCGAACACGCCGGTATGACCCACCATGTCGCAGTTGGCGAAGTTGAGGATGACCACGTCATACTCGCCGCTCTCGATGCGGCGGACGGCCTCATCCGCCACGGCGGGGGCGCTCATCTCCGGCTGGAGGTCATAGGTGGCCACCTTGGGAGAGGGGATCAGGCAGCGATCCTCGCCGGGGAAGGTCTGCTCCACGCCGCCGTTGAAGAAGAAGGTGACATGGGCGTACTTCTCGGTCTCGGCAATGCGGAGCTGGGTGAGCCCCAGGCGGGAGATGTACTCGCCAAAGATGTTGGTCAGCTTCTCACGGGGGTAGGCCACCGCCACGTTGGGCATGGTGGCGTCATACTCGGTGGTGCAGACGTACTGCACGGGGAAGAAGCCGTTCCTGCGCTCGAAGCCGGTGAAATCGGGATCCACGAAGGTGCGGGTGATCTCACGGGCACGGTCGGGACGGAAGTTGTAGAAGATGATGGAGTCACCGGCGGCGATCTTGCCGTTTTCGGCGCACACCACAGGCTCCACAAACTCGTCGGTGATACCGGCATCATAGGACTTCTGCACGGCGGCCACGGGGTCGGCCTCGAAGGGGCCCTCGCCGTACACTATGGCGGCGTAGGCACGCTCCACCCGCTCCCAGCGGTTGTCACGGTCCATGGCGTAGTAGCGGCCCATGACGGTGGCGATCTGACCCACGCCCAGCTCGGTCACATAGCTCTGGAGGCGCTCCACGAAGCTCTTGCCGGAGGAGGGGGGCACGTCACGGCCATCCAGGAAGCAATGGACGAACACCTTCGTCAGACCACGCTCCTTGGCCATGCGCAGCATGGCGAACAGATGCTCAATGTGGGAGTGGACACCGCCGTCACTGAGCAGGCCGTACAGGTGGAGGGCGGTGCCCTTCTCCTTGCAGGCATCCATGGCGTTGACGTAGGCGGGGTTGGCGAAGAAGCCGCCCTCCTTGATGTCCACGGTGATGCGGGGCAGATCCTGGAATACCACACGGCCTGCGCCGATGTTGGTGTGGCCCACCTCGCTGTTGCCCATCTGACCCTCAGGCAGGCCCACGTCCAGTCCGGAGGCGGACAGCTTGCAGCAGGCGTTCTCGGCAAAGAGCCGATCCAGATTGGGGGTGGTAGCCTTGGCGATGGCGTTGTCCGCAGCGTCAGCGCAGGGGCACAGGCCAAAGCCGTCCATGATGATTAAGGTAGTCGGTGTTTTCATAGAAACCTCGATTGGCAGTATTGTTGTCACGCTTCGCCTGTTTGCGACGTGCGGCTTCCCTCCGTCTCGGACTCGAAACAGAACCTCAGCGGTTCTTGGTTTCTCGCCCTCGCTCCAGTCCATCCGCACTGCTCACGACGGCTCAGACGCTTCTTGTTGTCACGCTTCGCCTGTTCGCGATGTGCGGCTTCCCTCCGTCTCGGACTCGAAACAGAACCGCTTCACGGCTCTTGGTTTCTCGCCCTCGCTCCAGTCCATCCGCACTGCTCACGACGGCTCAGACGCTTCTACTTATTCCTGATTGGCAGCGTTGATGATAGCCATGAAGTCGTCGGGCTTCAGGGCAGCGCCGCCGATGAGACCGCCGTCGATGTCGGGCTGAGCCAGCAGCTCGGCAGCGTTCTTGGCGTTCATGGAGCCGCCGTACTGGATGGTGACGGCACGGGCCACACGGGCGCCGTACTGCTTGCGGATGACACCACGGATGTGAGCGCACACCTCACCGGCCTGCTCGGCGGTGGCAGTCTTGCCGGTGCCGATGGCCCAGATGGGCTCGTAAGCGATGACCACACGGCGCACCTGGCTCTCGGTCAGACCGGCCAGAGCCACCTTGACCTGATAGGAGATGAGCTCCTCGGTGACGTCCAGCTCACGCTGCTCCAGGCTCTCGCCCACGCAGACGATGGGGCGCAGACCGGCTTCCAGAGCGGCCTTCACCTTTTTGTTGACGGTGAAGTCGGTCTCGTTGTAGTACTGGCGGCGCTCGGAGTGGCCGATGATGACGTACTTGGCGCCCACGTCCTTGAGCATCTCCACGGTCATTTCGCCGGTGTAAGCGCCGGAAGCCTCGTAGTGGCAGGTCTCGGCACCGATGGCCACACGGGTGTCCTTAAACAGGCGGACAGCGCCGGGGATGTTCACGGCGGGCACGCACAGCACCACTTCGCACCACTTGTGCTTGCCCAGCATGGGCTTGATGGCCTCGGCATAGGCACGGGTCTCGGTGAGGGTCTTGTTCATCTTCCAGTTGCCGGCGATGATGGTCTTGCGGTATTTGGTATTCATTGAGGATTTCCCCTTTCTAAATATCTATCTAAAAGGCAGGATTACTTGTCCAGCAGGCAGGCCACGCCGGGCAGTTCCTTGCCTTCCATGAACTCCAGAGAAGCGCCGCCGCCGGTGGAGATGTGGGTCATCTTGTCGGCGTAGCCCAGCTGCTGCACGGCGGCAGCGCTGTCACCGCCGCCGATGATGGTGATGGCGGAGGTCTGGCTCAGGGCCTCGGCCACAGCCTCGGTGCCCTTGGCAAACTTGGCGAACTCGAACACGCCCATGGGGCCGTTCCAGATCACGGTACCGGCATCCTTCACGGCGTCGCAGTACAGCTTGATGGTGTCGGGACCGATGTCCAGACCCTGCCAGCCGTCGGGGATCTCGCCGGTGGCAACCACCTGGCTGTCAGCATCGGCGGCAAAAGCGTTGGCGATGACGGTGTCCACGGGAAGGAGCAGCTTCACGCCCTTCTCCTCGGCCTTCTTCACCATGTCGTTGGAGTAGTCCATCCAGTCGGCCTCCAGCAGGCTGTCGCCCACCTTGCCGCCCTGAGCGGCGGAGAAGGTGTAGGCCATGCCGCCGCCGATGATGATGGTGTCAGCGATCTCCAGCAGGTTGTTGATGACGCCGATCTTGGAGGACACCTTGGAGCCGCCCAGAATGGCCACCAGAGGACGCTTGGGCTCGGCCAGAGCGCCGCCGATGATCTCCAGCTCCTTCTGGATCAGGAAGCCGGACACGGCGGGCAGGTAGTCGGCCACACCGGCGGTGGAGGCGTGGGCACGGTGAACGGCGCCGAAGGCGTGGGACACGTACACGTCAGCCATGTCGGCCATAGCCTTGGCCAGTTCGGGGTTGTTCTTGGTCTCACCCTTCTCGAAGCGGGTGTTCTCCAGCAGCATGATCTGGCCGGGCTGCAGAGCGGCGGCCTTGGCCTGAGCGTCGGCACCCACCACGTCGGCGGCCATGATGACCTCCTTGCCCAGCAGCTCGCTCAGCCGCTTGGCAACAGGGGCCAGGCTCAGCTTGGGATCGGGGCCTTCCTTGGGCTTGCCCAGATGAGAGCAGGCGATGACGGCAGCACCCTGCTCCAGCAGGTAGTTCAGGGTGGGCAGGGCAGCCACGATGCGCTTGTCATCGGTGATGGCGCCGGTGGCCTTGTCCTGAGGAACGTTGAAGTCGCAGCGGCACAGAACCTTCTTGCCCTTCACGTCGATGTCTTTTACGGTCTTTTTGTTGTAGTTCATAGCATAAGCTCCTTTCATACAGCCCAAGGGTGATTGAATAAACTCAGATGCTTTCAGAGGCCGCCCAGCATCTCGCCCTCCCCGCACAGGTCGGGGAAGCCCTGCTGACGCAGCGCCTCATAGGTGAGGATGGCCACCGAATTGGACAGGTTCAGACTTCTGGCGTCCGGCCGCATGGGGATGCGCAGGCAGCGCTCCCGGTGAGCTTCCCGAAACTCCAGGGGTAATCCGGCGGTCTCCTTGCCGAAGAACAGCCAGCAGCCGTCCCGGAACTGGGCTCCGGTGTAGTCCTAAGGGGCCTTGGTGGTGGCCAGCCAGAGGTCGGCAATGTCGTTTTTGGCGAACAGCTCGTCCAGATTGCGGTACACGGTCACATCCACCATGGGCCAGTAATCCAGCCCGGCCCGTTTCACGGCCTTTTCGCTGATGTCGAACCCCAAGGGTTCCACCAGATGCAGCCTGCTGCGGGTGGCGGCACAAGTTCGGGCAATATTGCCGCAATTCTGGGGAATTTCCGGCTCTACCAAAACAATATTGACCATAACCTTCCTCCTCAAACATGGACATTATATGCGCTTCAGG
This sequence comes from Candidatus Enterenecus sp., assembly GCA_045589915.1. Classification (GTDB taxonomy): domain Bacteria; phylum Bacillota; class Clostridia; order Oscillospirales; family Oscillospiraceae; genus Enterenecus. The sequence continues at coordinate 20,873 of JAZNQA010000127.1, forward strand.
ATGAAATTACAAGACTAAATCAGCTTTAGCTGTCAATTTTTTAACTTTTACTGCAATTATAGAGAATTCGTTCCGATTTTTAGGAAGTTTCGTCAAATTGAGCGCCAAAGCGGTTGCCTCATCCCGCCTTCTGTGATAAAATCATGCACGTTGAACGGACGCAAAATTTTTTGCGAAAAGAGGGAACCTTTTCGGTTTTGCTCCGTCCAATCATATGGCGCAGTTGAGCTGCGACCGAATCTTACACAACTAAGGAGTATGAAACAATGATTAAGAAGCTGACTTCTCTTGCTCTGGCTGCCGTGATGGCTCTGGCTCTCGTGGGCTGCGGCTCCAAGAAGGGCGAGCCCTCCGCCACTCCCGCCGCCCCCGTGGTTCTGGCCGACTTCTATGCCGAGACCTATGACGAGCTGTACCCCGTGGACAGCGAGGGCAACCCCACCGGTCCCTTCACCGAGGACTTCGCTCAGGCTCCTGAGATGCTGGAGGGCTTCTACCCCGGCCTGTCCGACATCGAGACCAAGCAGCTCCATGTCTATATGCCCGCTATGAGCGGCGTCCCCTACGAGGTCGCTCTGGTGGAGGTGGCTGACGCCGCCGACATCGAGGCCGTCAAGACCATCCTGCAGACCCGCATCGACACCGAGAGCGCCAACCAGATGAACTACCCCGCCGTCATCGAGAACTGGGAGCTGAACTCCCGCATCGTTGTCAACGGCAACTATGTGATGATGGCCGTGTGCGAGAACTGCGAGGACTTCGTGAACGCCTTCAACAACATGGGCAGCGAGGCTCCCGCCGCCGAGTAATCCTCCGCCGCACAAATAAGCCGCTGTCAAATGCCCGGCGGGCACTCTCCGCCGGGCATTTTCACAAGTATTTTGAGATTTGAGAGAAGGTGCCGTCCGTGGTCTTTTCCACTCCCTATTTCCTGTTCCTCTATCTGCCCATCGTCCTGCTGCTGTACTATATCTCCCCGCTGAAGCTGCGCAATCTGGTGCTGCTGGTGTTCAACCTCATCTTCTACGGCTGGGGCGAGCCCATCTATATCCTCATCATGTTCGCCTCCATTGCCATCGACTACACCCACGGTATGCTGGTCACCCGCTGCAAAGCCAAGGGCAACCTGCGGGGGGCAAAGGCGGCGGTGGTGTCCTCCGTGGTGTTCAATCTGGCGCTGCTGTTCTTCTTTAAGTATTGGGACTTCATCGCCGGTTCCCTCTCCTCCATTGGCCTGAGTTTCATGCCCAAGCTGGGGCTGGAGCTGCCCATCGGCATCTCCTTCTACACCTTCCAGACCATGAGCTACACCATCGACGTGTACCGCAGCGATGCCCGCTGCCAGAAGAACATCGTCACCTTCGGCACCTTCGTCACCCTGTTCCCCCAGCTCATCGCAGGCCCCATCATCAAGTATAAGGATCTGGACGAGCAGTTGGAGAAGCGCACCCACAGCTTTGAGAAATTTGCCTCCGGCGTGCAGCGGTTTGCCATCGGTCTGGCCAAGAAGGTACTCATTGCCAACGCCATCGGCCCCCTGTGGGACGTGTATCTGGCCACCCCCGGCGCACAGCTCACCACCCTGGGCGCCTGGCTGGGCGTGATCGCCTTCGCCTTCCAGCTCTACTTTGACTTCTCCGGCTATTCCGACATGGCCATCGGCATCGGACGGATGCTGGGCTTCGACTTTTTGGAGAACTTCAATTACCCCTACCTCGCCCGCTCCGCCACCGAGTTCTGGCGCCGGTGGCACATCTCTCTGGGCTCCTGGTTCCGGGAGTACCTGTATATCCCCCTGGGCGGCAACCGGGTGGGCAAGTCCCGCCTGATCTTCAACCTGCTGGTGGTGTGGGCCGCCACGGGCATCTGGCACGGGGCGAGCTGGAACTTCCTCATCTGGGGCCTGTTCTACTTCGTCCTCATCGTCATCGAGAAGTTCTGGCTGTCCAAGCTGCTGAACCGTGCCCCCCGCTTCGTGGGGCACATCTACGGTCTGCTGCTGGTGCTGGTGGGCTGGGCCATCTTTGCGGTGGAGGATCTGTCTGCTCTGGGCCTGTACCTGAAGGCCATGTTCGGCTTCGGTGCCGGTCTGTTGGACACCTCTTTCCTCTACTATCTGCGCAATTACCTGCCCCTGCTGGTCATCGCCATCGTGGCGGCCACCCCGCTGGCCAAGACCCTGTGGCACAAGCTGCCTGAGCTGGGCCGCAAGATCGCCCTGCCGGTGCTGCTCTGCGTGGGGCTGCTGCTGGCCACCGCCTATCTGGTGGACGGCACCTACAACCCCTTCCTCTATTTCCGTTTCTAAAGGAGGCGATGTATCATGAGCAAAAAGTATTCGATTTTTGTATCTGCGCTGTTCTGTCTGTTCATTTTTGGCTTTGGCATCGCCTTTTTTGTCCTTTCTGACCGCCAGTTCTCCCAGCAGGAGAACCGCTACCTGTCCCAGTTTGAGGCTCCCACGCTGGACACCCTGAAAACCGGCGAGTTCATGGAGAGCTTCGAGGACTATGTGGTGGATCAGTTCCCCCTGCGGGATCAGTGGATCCAGTTCAAGGCATATTCCGAGAAGCTTCTGGGCAAGCAGGAGAACAACAAGGTCTATCTGGGCACCGACGGGCAGAGCCTGTTCGCCCAGTACACCGCCCCCTCCGACGAAAAGCTGGCGGAAAAGGTGGGCTTCGTGGGGATGCTGGCGGACAACCTGTCCATCCCCGTCCACTTCGCCCTCATCCCCGACAAGAGCTTTGTGTGGGCTGACCGCCTGCCCGCCAACGCCCCGTTGGTGGATGACGGCTCCACCCTTGACAAGGCGGGTGCGCTCTGCACCGATGGGGTGAACTGGATCGACCTGAAGGACGCCCTCAGCGGCGACGATGTGTTCTACCGCACCGATCACCACTGGTCCACCATGGGAGCTTATCAGGGTTACACCGCTCTGATGGCGGCCATGGGTCAGCCCGTGTGCCTGCTGGATTACGAGCCCACCCTGGTGTCCGACTCCTTTTACGGCACCACCTGGTCGTCCTCCGGCGCCGGCTGGGTGAAGCCCGACGAGATGTACACCTGGGTGTCCGGCCAGGGGCTGGACATCACCGCCTACCACAGCGGACAGCCGGAGAAGGGCGTGCTGTACGACACCTCCTTCCTCGATGTGAAGGACAAGTACTCCATGTTCCTGGGCGGCAATCAGGCCCTGTGCGTCATCCGCAATCCGGAGGCAGAGGGCGGCAAGCTGCTGGTGGTGCGGGACTCCTACTCCGACTCCCTCGCCCCTTTCCTGTCCCTGAACTTTGAGGAAGTCCACCTCTATGACCTGCGGTACAACCGCACCTCCATCCAGCAGTATATCGAGGAGAACGGCATCGATCAGGTGCTGGTGCTCTACTCGGTATCCAACTTCTCCACCGACGAGAATCTGTTCCTGCTGGGCCGATAAACCGCAAAACCGCCTTCCCGATCTCATTCGGGAAGGCGGTTTTGTTATGCCGACAGCAGGTCGATCTCCCGTTCCGCTTCGCCCATGGTGTCCGCTGAGAAGCAGAACTTGCCGTCCAGATAGACCTCCACATGACCTCTCACAAATTTCAGCTCGTACATTCGGGACACTCCCTTTCCTGTTTTGTGAGTTCATCTTAACAGGGATAGTGTCCTATAAACGGGACTAAAAAATACCGCTCCACCGTGGTGGAGCGGTATTTTTTACAATTCGATCACAGGCACGCCGTTGGCCTGCGCCCAGCGGGCCTCACGGCTGTGGCAGGTGAAGAGCAGGATCTGCCGCTCTGCGGCCTGTTCCTTCAGGCATTGCAGGGCCAGCTCCGTCCGCCTGTCGTCAAAGGCGGCCAGCGCATCGTCCAGCAGCAGGGGGGCATCGGGCAGGGTCAGGCGGCACACCGCCAGCCGCACCGCCAGATAGAGCTGATCCACCGTTCCGGCGGACAGGTACAGGGCGGAGTGGGGAGCGCTCTCCCCCACCGCCCCGGTGAGGGCGGAAAAGTCACGGCTGAGGGACAGCTTGTGGTACTTGCCGCCGGTGAGGGCGGAAAAGAGGGCGGCAGCCTCCTCATTGAGAGCGGGAGAGAACCGCTCACGCAGCACACCGTTGGCCTCGTCCAGCCCCTTGAGGGCCAGCTCCAGCGCCTCATATTCCTCCATCCGCTGATCCAGTTGGCTGCGCAGCTCGTCCCGACGGGCCTCCAGCTCCAGCGGATCCCGGCGCAGGGCGCCGATGGCACGGTCAAGCTGGGTCTGCCAGCGGGCGATCTCCCCCTCCACGGCGCCCAGACGGGCTGCGGTCTCGGCGGGGGAGCGCTCCGGGGTGTGGAGAAATTCCAGCGTGTCAAAGGGCTGCGCCCCCTGCGCCGCCAGATCGTCCACCAGCCGCTTGGCTGCGGCGACCGCAGCCTCGGCCTGCTGCGCCCGTGCCAGCGTCTCCCGATAGGCGGCGGCCTGCGCCAGCTCGTCCCCATCGGGGGGCACGGGAAGCGGCTCCAGCCCCTCCTGCGCACCCAGTCCCCTGGCATTACGGAGGCACAGGATGGCGGTGAGGACGCCGATCACCAGCGCCACGCCCCCTGCGGCAGCGCAGACCCAGAGCTGCTGCAACATACCCAGCACCAGCAGCACCAATCCCACCACACCGGCGGCGGCAAAGAGGACGGAGAGGGTACGCAGTTTTTTGCCCTCACGGGCAAGCTGTTCCCGTCGGGAGGCTCGTTTTTGATTCTCAGCAAGAGCATCGGCTCGTGCCTGCTCCCTGCTCTCCGCCAGCGCCCACGCCTCCTCGCCGGTCATGGTGCCAAAGAGGGGGTGGGGCTCGCCGGAGGGGATGGCGGCCTGAGCGGTCTGCCACTCCTCCACAGCCAGTGCGTAGCGGCGGTTCAGCGCCTTCTGCGCCAGGCGGCGGTGGATGTCCATCTCGGCGGTCAGCTCCCGCCGCTCTTCCTCCAGCAGCTTGAGCTGCCCCTCCGCCTCTGCCCTGCTGCGGCGGGCCAGCGCCATATCTTCCAGCGCCCCCTCGGTGCGCTCCAATTCTGCCTGCAATTCCGGGATGATGCCGTTGGCACGGTTGGAGCGGCGGCGGTTGCGCCAGTCCTTCAGGGTGCGCTCGGTGGCAGAGTGGGACACATCCTCCTGCCCGGAGGTGGCCAGCGCAGCGATGCGCCGTTCCAGCTCCGCATTATTGGTGACCATCGTGCCGTTCTGCCCCACCATGGCGGAGCGGACGAACACATCCTTACCCGCCCCCACGATGGTCTGCCCCACATTGGCGGCGGTGAGATCGGGGACGGGGTCTCCGGTGGCGGTGTACACCGCCTCAAAACCCTGCAGGGGGCCGGATTTGTTGGTGGTGCGGCGCAGGGTGATCTCCCGCCCCTCCCACTCCAGCTCCAGCTCGCCCCACATGGGTTCGCCCGACCACGGCTGGTAGCGGTTCTTGTCAGCGATGAAGCCGCCCTTGTCCCGCTCCTTGGTGTCGATGCCGTAGAGCATGGCCTTTAAGAAGCCAGTCCAAGTGGATTTGCCCCCCTCGTTGGGGGCGGCAATGACGGTGAGTCCCTCGCCGGGGGTGAGAATTGCGTCCTTCAACCCGCCAAAGGTGGCGGTCATTTTTCTGATCTTCATGGGCGGATGTCCTCCCTTCCCTCCAGCGCAGCCAGCCCGAAGCGGGCGGCCAGCAGCACAGCGGCTCGCTCCCCGTCAGGGGCCACCTCCAGACGGCGGCGCATCTCCCGCAGGAACAGGCCGGTGAGACTGTCCTCCTCCGCCCGTGCCCACAGCTCCTGGGGCAGGGTGGTCTCGTCCCGCAGCTCCACATGGAAGAAGTGGGGCGCCGCCTGCGCCGTCAGGGCGGCCAGATCGGGGGCCTGCGCACATTCCCCGGTGAGCAGGATGCGCACCAGATCGGGGCTGGGCGTGGCGGGCAGGCAGTCTCCAAACCGATCCACCTCCACCGTTTCGATACGATATTGACGGCGGCACAGGGAACGGAAGGCACAGTGAACGCCGTTTGTGTCCATGGTGATGATGAGGGCGCCCTTGTCCCCGCACTCGTCAAAGCCCCGTCCTTCCGGGCAGCCGGAGTAGGCCCACGGGGTGCCTCCCGCCCATTGCAGGCCGGAGCAGGCGTGGATGTGCCCCAATGCGGCATAGGCCGCCCCGGAATTTGCCAACCCTTGGGGGGCAATGGGGGCGTACCGTCCCTCCTGCCCCACCTCGCCGTGGACGCAGAGCAGGTGAAGTCTGCCGTCCGAGGGGGCGGCAAAGCCACGGAGCGGGTCGTCCTCCCGATGGGGTGCGGTGAAGGCGCAGCCGTGGACGGCACAGCCCAGCTCGGGCAGGTCGATGGTGCTCATGGCGACCTCGGTAAAGATGTGTACATTGTCCGGCCATCGGCCGGTCAGATAGGGGGAGCCGGGACGACAATGATCGTGATTGCCGGGGGCGATGACCACCGGGGCGGGGATGGAGGCCAGCGCATCGGCCAGCGCCTCCACGGTTTCCGGGTAGACCCGCTCGCCATCAAACAGGTCGCCGGGGAGGAGCACCAGCTCCGCGCCCTCCTCACGGGCCAGCTCGGCCAGCCGCCAGGGCAGCTCCCGCAGCTCACGGCGGCGGATCATGGCCTGCCGTGCATCCAGGTGACGGAAGGGGGAATCCAGATGGAAATCAGCGGCATGGAGAATTTTCACAGGCTTCCCTCCTCAGGTGACGTCCACCCGCTGCACGCTGAGGCAGCGGCGGGTGGCGGTGTCCAGTTCAAACAGGACAGCATCCAGCTTACAGGGGCCGTCGGCAGGCTGGAACCGCTGGGGCAGGCCGCCCAAAAAGCGGTTGATGGCCTGCTTGGGGCGGATGCCGATGACAGACTGGCTGGGGCCGGTCATGCCAAGGTCGGTGACGAAGCCCAGACCGCCGGGCAGCACCTGACCATCAGCGGTGGGTACATGGGTATGGGTGCCCCACAGCGCCTGTGCCCGTCCGTCCAGATACCACGCCATGGCCCCCTTCTCGCTGCTGGCCTCGCCGTGGAAGTCCACCAGCGTCAGGTCGGCCTCGTCCCGCTTCAGGATCTCATCCACCTTGGTGAAGGGGTTATCAAAGTTGGAGTCCATCTCGCAGCGGCCGATGAGATTGACCACCCGAATACGGAGCCCATGGGGGCCGTCAAAGATGCCCCATCCCCGTCCGGGGGCACGGGCGGTATAATTGGCGGGGCGGATGAGATAGGGATTGTCCTCCATATAGTCCACGATCTGCTGCTTGTCCCAAGTATGGTTGCCCATGGTGATGACATCGGCTCCGGCGGCAAAAATGTCGTCCGCCTGCCGGGGGAGCAGGCCGTTGCAGGCGGCATTTTCCCCATTGACCACGGTGAAGTGAACGTCGTGGAGCTTGCGCAGGGCGGGCAGATGGCGGCGGAGAAAGTCCACGCCTGCATCGCCCACCACATCGCCCACGGCGAGAATGTGAATGTTCATGCTGACACCTCCTAAATTGGCGAAAAAGGCAGGAGAAACGGTGCGTTCCGCCTCTCCTGCCGCTCCATCAGGATCCCTGCTCGATCAAGGTCAGGCAGCCGTCCTCATCATATTTCAAAAGCTGGATGTCCGCCCGAATGGTGCGGGCAATGTCACGCATCCGCACCGCCTCGGTGACGGTGCCCACCAGCGTGTAGGCCACGCCGTGCCGCTTGGCACGGCCGGTGCGGCCGATGCGGTGGATGTAATACTCCTGCTCGTCGGGCACATCATAGTTGAACACCGCATCCACATCGTCGATGTCCAGACCACGGGCTGCCACATCGGTGGCCACCAGCACCCGCAGCTTGCCCTCCTTGAACTTCTGGAGGGTCTTTTCCCGCACACGCTGCTGGATGTCGCCGTGGATGGCCTCACAGGTGAAGCCCCGCATTTTCAGCATACCGGCTAAACGGTCGGTCATGTTTTTGGTGTTGCAAAAGGCAATGGCCCGCTCGTACTGGCCGCCGTTGAGCAGAGCCACCAGCGTGTCCAGCTTCTGCTCCCGCCCGGTCAGCTCAATGCGGTACTGCTGGATGTCCGGGCGGTTCTCCTCCACGGGGCGGACGGTGATCTCGGCGGGGTCACGCTGGTACACCCACGAGATGTCCATCACCTCACGGCTGATGGTGGCGGAGAACAGGCCGAGGTTCCTGCGGTG
>JAZNQA010000128.1:0-4977 GCA_045589915.1 Candidatus Enterenecus sp.
CAAAGCGATGCCCGCCGGTGACCCGGCGGACATCGCTTTTTCATGAACTTACAGCGGCAGCAGCGCCCGGCACATCATCATGAAGTGCGCCGCCGAGCCCAGCACGATAAACACATGGAACACCTCGTGGCAGCCGAAGCGGGGATTGCTGCGCCCCGGCCACTTGAGGGCGTACAGCACGCCGCCGATGGTGTACAGCACGCCGCCCAGCAGCAGCCAGAACACGCCCTTCCAGCCCAGCGCCGTCCACAGGGGGTAGATGGCGATGATGGCCAGCCAGCCCATGGCGATATAGATCACCGAGGTGAGGGTGCGGGGGCAGTTGATCCACAGCACGGTCATCACCACGCCGGCAATGGCCAGACCCCAGATGACCCCGAACAGAGACCAGCCCCAGCCGCCCCGCAGCGCCACCAGACAGATGGGGGTATAGGTGCCGGCGATGAGGAAATAGATGCAGGCGTGGTCATACTTCCGCAGGGCAATGCGCCCCGCCACCGAGGTATTCACGCAGTGATACAGGGTGGAGGCGGTGTACAGCAGCGCCATGGAAGCCCCGTAAATGGCGAAGGACACCAGCTTCCACGGGTCGCCCCCCGCCAAGGCCGCCCATACGATGAGCAGCACGGTGCCCGCCAGCGCCAGCACGGCGCCTGCACCGTGGGTGAGGGCAGACCAGAGCCGCAGCCCGTCATAGGGGTCACGGGGCTGCTCCTGCTGTTTGTTGCGGCGTTTTCTCAGGTGGGGCAGCTCCGGCAGCTCGCCAAAGTTGCCAAATGCGTCGGGGGTTAAAATGCGTTCCATGGCAGACACCGTCCTTTCATGATCTGAGTATATCTGGAATATCGCAAGATGTCAATATAAAAACGAGTAAATATAATAATTAAAATCAGATTAAGAGATGAGGCGAATGACGGGATTGAAATAGGGCGGGGGAGGGCGTATAATAAGGGACATACGCAAGAGAGCGGAGGCGTGCTATGAGCAACAGTTTGGGTCTGTATCTGCATATTCCCTTTTGCCGCAGCAAATGCGACTACTGTGATTTTTATTCTCTGGCAGGGCAGGATCACCTGATGGACGACTACCAGAAGGCGCTGCTCCGTCACATTGGGGAGAGCGGGGCGCTGGCGCAAAGCCAGGTGGTGGACAGCATCTATATCGGCGGCGGTACCCCCACATGGTATGGGGAAAAGCGGCTGCTGGAGCTGCTGGCGGCGCTGAAGAAGCGGTTCCATGTGTCCAGGGCGGCGGAGATCACCGTGGAGGCCAACCCGGACAGCGTGGACGGCAAAATGCTCCGCCGTCTGCACAAGGCGGGGGTGAACCGCCTGTCCATGGGGATGCAGTCGGCCTGTGACGAGGAGCTGCGCTGCATCCACCGCCCCCACACCTATGAGCAGGTGGTGGCGGCCGTGGCGGCGGCGAGGGAGGCAAAGATCGACAGCCTGAATCTCGACCTCATCTACGGTCTGCCCGGCCAGACCGAGGAGAGTTGGCGGGAGACGGTGGAGAAGGCGCTGACGCTGGAGCCGGAACACCTGTCCTGCTATGGTCTGACGGTGGAGGAGGGCACCCCCCTGGCCCTGCGGGTGGAGCAGGGGGAGGAGCTGCCCGACGAGGATGTGCAGGCGGCGCTCTACCTGTGGACGGTGGAGCGGCTGGCTCAGGCGGGTTACACCCAATATGAAATTTCCAACTTCGCCAAGCCGGACTGCCAGTCCCGCCACAACCTGAAATATTGGATGGGGCAGCCCTATATGGGCATAGGCGCCGCCGCCCACTCCGACTTCGGCGGCTGCCGCTATGCCTACGTCCGGGACGTGAACGGCTATATCCGTGGCGTGCTGGAGGGGGGCGAGCTGCTGACCGAATCGGAGCGTATTCCCCGGCGGGAGCGGGGCAGCGAGTACCTGATGCTTCGCCTGCGTACCACCCACGGCATCGAGGAGTGGGAGTACCGGCGGGAATACTATATGAACTTCGACCCCATTGCCGCCAAGCTGGCGGAGTACGAGCAGCGGGGCTGGGCGGTGCGCACAGACCGCCGATGGCATTTTACCCCGGAAGGCTTCCTGTTATCCAACCGCCTGATCGGTGACATTTTGGAGGTGCAGGAGAGCGCCACGCTGGCCAACACGCTGGAGAAAATCAGAACGGACGGAGTGCCGAAGGAATAAGAAGCGGGAGCGGCCCTTGGCCCTCTCTGACGAGGGGGCTGTCAGCCGTCAGGCTGACTGGGGGAGAGATGCGTTTTCAGTCTCTCCCTCCGGCCCCTGCGGGGCCACCTCCCTCATCAGAGGGAGGCAAAAGGGGCGGCAAAAAACGGGCGCACAGCGCCCGTTTTTTGCATGATTTGGATTGATTGGGACATACTAATCGGCGAGGTGAGCCTTTATGAATATGTCCAATCAGGAATATAACAAGTATGTCAGCCAGCGGGCGCAGCCCTCCCCCATCTGGAAGGATATGATCTGGGCGTTCTGCGTGGGCGGCGCCATCTGCACGCTGGGGCAGGTGCTGTCCACCCTGTACCAGAGCTGGGGGGCATCCAAGGAGGATGCGGGCACCTGGGTGTCCATCACGCTGATTTTTCTGGCCTCCCTGCTGACCGGCCTTGGGGTGTTCGACGACATCGCCAAGCGGGCCGGGGCGGGCACGCTGGTGCCCATCACCGGCTTTTCCAATGCCATGGTGTCCCCGGCGCTGGAGTTCAAAAGCGAGGGCTTCGTCACCGGCACGGGGGCAAAGCTCTTCACCGTTGCAGGTCCCGTGTTGGCGTATGGTATTTCTGCGAGCGTTGTCTACGGTATGATTCTCTGGGTCGTGGGATTGTTCTGAACAAAAGCTCGCAGGCGGGATGCCTGCGAGCTTTGTGTGGGTGGTGTGAAGCTGTTTGCGGTTACGGGTTGTGTTATTTCCTTTGATAAGGGGTTGGGTTATTGGTAAGTCCCAAGATATAGTCCGTTGATGTCATATAAAGCTGTGCCAGGCGGATCAACACGTCTGTGGGAACGTCACGCAGACCCCGCTCATAGCGGCTGTACTGCGGCTGCTTCATTCCAAGATAATCTGCGACTTGCTGCTGTGACAAATCGTGATCCTCTCGCAAGTTTTTGAGCATAGGATAGTGATTATCCATGCTTTGCACCTACTCCCATAACCGATTGGTGTTGACATCATATCATGCAGATGATAAAATATCGTCGTTTATAACCGTATGGTTATGAACGACGATATTTTAGTGCGAGTTCTCTGCACATTTGTTTACTGAAAGGAGAAAACGTAAATGAACGTCTGGTTGATGAATCTTAGGGACAACAGGGACGAACCTAATGCGAATTTGGGAATGTCAAAATTCGAGTTCTGCAAATCGAATGGCATTTTAGGGATCGGTTGGGTAGGATATGACGCGGGTTCGGACGATACTGCGTTTTCAACTGCAAAGAAGTACATTGATTCTTTTGAGGCCGGAGATCTAGTATGGACGAAAGATCCTGTCGAACATACATATTACCTGTGTGAGATTCTCGCAACCGCCGAAGCAGCAGAGGAAGAATTTCATAAGCATGATATCAGCAGATTCTGCGAATGTGAGTTTATTGAAATCGGTCAGGCGGAAGATTTGCCTGAGGGAATTACGAGCGAGGATCTAATATCAAGGCATACGATTTCCAGGGCGAATCAGCTTATCTCTGAGGTGACTGAACGATATTGCAATAATCAGTGCATAAGTGAGCAGGAATTTACTATAAAAGGGGTTGCATTGAAAGTAGGGGGCTTTATTAAGAAACATAAATTGATTTTTGCTATTGCTTTAGCGGCCATTGTTGCGCTATCTGCAGTAGCATTAGTCGTTACTGGTATGAAGGAGAATAAGGTCAGGGAATTCTTGGAAGGGAAAATTTTCATAAAGTATACTGATAGTTGGACATACGTATATGCCTTTGATAATGGGTTGTGCGCAGAGGAAACTTGGTATTCAAACGGCGATATCTCAGGGGATATCACTTCGTATGATGAATATAGAGTAGTTGCTTCTTTATTCAGCGACACCATTTGGATTGAGGTAAAACGACATTATGGATCGTGGTATGGATGGGGGCGGCGTGTAGCCGTCTCATTAGAGCCATCCGGTGAGGTAGTTACATATAAGCATACAAGTGGAACTCCGGATTGGCATGAGATCACGCTTGAAGAAGTGAACGCACAGAGAACTTATTATACCTGCGATCATGAGTTCAGGGAAACTGTCATCAGAGAAGCAACCTGCAGCAAGGTTGGGGAAACAAAACGAACTTGTGTAAACTGCGGCAGTGAGGAGATTATAACGACCAGCAAAGAGCATGAATACTCATACGGGGTGTGCATAGAATGCGGAAGCGAGAAACCGAGGGAAAGTGCAGACATTGAAGCGGATGCATGGTACGTATACAATCCTCTGGACGTGCTGAAAATTCAAAATTGTGTGGTAGTAAATGCCACCAAAATAGGGGATGCAATTTCAGTTGCGTATTATCCTGTTTGTTCGAAATGTCATGTGATGGATGAATGGATGCAGGTGCATTCGCCCGAACTGGATTACCCGATATCAAAAATGTATGAATGCGATGCATGCGGAAACATCACTGTGGTGAGATTGGAAATCCGTCCGTAATATTCAAAATTTGGCCATACAACTACTCCGGCAAGCAAAAGGAGGGCGCATCTGCGCCCTCCTTTTGCTTGTCCTGAAAACGGTAATATGATATGATGAGAAAAATTGTGCGGAAAGGAGGGATGGCGATGAAGCGGCTGACGGTGGGCATCCTTGCCCATGTGGATGCGGGCAAAACCACCCTGTCCGAGGGGCTGATGTACCTGTCGGGCAACCTGCGCAAGCTGGGGCGGGTAGACCACGGCGACGCCTTTCTGGACACCGATGCGCTGGAGCGGGAGCGGGGCATCACCATCTTCTCCAAGCAGGCGGTGCTGCGG
>JAZNQA010000129.1:0-6160 GCA_045589915.1 Candidatus Enterenecus sp.
ATGCTGAATGCGCTGGAAGGGAAGGCGCACCGCTGCGATTACGATGGGCTTGCGCCTTTGGCTGCCCCAACGGGCCGCTATTGTTATGTGCCCACCACCCACCGGGTGACGCTGGGGGAGATCGTCGATCTGCTCCACACCTTTAAGGCGCAACCCCAAACCCTGCTCATGCCCGAGATCCCCTCCGGGTCTTTCGCCAAGAAGCTGTATTCCACATATCTGTCCTACCTGCCCCGGGGAGCGGTCCGCTTCCCGCTGAAGATGAATGTGGACGAGCGGGGCAGCTTCACCGAGCTGCTGAAAACGGCCCGGTGCGGTCAGTTTTCCGTGAATATTTCCAAGCCCGGCATCACCAAGGGACAGCACTGGCACCACAGCAAGTGGGAGTTTTTCATTGTGGTGTCCGGCCATGGCCTGATCCAGCAGCGGAGGATCGGCTCTGACGAGGTGCTGGAGTTTGAGGTCAGCGGCGACAAGATCGAGGCTGTCCATATGCTCCCGGGCTATACGCACAATATCATCAACCTGAGCGATACCCATGATCTGGTGACCGTCATGTGGGCAAGCGAACCCTTTGACCCCGATCATCCCGATACCTTTTTTGAGAAGGTGACATAAATGGATCAGACCCCCTCTTTCAAACATGATGGCAGACTGAAGCTGCTGATTATTGTGGGCACCCGGCCGGAGATCATCCGCCTGTCTGAAGTAATCAAAAAGTGCCGCACTTATTTTGACACCATACTCGCCCATACTGGCCAAAACTATGACTATAACCTCAACGGTGTGTTCTTCCACGATCTGGGTCTGGATGATCCGGAGGTCTATCTGGATGCGGTGGGAAGCGATCTGGGCGAGACCATGGGCAATATCATTGCCAAGAGCTATCAGCTCATGGTGGACAGCAAGCCGGATGCGGTGCTGGTGCTGGGGGATACCAACTCCTGCCTGTCCGTCATTGGCGCCAAGCGGCTGCACATCCCCATCTTCCACATGGAGGCGGGCAACCGCTGCAAGGATGAGTGCCTGCCGGAGGAGACCAACCGCCGCATCGTGGACATCATTTCCGATGTGAACCTGTGCTATTCCGAGCACGCCCGCCGCTATCTGGCCGACTGCGGACTGCCCAAGGAGCGCACCTATGTCACCGGCTCCCCCATGGCGGAGGTGCTGCATCATAATCTGGGCAGCATCGAGGCCAGCGACGTCCACGCCCGCCTGGGGCTGGCAAAGGGGAAGTATATTCTGCTCTCCGCCCATCGGGAAGAGAACATCGACACCGAGCAGAATTTCACTTCGCTGTTCACCGCCATCAACAAAATGGCGGAGAAGTACGATATGCCCATCCTGTACTCCTGCCATCCCCGCTCCAAAAAGCGGCTGGAGCAGTCCGGCTTCGTGCTGGACAGGCGTGTCATTCAGCATGAGCCTTTGGGATTCCATGACTACAACTGCCTGCAGATGAACGCCTTTGCCGTGGTGTCCGATTCCGGCACCCTGCCGGAGGAGTCCAGCTTCTTCACCTCGGTGGGGCATCCTTTTCCGGCGGTGTGCATCCGCACCTCCACCGAGCGCCCTGAGGCGCTGGACAAGGGGTGCTTCGTGCTGGCGGGCATTGATGCTGCGTCCCTGCTCCAGGCGGTGGACACGGCGGTGGAGCTGAACCGCAGAGGAGAGCACGGCATCCCCGTGCCCGACTATGTGGAGGAGAACGTGTCCACCAAGGTAGTCAAGCTGATTCAAAGCTACACCGGCGTGGTGAACAGAATGGTGTGGCGCAAATTTTGAGCGCCGAAGCTTGACAAGGTTTCTGCGGTGTTATAAAGTGGTAATAGGATAATCAGGGGCATTGCGCCCCTTGTCGGCCGCAGTAGCGGCTTTTGATTGATTTCATGCGGAGGTCAACACATGAGCGAGAAGATCAGAGAACAGAACATCGAGAGAGAAGTTGACCTGAAGCGGCTGTTCCGTGCGGTGTGGCAGCGGATCTGGCTGGTGGGCATTGCGGCTGTTTTATGTGCGGTGATCGCCTTTTTAGGCACCTTTTTCTTCGTCACCCCCCAGTATCAGTCTTCGGCCATGTTTTATGTGAACAACAACTCTCTCTCTGTGGGCGATACCTCCTTCAGTGTCACGGCCGGTGACCTTACGGCGTCCAAGGATCTGGTCAATTCCTACATCGTGATTCTCAAAACCAGAACCACCCTGAATGATGTCATTGACTATGCCGGTGTGGATCGCTCCTACTCTGAGCTGAAGGGCATGATTTCCGCCGCCTCCGTCAACTCCACGGAGATCTTCAGGGTGGTGGTCACCAGCCCCGACCCGGAGGAAGCGGACCGCATTGCGGACGCCATCGCCTATATCCTGCCCAAGCGGATCTCCGGCATCATCGAAGGCACCTCTGCCAAGGTGGTGGATGCCGCCGTGGTGGCCTCCAGCCCCAGCTCCCCCAGCTATTCCAAAAATGCCATAATGGGCTTCCTGCTGGGGTTTGTGGTGTGCGCCGCCATCATCGTCCTGCGGGAGCTGATGGATACCACCGTGCGTACCGAGGAGGACATCGAGCAAAGCTGCAAACATCCCATTCTGGCTGCCGTGCCCGACATGACGGCATCCGGCAAAGGCGGATACTACTACGGCTATGGCAGCAAGAATAAGACCGGCGCACGGGTGGGAGCCTCCAGACAGGGCGCCCAGCCGGCCCTCATCGGCAGCGAGATCAGCTTTGCCGCAGCGGAGGCGTATAAGCTGCTGCGCACCAAGCTGCAGTTCTCCTTTGCCGACGACAACAAGTGCCGCATCATCGGCGTGTCCAGCGCCCTCACCGGCGAGGGCAAGAGTCTGTCCTCGGTCAATCTGGCCTACACCCTGTCCGAACTGGATAAACGGGTGCTGCTCATCGACTGCGATATGCGCAGACCCTCTCTGGCCGCCAAGCTCTCCATCGAGAAGTCCCCCGGCCTGTCCAGCTACCTGTCCGGGCAGAGTGAGCTGGCACCTCTCATTCAGAAGTGCGGCATCAAGGACCATGAGAATGCCTTTTCCGTGTTGGCCGCCGGCCGCACTCCCCCCAATCCCACCGAGCTGCTCAGCTCTGCCAGAATGAGCAAGCTGCTGCAAAGTCTGCGGGAGACCTACGACTATATCATTCTGGATTTCCCGCCCGTAGGCGAGGTGAGCGATGCCATGGCAGTGGCTAAGCAGACAGACGGCATCCTGCTGGTGGCTCGCCAGAACTACTGCAACCGCAGCGTGTTCGCCGCCGCTGTGCGTCAGTTTGAGTTCATCGGGGCCAAGATCCTGGGTGTGGTCTACAACTGCGCCACGGAGCACACCGGCGGATACTACAAAAAGAAGTACTACAAGCGGTATCAGGCACGGTACGAGGGCAGTCACCTCGCCGCCGCAAACAAGGCCGGGAGCGTGAAGGAAGAGCCACGGAGCGGACAGGATGAATGAGTATGGCTGTTGACTTCCATTCCCACATCCTGCCCGGCATTGACGACGGCAGCACCTGCGTGGAGGAGTCCATCGCCATGCTTCGGATGGAGGCAGAGCAGGGGATCCGCCATGTGGTGGCCACGCCTCACTTCTATGCCCAGCACGACACGCCGGAGCGCTTTCTGAACCGGCGCCGGGAGGCAGAGCTGCGGCTGCGGGAGGAAATGGAGCGGCATGAGGGCCTGCCTGAGGTCAGCATCGGCGCAGAAGTATACTTTTTTTACGGGATAAGTGACTCAGATGCGCTGGAACAGTTGACAATTGCGGGAAAAAGGTGTATTTTGTTAGAGATGCCACACCCTCCCTGGTCGGAACGGATGTATCAGGAATTAGCTGCCATCCGTGCCAAACGTGGTGTGATCCCCGTGCTGGCTCACATCGACCGCTATATTTCGCCGTTCCATACCCATGGTATTCCCCAGCGGTTGGAGCAAATGGATGTGTTGGTGCAGGCCAATGCCGGCTTTTTTCTCCGCAAGCTGTCAGCCCGAATGGGGCTGGGTATGCTGGAGCGCAATCAGATCCACCTGCTGGGCTCCGATTGCCACAATCTCACCGGGCGCAGCCCCAATCTCGGCGCAGCCCTGCAGGTGATCGGGCATCGGCTGGGCGGAGCAGTGATCGACGGGATCAATCGTGTGGCCCATGAACTGCTGGGGCGGGATCGGGGCGCTGAACTGTAGTCAATCGTGCATTTCTGCACATGGTTAATATGGTAAAGGAGTTGAATGCAATGAAGAAGCTGTTGTCTTGTTTGATCGGTGTTCTGTTGTGCGTGTCCATGGTGTGTCCCGCCTTTGCTGCGGCCGCCGATGATACATTTGTGCCCAGCATTGGCTATAAGGGCAACCCTGATATCGTCCCCGTGCTGGATGAGGATGGCAACCCCCACCTCGGTGCGTTCCTCAATGACGAGGGCGATATCATCGGCTATCTGGATGACGGCTGCCTGGTGGTCACCTCCGTGGCCGAGGCTGAGACCTCTCAGGACATCCCTGCGGCGGCCCGTGACCTCCTGCTGGATGTGTATGCCAAGCTGATGAGCGGCGAGATGGAGCTGCCCTATGGCGAGGGTCTGGATGCCAGCAGCATGGTGATCCGTGACCTGTTTGATGTGAGCTGGCTGTGTGCCGAGCATCCTGAAATGCTGGAGCCTGTGGGCGTGACCCTGCAGCTCACCTTCAAGGTGAACGTGGATGCCGACGCCGATGTCACCGTCATGACCTACAAGAATGGTGCGTGGGGCGACATCGTCTCCGTGACCAACAATGGTGACAATACCGTGACCTGCGTGTTTGAGGATTTTTGCCCTGTGGCGTTCGCCGTCCCCATGGGTGAGGCTGAGATCCCCCCCACCGGCGACAACTCCCAGGTGGTTCTGTGGACCGTGCTGATGGTGGCCTCCGCCGCCGTGCTGGTTGGCCTGGTCGTGGTCTTCCGCCGCAAGGGTGCTGCGAAGTAAGCGCGCTCCGATCACAATGGAAGGAATGGGATGGCTGCTATGAAAAAGCAAACTTCCAAGCGCAGCATTGTGCTGCCCTGCGTCATCCTGCTCCTGGTGCTTGTCATGATTTACAGTGGGCTCCAGATCCTGGAGTCCACTGTTTTTCGTAAAGGGCAGGAGCCGGGCGGGACGGTCGAATCCAAGACGATCACCAGAGATGGTGTTGATTACTTCCCCCGTCAGGACATTACCGTGATGCTGGTCATGGGCATCGACCAGCAGGGGCCGGTGGAGGACAGCGGCTCCTACAACAACCCCGGCGCCGCCGATATGGTGATGCTGCTCATCTTCGATGAGAAGAATGAGGAGTGCAGGATCCTGTATCTGAACCGTGATACCATGCTGGAAATGCCGGTGCTGGGCATCGGCGGGAAGCCCGCCGGTACCGCCGTGGCACAGTTGGCGCTGGCCCACACCTATGGCTCCGGTCTGGAGGATAGCTGCGAGAACACGGCCAGGGCGGTGTCTGACTTCCTGTACGGTATCCGTATCGACTACTATTTGTCCATGAACATGGATGCCATCACCGTGCTGAACGACGCCGTGGGCGGCGTGACGGTCACGGTGAAGGACGACTTTTCCCCGGTGGATCCCACCATCCCCATGGGCAGGGTGACTCTGTTGGGCGAGCAGGCGATCCATTTTGTGCGCACCCGTCAGGGCGTGGGAGACCAGCTCAACCTGTCCCGTATCGAGCGCCAAAAGGAGTACATCAGCGGCTTCTTTGACGCCTTGCAGGGAAAGCTGGAGCAGGACAGCCAGTTCATCCTGTCCGCCTACGAGGAGGTGGCCCCCTATGTGGTGTCGGACTGCTCGGTGAATACCATCAGCGGGATGCTGGAACGCTATGGGGATTATGCCATAGCGGAGCTGGTCACCCCGGAGGGCGACAACGTGAGAGGCGAGCAGTATTACGAGTTCCATGTGGACGAGGAAAAGCTGGACGAGCTCATCCTCCGGCTGTTCTATGCGCCGAAATAATATCTACATCTACCACAAACAGCAGGGAGCAGGCAGGATGCCTGCTCCCTGCAGTTTTTCTTGCAAAGATGCACAAAATGATGTTAAACTTTCACAAGAAAATTGTTGACTATCACAATAATGGATGGTAAAATATTGTTACAGTGTAATACAATTGACGGTACTACACGC